>NZ_JBIUBV010000013.1:0-80898 GCF_044548405.1 Streptomyces sp. NPDC052040 | reverse complement strand
CTGCCGATGGATGGAGCCCAGTTTGGGGGGCGGCCACACACCGGGGATCCGTAGAACTGACTGGTGAACCGGGCGGCGGTCCACCCGCGGAACGGGGCGGGGGCCGCCCCCGGGGCGGCCCCGGCCCCTGCGACGACCGGGCGTCAGCCCGGTAGTTCTGCCGATCCGCCGAACTGCCGGATCAGCGCCCGGCGGGACGACACTCCCAGCTTCCGGTAGACGTTCCCCAGGTGGTAGTCCACCGTCCGTACGGACAGCAGCACTTCGGCGGCGATCTCCCTGCTGGTCCGCCCCTGCGCCGCCGCCCAAGCGATCCGCCACTCCTGCGGGGTGAGGATGCCCAGGTCCGGCCGGTCGGCACTGGGCAGGGTGCGCAGGCCCAGCACCGTCAGCTCATGGCGGGCCTGTTCGGCCCACAGCCTGGCCTCGGCCGACTCGAAGATCTCCAGCGCCGCCGTCAACGGCCGGTGGGCATCCTGCCGACGTCTGGACCGGCGCAGCCACTGGCCCTGGCAGAGCAGCGTCCTGGCCCGCTCCAACGGCTCGTCGACAGCGCCGTGCGCCTCAAGTGCCTCGGTGAACAGCGGTCCCACGGCGGTGCCGTGCGCCAGCAGCGCACGGCACCGCAGCGCCGCGGCCCGCCGCCCGTGCCGACCGGTCGCGGCGACGGCGGCGTCCAGCCGGTCCAGCACACGCCGTGCCTCATCGGGCCTGCCGACCCGCACCAGTGCCTCGGCCAGGTCGGCGGCCACCGGAACGACAGCGGGCTCGACGACGGACCGCAGCGCCGTGTCCGCGCGGTCCAGCTCGACCACGGCGTCCTCGCCCCGGCCACCGGCCAGCGCCACGAGACCGAGCGCGTACCGGACACGCACCTCGGTCTCCAGGTCGTCCGGGCACAGCCGCATCGCCTCCTCGGCATGGGCCGCGCAGTCGTCCGCGCGGCCGAGCACGGCGGTGACCATGGACAGCGTCGCGCGGGAGGCCGCGATCGTGGTCGGCTGCGCCATCGCGTCGGCGACAGAGGCGCATTCCAGCGCGTCGGAGTAGGCCGTCAGCGGTCGGCCGACGCGGATCTCCAACTGCGCTCTGCGACGCAAGCCGTAGCCGAGCAGCGCGATGTCGCCGACGGCCCGGGCACCGGCGATGTCGCGGTCGATCATGCGGCGCGCCAGGGAATAGTCCTCGATGTACATCAGCACTTCGGCAAGCTCCGCGCACGCCCCGTTCGGCACATGCCGCTCACAGACCGCGACACACGCCCTGGCCAGCTCGGCACCGGCCGGCTGCCCGGCGAGCACCTGCGCCAGCGCCAGGCGCACGGCCCCCTTGGGGAACGCGGGGTTGGGGCGGCCGTCCGGGGCGGTCAGCGCCATCACCTTCGTACAGACCTCAAGCGTTGCCGCGATGTCCCATCTGGCCAGCGGCGCATTCATGGCCAGGCTCAGCATCCGGCCCGCCGTCAGCCGGTCCTCCGGACCCGCTCCGGCCGCCTCCGCGACCAGCATGTCGAAGATGTCGCCGGTCCGCCCGCGCAGCACGGCATGGTAGGCGCGGTCGCCCAGCATCGCGATGCGCGCGCTGACGTCGTCCCCGGCCAGCGTCTCCGCCTGGTCGAGCAGTTCCTCGGAGTGGTCCAGCGCCCCGGCGGCCGACCAGACCGTCACGGCGGCGCAGATCCGGGTGGCCCGCAGCACCGGCTCCCCGGTCAGTTCGGCGGCCCGTTCCAGGGCGGCGGCCTGGGCGACGATCCCGCCCGTCCGCCGGGCGCGGTCGGCGGTGGCCACCAGGGCCGTCGCGACCTGTTCGTCCGGTCCCACCGTCGCGCAGGCGAGATGCCAGGCCCTGCGGTCCGCGTCCTTCGGCGAGGTGCACGCGTCGGCCAACGCGGCGTGTGCCTGCCAGCGTTCGCCCGGACCGGCCTGCGCATAGACGGCCGACCTGATCAACGGATGCCGGAACGTCACCATCCGTTGGGTGATCTGCACCAGACCGCCGACGGTGCCCTCGTCGAGCGCCGCGAGTTCGATCCCGAGCGCTTTCAGCGCCCGCGCCACCACCTCCAGCTCCGCGCTCCCCGCCGCGGCGCACACCAGCAGCGCCTGTCGCTGCCGGGCCGGCATCGACACCAGCGACGCCGCGAAGGCACGTTGCAGCAGCTTTGTCGTCGGCAGCGGTTCGACCAGTTCGCTGAGGCTGTCCGCGGACTCCAGCGGCAGCACCCGGGGAAGCTCCAGCAGCGCCAGCGGATTTCCCATGGTCAGCGCGGCGAGCCGGACACCGACCAAGGCCGGTACGTTCCCGCTGCGGGCCAGCAGTTGCAGGCTGGCCCGTTCGCTCAGACCCTCCAGGCGCAGGGTCTCGATACCGGGCGCGTCGAACTCGGGGACGTCCCGGGTCGCGAACACGATCAACGCCGGATCGGCGAGCAACCGGCGCGCCGTGAACAACAGGGCGGCGGACGACGCGTCGTCGATCCAGTGCGCGTCGTCGATCAGACACACCAGCGGCCGACGGGCGGCAGCCGTGGTGAGCAGGGCGAGAATCGCGGCGTAGACCGCGTGCCGTCCGGCCGCCGCCGCGGAGGGCGCGGCACTGTCATCGGCATCCTGTGCCACATCCCGTACCGCGAGGGTCCTCAGCACATCGGCGTACCGGGCAGGCAGCTCCCGCACCACCGGGAACAGCGGCCCGATCAGCTCGCTCAGCGACGCAAGGGCCAGCTCCGACTCGAATTCGACACCCGCCGCCCGTACGACGGTGCAGTCGTCCGCGATCTCGGCGAGATGATCCAGCAGCGCCGTCTTCCCGATGCCCGGCTCGCCCCGCAGCACGATGCTGCGCCCCTGGCCCGCGCGCGCCTCGTCCAGCAAGGCGGCTAAGCGCGCGCATTCCGTCTCTCGTCCGACTATGTGCATGTTCCCCCCAGACGGCCCCCGCTGCTGACCATGCTAGGGACGGGCGCCCGGACCACGTCGCGCGAGGACGCACGCCGAGTCGCCGACAGGCCGAATGCCGCACCACCGCGCGGTCACGGTCGGTGACCGGGTGACGCCGGTTCGCCCGTCCCGAGGCGTCGTACCGCCCGTCCGCTGGCGCACCCCGTCCTCGGCCACGGGTGGGCTGCGCATCGCCGATCCCGTGCCGCACGGCCTTTTGTCGCGGCAACCGCGAAATATCCGTCGGCTATGCCGTCCTGCGGGCCCACCACATAGGAATGGAGCGGTCCGAACAATCTGTGCATCGGGGCCCGAGGGTCCGTCGCGAGAAACGGAAAATGCATTAACGAAGAGTTCGCGTCGGCAACTCAAGGTGATATCCCCGGCCCCGCGATGTGAGGGCACGCATAGGGCCCAGGTCACATACGAAGCCGCTTAGGGCATGAAGGGGAGCCTCGTGAGCGGGCGAATGGCATGGTTTGCCCCGTTTCGTCCCACCTGTTGTGACTATCGGGCGTAGTACGTCACACCTTTGCCAGACGCTTTTGCCGCCGCTAAGAATTGTTCTCGTTGCTCGGCGCCGCGGTCATTCGGACCACGGCGTTTGTGCTGGAAACACCAGTCTGCCGAAGGCATTCCGGGCGGCATCCGCGCTCTACGAAGAGGTTCCTTAGTCAATGCTCAAGAACACCAACATTCGTGCTCGTGCTCGTGCTCTGACCAAGATCCGTCCGACCAGGACGCAGAAGCTGTCCACCGCCGGCGTGGCCGCCCTCGGCTGCTGCGCGATCGCGCTCAGCGCCGCGCCCAGCCAGGCGCAGACCCCCACGCACCAGGCCCCCGCCGCCGCCCCCGCGGCCGCCCCCGCCGCGGTGCACCAGGCCGCCGCCAAGCCGACCGCCGTCAAGGCGTCCGGCAGCAACCTCGACGGCTGGATCCGCCAGTCGCTCGCGATCATGAAGCAGAAGGGCATCCCGGGCTCCTACAGCGGCATCTACCGCAACGTGATGCGTGAGTCCGCGGGCAACCCGGCGGCCATCAACAACTGGGACATCAACGCCCAGAACGGCATCCCCTCCAAGGGCCTGCTCCAGGTGATCGACCCCACGTTCCGCGCCTACCACGTGGCGGGCACCTCGTGGAACATCTACGACCCGGTCGCCAACATCACCGCCGCCTGCAACTACGCCGGCCACCGTTACGGCTCGATGGACAACGTCAACAGCGCGTACTGAGGCAGACGCGGACCTCTTCACGCCAGCAGAAGAACCACGGGCGGCACCCCTCAACCGGGTGCCGCCCTTCCGCGTCCCCCGAGGCGGGCCGCTCACCCGGTGCCCGCCCTCCCCGCCACCCACCGCAGCAACGCCCCCCGCCCCCGCTCCGGCACCGTCCACAGCGGATGGCCGCGCAGCCCCCACCCGCCCAGCAGGGCGTTGGCGGCGAGAAAGCCGCTGGTGGCGGCCCGTTCCATCAGGGCCACGGGGAGCTCGGTGCGCACGGTGTCGCCCGCGACGACCACGCCGGGTGTCGGAGTGCGTACGGCGGGCCGGTCGCCGTATCCGCCGACCGGGAACAGCGGGCAGTCCGCCCGCCACTCGTGGCGGGCGTCCACCAGCCGGGCCGAGCGGGTCTCCGGGTAGACGCGGTGCAGCTGGGTGAGCAGTTCGTGCTGCTGCTTGTCCCGGTCGGTGTCGTCGGGCAGCGCGTAGGCGTGCAGTTCCACGACCGAGCCGCCGGTGCGTGCGGCCCAGCGGGCGGACTCGCCCTCCCAGTGGTTGAGGACGCTGACATTGTCCAGGGGGCCGTATCCCGCGGTGCCCAGGAAGCCGGGCCGGTCGGTGCGGACCGGCTGGTCCAGCCACAGCCGGGAGACCAGGAACGGGGGAGCGGTGCGCAGCCGGCCCATGCACTCGCGCCACGGCCCGTCCCCGAGCCCCGGCGAGCGGGCCACCAGGGCGCGCAGTGCTCCCGGGTCCGTGGCCAGCACCACACCGTCGCAGCAGTCCTCGGTGCCGTCGGCGGTCACCCGGAAGCCGCCGCCGGGGAGGGCCGTGACCGCTTCGACGCCGGTCGCGGTCCGCAGTTCGGCCCCGAGCCGGGTCAGCTGCCCGGCGAGCGGATCCCACAGGGCCCCCGGGAACGGCTCGGACGGTACGTCGAACAGCAGTCCCTCGGCCGAGCCGAGGAAGTAGATGTGGAACATCAGCGCCATCTCCGCCGCCGACAGCAGTCGCGGGTCGGCGAAGAAGCTGCGCGAGAAGACCTCGAAGGCCAGGTGGCGGGCCGCCGCCGGGAAGCGGATCGCGTCCAGGAAGTCCTGTGCGCTGAGCCGGTCGAGCCGGTCGTAGACGGCGGGCACCCGTACGTCGAGCAGCGGCAGCGCGGCGCGGGCGTTCATCCGGGGCAGGTCGCCCGCCCGGAAGGAGCCGCTCAGCGCGGCGAAGGCCAGGGCGCTGAACGGCGGGGTGCGCGGCACCCGCCGGAAGCCGTCGTGGGCGCCGCCCGCGTGGCGCAGGGGGTAGTCGGGCAGGGCGGTCAGCCGGGAGAGGGCCGGGTCGGTGCGGCGCAGCAGAGCACGCAGGTTGTAGTACTGACGGAAGAACGCATGGAACCCCCGGCTCATGGTGACCGTGCTGCCGTCGGCGAGCCGGGTGGACCATCCCGCGAGCCGCCCGCCGAGCACGGCCTCCCGTTCGTACAGAGTGACCCGCACTCCCCGTTCGGCCAGTGCGGTGGCCGCCGTCAGACCGGCGATACCGCCGCCGACGACCGCGACGCGGGGTGCGGACGCGGGGTCCGCCCGGTCGGCTCCGGGTGGCGCGGGCAGCAGCCGGGCCAGCCGGTCCCGCCCTGGGCGGGGCGTGCGCGGTCGGACGGCCGCGGTCATCGCGCGCCCTCCTTGCCCGCCGTCGCACCGGCCTTCGCCCGGGCTCCGGCGCCCGTGTCGCGGTCCTGCGCCGGGCGCTCCGCCACCACGGTGTGTGTGATGCCCGTCTGCCATCCCGGCAGCGGCAGCACCCGCACCCGCTCGAAACCCGCCCGCGCCACCCGTCGGCCCAGGGCGTCGGCCGTGTCGAATTCGACGACACTGCGCCACAGATGGCGGTAGAGCGGGCCGTCCCCGAGCAGGGCGGCGACCGGCAGCACGAGCCCCCCGCACACCGCGCTCCACACGGCCCGGTGCCCGAACCGCCCGCTCAGCGCGTACTCGTGCACCGCCAGGCGCCCCCGCGGCGCGAGCAGCCGGTACGCGGTGGCGAGCACGGGGTCCGGGGAGGCGGTGTTGCGCAGCAGATATGCGGCGAAGACCGCGTCGAAGGGGCCGCCCACCCCGGCTTCCTCCAGACGCTCCACCGGTGCGTGCACAAACCGCACCGGCCGCGCCCACCGCCGACCCGCCGCCCGGCGGAGCATGCCCTCTGAGGCGTCGACCGCCGTGATGTCCGCGCCGGGCAGGACGGCGGCCAGGGCGGCCGTGGACGCTCCCGTGCCGCACCCCAGGTCCAGTACCCGCAGGCCGCGTCCGCCCGGCGGGAGGCCGAGCCGCCGGGCCGAACGGCGCAGTTGGGCGTGGTATCCGGGGTTGGCGGCCACCAGGGTGTCGTAGCTGCGGGCGGCGTGGTCGAAGGCGCCGGCCAGGTCGGCGTCGTGCAGAAGCGGCATGCGGGGTCCGGCTTTCGGGCTCAGGCGGCGGGAAGGCTCCGGCGCGGGGCGAAGGGCAGGGTGAGGGCGGAGGAGAGCATCGCGGCGACGGGCACATGCAGCCCGATGCCGAGGTCGTCCGGGAGGGTGGTCCGGCCGTCCAGGAAGCGCAGCAGCCGGGGCGCGGGCACCCGGGTGAACAGGCGGGAGAAGAAGGCCGGTCCGTCCACCCGCCCGCGGTCGAGCGCATGCAGCAGCACCGCGTCCATCAGGCGGGCCCGGGCGGAGTGGGGACGCGGCGGCAGCGGATGCCGTCCGTTGTGCAGGGCGTCGGCCACGGCGGCCGTCTGCCGCTGTACGGCGCTGAAGGTGTAGCCGGTGGAAGGGCGGGTGGCGCCCGCGCAGGCACCGATCCGGAACACGCCCGGTGCGGTCTGCCGGGGGAAGTCCGCGTCCGTCATCGGAATGACCCCCTGCTCGTACGCGGTGATCTCATGGCCGCCCAGGCCGAGTACGTGCTCCGCGTAGTGCCGCAGCGCCCGTTCGTACCCGGCGCGGTCGAGCACCCGGCGGGAGAACTCGGTGTACTCCACCAGCGCCTCGCACGGGGTGACGGGCAGTACGTAGCCGAAGGACAGGCCATGGGCGGGCTGCGGTGTGCGGAAGTCCATCAGTTCCACGACGGACGGGTCGAACACCGGCCGTGCCGTCCGCACAAACCAGCCGCGGAAGTGCTGCAACAGCGTCGTACGGGCGGGCGGCAGCCGGTCGAGCGGACGGGAGTCGAACACCTGGCGGGCGCGGACGATGACTCCGCCGCCGTCCGGGCGGCGCGCGTGCAGGACGGCGCCGCCGCCGGGTGCCGCGGTGACGCGGTCCACGGCCGCCTCGACGTACGACACCCGGTCGCTCGCGGCGATCCCGCGGCGGCCCAGTGCCTCGAAGGCGTCGGAGCGCAGCATCTTGTAGCGCAGCGGCGCGATTCCGGCGGTCACCGCCGTGCCGTCGGCACCGCGTACGCGCAGCCACTCCCAGGACGCGGTCAGCGCCGGGTCCCAGGGACCGCCCTCTGGCTCCCAGAAGCACCAGGTGCGGGGTGCGGCGCGGGCCGGGCCCGGCGGGGCGGCCAGCAGCACGGTGTCCAGCCGTACGGCACCCGCGGGCGGCCGGGCCAGCCGCAGGGCGAGCGTCAGCCCCGCGGCGCCCGCACCGACCACGGCCACATCGGCCTCCCACTGCACGACCGCCGCTCCCTTCCGTGGATCGCCTCTCGGTCAGGGCACCGGTCAGGGCGCCCGCCGACAGGGCGGGACCGGTGCCGTGCCCGTACGCGACCCCGTCCCACCGATTCTTCCGGCCGGGGTGCGCCGACGGATGCGGTGCGCCGCGTGTCGTCGCCACCGCTGTGCGGCGCGCGCACCTGTGACCCGATTGGTGCATCCGGACCGGCGTCCGGCGCGGAATGTCTGACGACGTATGCGATGTGACGACGGGTGAGAGGATCCGCGATGCGCTCCATCCAGGCGACCTGCCGGCACACGGCCGCCCCACCGGGGGAGCCGCCCGACGCCCGGGAACCCAGAACCGGTTCCGGCCCCCGGGCCCGGACCGGACCGGGAGCCGCCCGGGAAGCGGCCGCGGAAGGCGCAGGCCGAACCAGCGCGCGGGACCTCCGCGGCGGCGAACCGCACGACCAGGACGGATGTCCGGACCCCGTGGCCGTCGACGCAGACGTGCCCGCGGCCGTCCGCGAAGTGCTGGCCCCGCTTCTCGCCGCCCGGCTGGAACACGCCCGCGGGCTGGACACGCTCTTCGCCCGGGACCTCGCCGAGCGCGTCGCCGACTTCGCCCTGCACGGTGGCCGCCGCGTACGCCCCCGGCTGCTGTGGTGGTCACTGCGCGCCTGCGGCGGCGGCGAACCCGCCCAGATCCGGGCCGCCCTGCGCGTATGCGCGGGGCTGGAACTGCTCCAGACCTGCGCCCTCGTCCACGACGATGTGATGGACGCCGCCCCGACGCGCCGCGGCCGCCCTGCACTGCACACCGCCCTCGCCCACCAGTACGCGGACGACGCCCCCGGCGCGGCCCGGCGGCTCGGTGAGGCGGCCGCCGTACTCGCCGGTGACCTCGCCCTCGCCTGGGCGGACGACCTGATGACGGACCTTCTGCTGGACGCCACCGGCCTGCCGCCCGATGCCGTACGGCGCGTGCGCGACGGATGGCGCGCGACGCGTACCGAGATGGTCGCCGGACAGTACCTCGATGTGCACGGCCAGGCCACCGCCCAGCGGACGACGACCCGGGCCGTCCGGGCCGCCTGCCTCAAGAGCGCCCTGTACACGGTGGAACGCCCACTCGAACTCGGAGCCGCCCTCGCGGGCGCGGACCGGACGGCCACCGGGGCGCTGTGCCGGGCCGGGCGCTGCGCGGGCCTCGCCTTCCAACTGCGGGACGATCTCGACGACCTGTTCGCCGACCCCGCCGTCACCGGCAAACCGTCCGGCGGTGATGTACGCGAGGGCAAGCCGACCTACCTCATGGCCGTGGCCCTAGCCCGCGCCGCCGCGGACGGCGACCCCGCCGCGCTCGCCGTCCTGGACGCGGTACCGGGCCGCACCGGCCTGACCGAGGCCGGACTCGACCGGATCCGTGACGCCGTGACCGCCACCGGCGCCCACGACCTGGTCCGGGAGAAGATCGAGCGCCTGGCCCACCGGGCCCTGCGCCACCTCGCCGAGGTCGACCTGGAGCGCGGCCCGGCCGCCCGACTGCACGCTCTGTTCGCCGAGATCACCGGTACGGCCGGGCGGTGCCCGGAGCCGGTCGGCGGCCTGCCGTCCGCCGCTGCGGGTCCCGAACCGCACGGCGGCCCGGGACCAGCCCCCCTCGGCGGCGCGCACTCCGTCACCTCGGCATCGGAGGACGGCCGGTGACCAGAACCCTGACGGGCCCCACCGACCATGTGGTGGTCGTCGGCGCCGGACTGGCAGGCCTCGCCGCCGCCCTGCACCTGCTCGGCGCAGGCCGCCGGGTGACCATCGTCGAACGCGACAACGGGCCCGGCGGCCGCGCCGGACGACTGGTGCGCGGCGGCTACCACATCGACACCGGGCCCACCGTGCTCACCATGCCCGAGATCGCCGACGAGGCGTTCGCCGCGGTCGGCACCTCACTGCGCGAGCACATCGAACTCATCGAGCTCCACCCGGCCTACCGTGCGGCCTTCGCCGACGGCGGCACCCTGGACGTCCACACCGACCCCGAGGCGATGGAAGCGGAGGTGGAACGCTTCGCAGGTCCCGCCGAGGCCGCCGGATACCGTCGGCTGCGGCACTGGCTGACCGAGCTGTACCGGGCCCAGCGGCACCGCTTCCTGGACGCCGACTTCGACTCGCCCCGGCAGCTGCTCGGCCCGGACCTGCTCCGGCTGGCCGCGCTCGGCGGCTTCGGCCGCTGGGAGAACGGCGTCGCCCGCCATCTCCGCGACGAACGCCTGCGCCGCGTCTTCACCTTCCAGGCCCTCTACGCGGGTGTGCCCCCCACCCGTGCCCTGGCCGCCTACGCGGTGATCGCCTATATGGACACGGTCGCCGGGGTGTACTTCCCGCGCGGCGGCATGCACGCCCTGCCACGCGCCATGGCCGAGGCGGCCCAACGAGCCGGTGCCGCCGTCCACTACGGCCGACCGGTCACCGCACTGGAACGCTCCGGGGAGCGGATCACCGCCGTCCTCACCGCCGAGCAGCGCATCCCCTGCGACGCCGTCGTCCTCACCCCCGACCTGCCGGTCACCTACCGCCTGCTGGGCCGCACCCCGCGCCGCCCGCTACGGCTGCGGCACGCCCCCTCGGTGGTCGTCCTGCACGCGGGCTGCGATCGCACCTGGCCCCAACTGGCGCACCACACACTGTCGTTCGGAAGCTCCTGGCGGCGCACCTTCGAGCAGCTCACCCGCACCGGCGAGCTGATGAGCGATCCCTCCCTGCTCATCACCCGGCCCACCGCGACCGACCCCGCTCTCGCCCCGCCGGGCCGCCATCTGCACTACATCCTGGCGCCCTGCCCCCACACCGGCATCGGCCCCGGCCCCGCCGACTGGCACGATCTCGGCCCCCGCTACCGCGACGCGCTGCTCGGCGAACTGGAACACCGCGGACTCGACGGCCTCGCCGCCGCGATCGAAGAGGAATGCCTGATCACACCGGCCGACTGGACCGCGCAGGGGCACGCCGCGGGCACCCCGTTCTCCGCCGCGCACACCTTCACCCAGACCGGCCCCTTCCGCCCCCGCAACCTGGTACGCGGCACCACCAACGCCGTCCTGGCCGGGTGCGGCACCACACCCGGTGTCGGAGTACCACCGGTCCTGCTGTCGGGAAAGCTGGCCGCCACCCGCATCACCGGCACACACGACGGCACACCCCGCCACCGCACCCGGACACGCAACCGCGCGGAGGAGAGCCGGACATGACGACCCGTCTGCCCGCCACCCGCCACCGGGCCACGCCCGCCACGCCGCCCCCCGGACGCGAAGCCTCCCATCACCCCCGGGCCGCCCACCCGACGCCCCGAGACGAGGGCTCACCTCATCCCCCCATCCGCCCGAAGGAACTCCGCCCATGACCGCCCGGGAACTGGACGCGGCCGGTATCACCCACCCGGACCTGCGCGCCGCGTACACCCGCTGCCGGGAGCTCAACGCCCGGCACGGCCGCACCTACTTCCTCGCCACCCGCCTGCTCACCCCGGACCGGCGCCCCGCCGTACACGCCCTCTACGGCTTCGCCCGCTGGGCCGACGACATCGTCGACTCCCTCGACAGCACCACGGGACCGGCCGAACGGATCCGCGCCCTGGACCGGCTGGACGCCGACCTCGCCCGCGGCCTGGGCGGCGGCACCGGAGCCGAGCCGGTGGTACGGGCGCTGGCCGACACGGCGCACCGCTACGCCATCGACCACCGGCACTTCGCCGATTTCCTCGCCTCCATGCGCAGCGATCTGACGGTCGACTCCTACGCCACCCACGCCGACCTGCGCCGCTACATGCACGGCTCCGCCGCCGTGATCGGACTCCAAATGCTGCCGGTTCTCGGCACAGTGACCGACCGTCAGGAAGCCGCACCGCACGCGGCCGAACTGGGCGTGGCATTCCAGCTCACCAACTTCCTGCGGGACGTGGGGGAGGACCTCGACCGCGGCCGGATCTACCTCCCGCAGGACCTGCTGAGCGCCTACGGCGTCCACCGCGCCCTGCTGCGCCACTGCCGGGACACCGGCCGCACCGACCGCCGGGTCGTCGCGGCGCTGCGGGAGTTCGAGTCCCTGACCCGCGCGGTCTACCGGCGTGCCGCACCCGGCATCGCCCTGCTCGACCCGGTCTCACGGCCCTGCATCCGCACGGCCTTCGTTCTCTACGGCTCCATCCTGGACGCCGTGGCCGCCACCGGCTACGCGGTACTGCACCGCCGCGCCCTGGTGCCCCGGCGGCACCGGGCCCTGGTCGCCGCGGACGGTCTGCTGCGGGTCGCCGCGGCCCGCACCGCCGCCCATCGGACCCCACGGCGGCCCGTCCCGGCCACCGCAACTACGCCCCACCGCCCCGCCCACCCCCTGCCCCGCCACGAGGAGGTCGCGTGAGCACGCCGCCGTCCGGCCGCCCCCGGCGCCTGCCGCTGAGCCTGCGCCGCACCCCGGTCGCCTGGGAACGCCAGCGCCCCACCTGGCGCGAGGCCAGACCCGCTGTGATCGCCGAAGCACTGAAACGGGCCCAGGCCCGCCCCACCGGCAACTGGTACGTCGTCGGCGCCTCCCGCGATCTGCGCCCGGACCGGCCGCTGGCCCGGACGGTCGCCGGACGGGAGGTGGTGCTGTGGCGGGACGCCGAAGGACACCTCGTGGCCGGTCCGGGCAGCTGCCCCCATCTGGGCGCCCCCCTGCGCAACAGCCCGGTACGCTGCGGCACCCTGGTGTGCCACTGGCACGGACTGGCCCTGGACGGAAGGCCGTTGGCGGGCTGGACGCCATGGCCGGCGCATGACGACGGGGTGCTGGCCTGGGTACGACTCGACGAGGCCGGGGGAGAGGAACCCGCCGCCAGCCCGGCGGTGCCCCACCGACCGGCGCCCGCCGGGGCGCTGACTGCCGTCTGCACCGCGGTGGGCGTCTGCGAGCCGGAAGACGTCGTCGCCAACCGGCTCGACCCCTGGCACGGTGCCTGGTACCACCCGTACTCCTTCGTCGACCTCACCGTGATCGGCGAACCCGGCCGGGACGGCGAGGACGACGCGTTCACGGTGGATGTCTCCTTCAAGGTCGCCGGCCGGCTGGTCGTCCCGGTCCGGGCGGAATTCACGGCACCGGGACCGCGCACGGTGATCATGCGCATCACCCGCGGCGAGGGCGAGGGCTCCGTGGTGGAGACGCACGCCACCCCCCTCGGGCCGGACGCCTCGGGTCGGCCGCGCACCGCGGTCGTGGAAGCCGTGCTCGCCACCTCAGGCCGACGGGGCTTCACCGCGGCCCGCCGCGCCGCACCCCTGCTGCGCCCCCTGATGCGGGCCGCCGCGGGCCGCCTGTGGCGCGACGACCTGGCCTACGCGGAACGCCGCTGGGAACTGCGCTCGACGGGCCGCTTCCCGGGCTGACCGCCGACCCGGAGACGGGTGTTCCGGCGACCGGCTGCTCAGGGGTCCGTCCCACGCCGTCACCGGCACGAACGGTAGTCTGCCGTCCTCATGCAGGAAGCCCGCCAGCCGTCCGCATCCCCCTCGAGGCCGGGGGACCACAAGCCTCATGGCAGAGGCTGGCTCCCGCACGGCTACCACTTCGACACCCACTCCCACGTGGATGGCCAGCTGGTCTACGCGGCCTCGGGCGCCTTGGCCACCACGACCGATCGCGGAACCTGGGTGGCACCCGCCAACCGGGTGACATGGACGCCGCCGGGTTTCGCCCACTCCCACCGCTTCTACGGCAGGACAGACGTCTGTCTGCTTGCCATCCCGGCCGCCGAGTGCGGTGAACTCCTGCCGTATCCCAGTGTGTTCGCGGTGAGTCCGCTGCTGCGGGAAGCCCTGCTGGCACTGACAGGCCGGAACGGGAGACCTCGCGGCGCCGTCGAGAGGCTGCGCGCGGTGGTGATCGACGAACTCGGCGAGACGCCTGAGCAGTCGCTCCATCTGCCCGAGCCGCGGGACGACCGGCTCCGCGCCGTGACCGACCTCCTGCACGCCGACCCCGGCCAGTCCTCGACCCTGGCCACGCTGGGGCACAGGGTCGGCGCGAGCGAACGGACCCTCAGCCGGTTGTTCCGTACCGACCTCGGCATGAGCTTCCACCGCTGGCGCACCGTCCTGCGCATCCACCACGCCCTGGCACACCTGACGAGCGGGTGGTCCGTCACCGACACCGCGATCGCATGCGGCTGGTCCAACCCGTCGTCCTTCATCGAGGCCTTCACGGCCGTCGTCGGCCAGACACCCGGTCGCTACCAGACCGGCCTGCACGCCCACGCCACGTAGCGGACCGGTCCTCCCGGCCGGGTTGGCGGCTTGCCGGTATCGGCTGTCCGCATGCCGGTGGCCGACGCCTGTGGTCGGCGGGCACGGTGGTGTCCGGCGGCTCTCTTCCCCACCAAGCCGCCGAACACCACCTGTTCTTCGATGCCGACGGGGTGCGCGTACTGCACCAGTGGGGGCTGGGTGAGGTCGTGGAAGGTCAGGCCCACGGTTCCTCCGACGCGGGACTGCCGATGCTGGTCGACGGAGAAAGGAGGCAGTGGAAGGCCGACGATGACGGCAATGACGACGAGGACGACGTCGATGGTGCGTACTGCCCACAGCAGATCCTCGTCCGCAACCTCATCAGGGTCTTCCTCCGCGACGGCGGTGACCTTCGCTTCGGAGCCGAAGACGTCTCGCTGGAAGACCTCGACACCGATCGTCCCCGGGTTCGCTACCGGGACGCGTCCGGCTCGACGACGGTGCTCGGGTGCGACGTCGTCGCGGGCAGCGACGGCTGTCGCGGCGTCAGCAGGACAGCCATTCCGGAGAATGCCCTCACCTGCTACACCCACGAGTTCGGGTACGCCTGGCTGAGCGCCATGACGGAGGTACCGGCGGATCCCCCGGCGGTGCTGGCCGTGCACTCCCGCGGCTTCGCCGCGCAGATCACACGCGGCCCGAGTACGAGTCGCCTCTACGTGCAGTGCCCGCTCACCGACACCGTCGAACAATGGCCGGACGAGCGCATCTGGGACGAACTGGAGGCCCGTTTCGGCGAACCCGTGAAGAACAGGGGCCCGATCACGAGCAAGCAGGTCGTGCCGCTCCGCGGTGAGGTGTTCAGCCCGATGCGTTGTGGCAGGCTCTGCCTTCTCGGTGATGCGGCCCATCTGATTTCCCCGATGACCGCACAGGGAATGAGCCTTGCCCTGCACGACGCCGATGTGCTTGCCCGCGCGGTGGTCCACTGGATCGGCAGGGGAGATCCGAGCCTACTCGACAGCTACTCCGACATCTGCCTGAGCTACACATGGAAGCGTCAAGCAGCCGCGGTGTGGATGACCGAGACGATCCACAACTCCGGTGACCCCTCCTACGAAGGCGAATTCCGCAGGCAGATTGCCCGCAGGAACCTGGAGACTCTGCTCCAGCCGACCGAGGAGATCAACCACCCGGTCGATTCGATGAGCGGCTGAACCGCCCTTCCAGCGCCGGACGGCAGAGAGGGCCGACGCTCCGCACGCAGTCCGTGACCGGCGGCCCGGGGCTCCAGCTCCCCCACCCACCCTACGGAGACGCGGGGCGGGGGGCCCACCCCCCCCCCCCCCCCCCCGGGCGCAGCCCCCCGGGGGCCGCCCCGCCGCCTGGTAGGCCCCCGCGCCGGGGGGGTCGCGGCGGCCGGGGGCGCCCCCCCCCCCCCCCCCCCCGGGGGGGGGGGGGCGGGGCCCCCCCCCCCCCCCGCGCCCCGCCGGTCATCAGCCGCCTGTCGTCAGCCGAGCAGCTTGCTCGCCAGCGTCGCGGCGTTGTACGAGCCCCAGCCGGTGGTGAAGTCCCAGCCCGTGCCCGCGGAGTAGGCGCCGTTGCTGCCGCTGGTGATGTCGTGGAAGCCGGTGCCGTTCGCCGAGTAGAGGGCCGGGTTGGCAAATCCGAGACCGGCCTTGCCGGCCGCCGTGGCCTGCTGGTTGTACAGCGCGGCGAACGCCGCCCACTCGGGCGCGGCCGCGCTGGTCCCGCCGACCGATCCCCAGGAGCCCTGCGAGTAGATCGACACGCCGGGGGTGGGGTTGGCGTGGGCCGAGACGTCCGGCACCTGGCGGTACCCGCCGCCCGCGCTCTTCTGCACCGCGGTCTGCCAGCTGGGGATCTTGAAGACGGAGGACTTGCCGCCGCCGCCTCCCGACCAGGCCACCTCCTTGCTCCAGGCGTTGGACGAGGTGACGGTCAGCTTGGTGCCGCCGACACCGGTGACGTACGGGTCGCTGGCCGGGTAGTCGACGGCGGTACCGCCGTCGCCCGCGTCGTCGGAGCCGTCGTCGCCGGCGGCCGCGTAGAAGCCGAGGCCCTGGGCGGCGCCCGCCTTGAAGACGGCGTCGACCGCGTTGATGTTGGAGGTGGTGCGGGCACTCTCGGCGGCGCCCCAGCTGATCGAGGTGGTGGGCGTGCCGCTGTCCACGATGGCCTGGTAGGTGTCGACCTCCCCGGTGTCGGAGTTGGGGGCCTCGAAGACGGTAACGTTCGCCTTCGGGGCGATGGCGTGCAGGACCTCGATGTCCAGCTCGACCTCGACCTGGCCGTCGCCGAGCGAACCGGAGCCGTCGTCCACCTTCTTCACGGTCGGGTTGGGCGACCCCAGGCCGTAATACTTGTCGTACGCGGTGATGTTGGACTGCTGGAAGCCGTCGAACTCGATCAGCGCGATCTTCTGACCGCTGCCGTTGTACGCGCCGGAGACGTTGTATCCGCCCTTGAGTTGAGCCGGTGTGTACCCGCCTCCCGGGCCGTTGTGCGGCGTGACGGTGGACGGCGTCGCCTGGTGGTGCAGTTGGACACGGTTGTTGAGGCCCGCCACGTCGCTGACGAGGGAGGCGACGGCACGGGGCAGCGTCGGCGCGCTGTCGTTGGCGTAGAAGGAACGGCCCGTCCTGGCGTCCTTCCAGGTCGACAGCTTGGTGCCGAACGCCCTCTCCAGCTGGGCGGCGGTGCCGCTGGCATCGACCAGCAGGTTGCCCGAGTGGACGGTGCCGACGGTCAGGCCCTGGTCGCGCAGGTAGCCCTTGAGCCGCTTGATCTCCGCGTCGGTCCGGCCGAAGCGGGCCGCGAACTGACGTTTCGTCAGGTAGTGGCCGTAGGACCTCGAATGCGGGTCGCTGACCCCGGCGACAAAGGTGTCGAGCGCCGTGCCCCCTCTGGGTGTGAGGCTGATCGCCACCGATATCCGCTGTCCGGCCGCGACCTTGCCGGTGCGGGCCGCGTTGTGCTTCAGGCCCGGCAGCACATCACCGGCGAGGGCGGCACGGGTCGCGTGCGGCTGGGGCGCGTTCGCGGCGTAGGCGGCGGGGACGGCCGCGGTGACGGTCGCGGTGACCAGGGCCGTGGCGGCGGCCAGACCGAGCATGTTCAGACGTGATGTCACTGAGCTTCTCCGGGGAGTGGGGAGTGGGGAGTTGTTCCGGAAGCGGAACGGCTTCACCGTAGAAAGCCCGGCCCCACCCCCATAAGCGGGGGAACCCTTGCGCTCCGTATGAACGCCCGATGTCATGTCAACGACGTGTGTCGAACGTACGGCGTCCCTGCGGGCGGCCGGCCTGACTGACCGTTACGGACTGCTCCACAGGCCCCACTTGGCCGTCGCCGCCACCCGGATCGACAGCCGCCGTGGAGGCGATGAGGGCGACCGCCATCGCATGGGCGAGCGCGGTGCGCGAACGCACCCCGACCTTGCGGTAGACCCGCGACAGTGCTCCCTCCACCGTCTTGACGCTGATGAACAGCTTCGCGGCGACCTCGCGGTTGGTGGCCCCGCCGCCGACCAGCTCGGCGATCCTGGCCTCCGTGGGCGTGAGTTCGAGCCTGCCCGCTCCCGCCTCACCGCTGCGTTCACCGGCGTCCAGCCGGGACAGCTCGTCACGGGCCCGCGCGGCCAGCGGCGCCGCACCGATCCGGGTGGCGGTCTCCAGCGCCTCACCGAGCACCTCCCGCGCCGCGCCCCGGCGGCGCGAGCGTCGCTCGACCGCGCCGAGCGCGATCAGGGTGCGCACCAACTCGACGGGCAGGGGGAGCCGACGCAGCCGGTCCACGGCGGCGCGCAGCCGCGCCGCCCCCTCCTTCGCCCGTCCGCCGGCCGCCTCCCGCAGCCCCTCCGCCCGCTCCAGAGCGGCCCGCACACTCTCGGGCACACCGCCGGTCACCCGAGCCCAGGCTTCGCGGAGTACGGTCCCGGCCTCGTCCGTCTCGCCCAGCACGACCAGGGCCTCGGCCAGGTCGGCGTGCCAGTGCAGCACGGGCGGATCGGCGGCGCGCAGGGCAGCCGCGAGTTCCCTGACGCGCTGCAACGCCTCGACCGCGGCCGCCGCTCCCCGCGGGTCGCCGGTGAGCAGTTCGGCCTGCCCGAGCACGGCCAGGGCGCGCAGCAGGAACAGCCGGTCGCCGTCGGCTTCCGAGGCACGCACCGCCTGTTCGGCCAGCCGTCTGGCCTCGTCGGCGGTGCCGCCCGCGGTGGCCGCGAGTGCGGCCGCGTACAGTGCGGGAGCCGCCTGGGCCATGGCGTGCGAGCAGCGCTCGGCGGTGTGCAGCGCCTCACGGCAGTGTCCGGCCCGCACCTGGATCCGGGTCAGCGACACCAGGGTCGCCACCATCTCCTCGACACCCGCGAAGTCTTCGATGGCGGCCAGGAGTCCGACGGTCTGCTCCCGCGCCTCGGTCACCCTGTCGGAGTCCAGCGCGAGGATCGCCCGCATCCGGATCAGCCGCCAGTTCTGCGGACCGGAGTCGGGTCCCCCGGCCAGGGCGAGCGCCTCCTCCAGGGCACGGTCCGCCGCGGCCGGTTCGCCGACCAGGGACAGCACCCGGGCGAGAGTGGCGAGCGCCCCGATCCGGGTCTCCGTGTCACCCGCCGCGGCCGCCTGCCGGGCCGCGTGCCGGGCGTCCCGGGCCGCTTCCTCCAACTCCCCGCACAGCAGACCCCGCACAGCCGCCCAGTGATGCAGCCACGCCTCGGCCTCCGGATCGCCCTCGGCGTCCCGGAGGCCGTCCCGGATCAATGCATGGGCGCCCTCCAGCGCCTGCCCGGCGCTGCGCAGCAGGACCAGCCTGGCCCGTACCCGCAGGCGCGCCGAAGCCGATGCGGCGAGGACGGTACCGGCGGTCTCGGCCGCCTCCTTCAACCGCCCGGCGTCGCACGCGTACTCGGCCGCGGCCAGCAGCCGGTCGGCCCGGGCCGCGGGCCGGTCGCCGGGGGTGCGGTGCGCGGCGAGTCCGGCCAGTTCGAAGGCGGTGTCGAACGAGCCGTCCCGCCGGGCGTACTGTGCCGCGGACATCAGCGCGCGGGCGGTGTCCTCGTCCTCGTACGGGCGGGCGCAGGCGAGATGACGGGCCCGCTCGACAGGCTCGCCGACCGCCTGGGCCAGCAGCGCGTGCGCCTGCCGACGGCTGCTCTCCGGAGCGTCGGCATGGACAGCGGCCCGCACCAACGGATGCCGGAAGCGTATGACCCCGCCTGCCACGGTCGTCGCCACGCCGAGCCGTTCGGCCTCCGCCAGGCCCGCGGCGGGGTCGGGGATCCCGGCGGCGCGCAGCAGCGCGAGGCTGGGCCGGGCGGCGGTGCTCGTGAGCAGGAGAGTGTGCCGTACCGCCTCCGGCAGTGTGCGCGCCCGGTCCAGCAGCAGGGTGCGCAGTCTACGGGGTACGGGCAGCGTCGGGCCGAAGGCCACGGATGCCGGACCCTGCCGGGCTGCCCGCCCCAACTCCAGGGCGTACAAAGGGTTTCCGGCGGCCGTGTCCTGAATCGCCCGCAGTACGTCCGGCGGCAGGTCGCCACCGAGGTCGGCGCGCACGATCCGAGCCACCTCGTGGTCCGTGAGCGGCGGAACCGCAAGCTCGGTGACCCCCGGCGGGCAGGAGCGCAGCCGCTCGGGCTGCTCGCCGTCCGACACCCGCTCGGTGGCCACCATGCGGACGTTCAGGCCGCCCAGGCGGCGTACGGCGAAGGCGAGCGCCTCGGCGGTGAGTTCATCGAGCCACTGAAGGCCGTCGAGGACCAGCACCACAGGGCCGGTCGCGGCCAGAGCGCGCAGCACATCGAGGACGGCGACGCGCACCGCGAGACGGCTGCGCCCGTCCGCCGGTTCCGGGCCGTGCAGCAGAGCTGCGCTCAGCGCTGCCCGGGGCTCGGGGGCGGGAGCGTCCAGGCAGCTCTGCGGCACCCCGGCGAACAGATCGATGAGACCGACGAACGGCAGCCGGGCATCGTCCTCCGCGGGCGAGCAGTACAGCACGGTCCCACCCGACGAGGCATGCGCTGAGGACGCCATCAGGGCCGCCACGAGCGTCGACTTGCCGATCCCCGGAGGACCGTGGAAAAGCACTCCGGGACCGGCTGTCAGCTCGGCCCGGGCGGTGTCGAGCAGCTCGCGGTGCCCGGTCAGTGACCGGCCGCCCACCGCAGCCGCCCGTCCTCCGCCCGGGAAACGGCACCCGCGGTCGTCGTGCACGCCCCGCACGGTGACGTGTGACACCCGGCACCGAAGGCGCAACCATCGGTACAGCGCATGCCACGGACCCCGGGACCACTGATCATGTGCACATGACAACCCGCACGGTTTCGCCTTGTCAATGACTGCTGCCACGCGGCCCGTCCACCCGGCCCCGCAGCGACCACGGACCGAAGCGTCCCCGCGGCCACCCCCTGCGCACGCACTTCGGCGCGACCCTCGTAGAAGTCGGACACCGCCGCGCCGCCGCGCTGCCGCGCCCGGGACGGCAGCCGCTGTTGCGTCAGGCGGGCAGGGCGGCCAGCCACTCGGTGAGGAGGCGATTGACCTCGGCGGGGCGTTCCTGCTGGATCCAGTGGCCGCAACCGTCGAGGATGTGGGAGGAGACCAGGCCCGGGAGGGTGACGGGGTACGCCTTGATCGCGTCGGCCAGCCATGTCGTGGAGGCGTCCTGGGAGCCGCTTATGAACAGGGACGGCTGGGGGAGGGGAGCACCGTCGAAGGAGGCGAGATCCTCCCAGTCGCGGTCCATGTTGCGGTAGCGGTTGAGCGCGCCGGTCATGCCGCTCCGCTCGAACTCCCCGGCGTAGAAGTCGAGGTCCCGCTCACCGAGCCAGGCGGGCAGCCGCCCGGCCGAGAACCGCTCCCGGAGCGTGCCGCCCCTGCTGGCGAAGTGCGGGTCGGGGGCGCCGGGCGCGGCCATGGTGTCGGCGGACAGCGCCGCGTAGAAGCCCGCGAGCCAGCCGCGTACCTCGGGCTCGATCTCGGCCTCTGCTCGTCCCGCCTGCTGGAAGTAGGAGACATAGAACTCCTCGTCCCCGCCCATCTGTTGGAAGAGGTCGCTGGGGCGG
The DNA here is from genome assembly GCF_044548405.1 of Streptomyces sp. NPDC052040. Classification (NCBI taxonomy): domain Bacteria; kingdom Bacillati; phylum Actinomycetota; class Actinomycetes; order Kitasatosporales; family Streptomycetaceae; genus Streptomyces; species Streptomyces sp. NPDC052040. The sequence continues at coordinate 59,750 of NZ_JBIUBV010000013.1, read as the reverse complement.
GGGCCGCCGCGCGGGGTGTAGGGGACACTCAGCAGCCCCACCGCGCGGAAGACCTCAGGCCGCAACAGGGCCGAGTTCGCGGCGATCGTCGCGCCCCAGTCGTGGCCGATGACCACCGCGGACTCCTCGCCCAGGGCGCGCACCACCGAGACGTTGTCCTCCACGAGGTCGAGCATCCGGTATGCCTCGGTCGCGGTGGGCTTCGAGGAGCGGCCGTAGCCGCGGACGTCGAGGGCGACCGCGCGGTACCCCGCCGCCGCGAGCACCGGCAACTGGTGGCGCCAGGAGTACCAGGACTCCGGGAAGCCATGGACGAGCAGCACCAGCGGCCCGGACCCCTGCTCCACGAGATGGATCCGCCCGCCGGGCGTCGGGACCAGGTGGTGCGTGAACTCCTCGGCATGCTGCGACATGTGACTCCTCCAGGACCTTCGGTCTGCTGAGCGCCGGGCAGGCCCTTGTCCGCCGTTCCGTCCGCTCAGCGTCGATCATGCGTGGGACCCTGCCGGGAGGACGAGCACGTTTGCCGGTTCGGCAAACCGGAGTCCTACCACGGGACGGTCTCACCATGGCGATCCAGGAACTGGAGCCCGGGAGCGCCGACTTGTGCTTCGAGGACGTCGACGACGGCCGGGATGCTCTCCTGAGGGAGGAGGGGTGCGTCGGCTCCGCCGAGCCGGGTCCGGTTGTGGCCAGGGTCTATGAGCAACTTGGTGTGTCCGTCGTCGGCATGGCGGGTGGCGTAGCTGCGCATCAGCTGGTTCAGCGCGGCCTTGCTGGCCTTGTACAGCTCATAGCCGTCCTCGGTGTTGCGCGAGATGCTGCCCTGCTCCGAGGACATGACCGCGACGGTTCCGCCGGGCGCGACGAGTCCGCGGAGGGTTTCGAGGGCACGCAGCGGGCTCAACGTGTTGGTGATCATCACTTCGGTGAACATGTCGGTCGGGACTTCGTCGATCGACAGATTGCCCCGGTCGATCGCGGCGTTGACGAAGAGCAGATCGAGCCGACAGCCTTCCAGGCGGCCGCGTAGGGCGGCCAACTGCTCGGGGCTTGTCATCTCCAAGGACTCGACCTTCAGCCGCCCGTCCCAGGCGTCGGCGCGTGCCTCCAGCTCGCTGCCCTCCTGACGCGCCGTGGCCGTGACGTGCCAACCGCGCCGGGCGAGTTCGTCGGCGAGCACGAGTCCCAACCCTCGTGAGGCCCCAAGGACGAGTGCTCGGCGTGCGGATGAGGACATGGGTGTGGACATGGGGGTGGACAGGGCCGACACGTTCAACTCCTTGCATTCCGTGCATGACGACTACCTCAAAGTTAGACGAGACGTCGCGTCTAGACAATGCCCTGGGGATATCCGCCGGGTATGGTTCTCGCATGCCCACCGCCAGCTCTCAGCCCCGCAGGCCACGCTCCGGCAACCGGCGCGACGAAGGCGCCCGGCTGGCCGTGCTGCATGCCGCGGACGACCTGCTCGTGGAGCATGGCTTCGGCGCCCTGACCGTCGAGGCGATCGCGCGCCGGGCCGGTGTCGCCAAGCAGACGATCTACCGCTGGTGGCCCTCGAAGGTCGAGATCCTCCTCGACACTCTCATCGAGGACAGCAACAAGCGCCTGCCCGTCCCGACGGAGGAGCCCACCGCGGACAGCATCCGCGGCTATCTGCGCGACTTCGCCCAATTCCTCACCGACGACACCGCGGGCAAGGTCCTGCTCGCACTCATCGCCGAGGCGCAGCACGATCCCGGAACGGCCAGGAGCTTCCAGGAGCGCTATCTCGCTCCCCGCCGACAGCAAGAGAGCGACATGCTCGTGCATGCCGTGGACGCAGGCGAGGTCTCACCCGGACTGGGCCCCGACGCCACGATGGACGCCCTGGTCGGCCCGATGCTGTACCGCGCCCTGGTGGGTTCGCCCATCCCCGGCGACCTGGTGGACACCCTCGTCGAGGATCTGCTCAGGCCCCGCTCGAAGTGAGCGCCCGGGGCGCGCCACCCGCACCGCGCCCACGCCACCCGCACCGCGCGCCCGCTGCCTAGTTGCTTCAGCCCCGGGAGCCGGAGGAGCAGGGCGCAGGGTTCAGGTCGCGCGTGGCGGCGGGCAGGGCGCGTCGCCTAGTGACCGGCCGGTGCGGGTACCAGGCCGTCCGCGACCAGACCGGCCAAGACCGCTTCCCCGAGGGCGTGGACGGCGGACTGGGGACGCACCATGACGGTGAACTCCTTGATCCGACCGTCGTCGTCGAAGTGGAGCAGATCTATGCCGTGGATCTCCTTGCCTCCCACCCGGGCGCGGAAGAGCAGCACCGCCGACGGGCCGGAGGCGTCATCGGCGCTGGTGCTCGCGGTGCCGGCGTAGCTGCCGATGTAACGGAAGTCCGAGAAGGTGCGCAGCAGGACTCCGAACAGCCCGAGCACCATCTGCTTGCCCTCGAAGGGGGCGAACTTGACGGGGCTGTAGAAGCTGATGTCCTCGGTGAAGAGCTCGTCCAGGGCCGTCAGGTCCCGGTTGTCGACGGCGGCACGGAAGTGGTCTGCGGTGTCCATGAGGGCTCGCCTTCTTTAGTCATGGATGTGATTACTCATTTTCCTGACTATCATGCGAGCTGTGTCCGGCGACAGAGGCATGCATGAAGGAGGAAGTCCGATGGCGCTACGCCACGCGGTGCTGGCAGCACTGCTTGAGGGAGAGCTCAGTGGCTACCAGCTGACCAAGTCGTTCGACCTCGGTGTGGCGAACTTCTGGCACGCCCAACCGCAGCAGCTCTACGCCGAACTCAGCCGCCTGGAGAAGGACGGGCTCATTGCGGGCCGGGCCGTGGTCCAGGAGACACGTCCCACCAAGCGCCTGTTCCATGTGACCGACGCGGGGCTGGCGGAACTCGAGGAGTTCGCGACCGCATCCGCCAAGCCCTCGTTCATCCGCGACGACCTGCTCGTCAAGGTGCAGGCAGCCGACCGCATCGACACCGAAGCCCTGATCACCCAGCTCACCGAGCGTGCCGCCTTCGCCCGGTCCAAGAGCGACCTCTTCGGCAAGCTGCTGCGCTCCATGCGCGGGGAGCGTACGGAAGAGGAGTTCCTGCGTCACGGGCACCGCGTCGGCCCCTACTTGACGTGCCTCCGAGGTCTGGCCTTCGAACAGGGCAACCACGACTGGTGCGAGCGCACGATCACGGTCCTGCGGGAGAGGCGGCAGACCCAGGCCCGCGAGTAGCGGCCGTCGGCCGTCTCGACGTCAGAGGACGTGGAGGAAGGTGCCCGGGGCGGTGGCGCTCCCGCCGGTGGTGGTGAGTGAGATGGATACGGCGCCCAAGGCGTGGTTGGGGCGACCGCCGCGACGTTCGTGGCGGACAGGACGGCGAAGGCGGCGGCCGTCGTACCGAACGTCACACTGGTCGTGGTGGAGAGCGAGGTGCCCGTGATGTTGACCAGAATGCCTCCGGCCGGAATTCCCGTGATCGGGCTGAAGCCCGTGGCCGTCGGCGGACTGACGAAGGTGTAGCTGCCGCCCGTGAAGGTTCCACCTCGGGTGGTGACACCGGGCGTGATGGAACCGGCCGCCTGGGCCGGGGTCACACAGGTGATCTGGGTGTCGGACACGATCGTGGGGGCGACGACCGTGCTCCCCAGTTCTGCTCCTGAACTGAACCTGCGTCGCACCGGAGAGATTGCTCCCGGTGAGCGTCACCGCAGTGCCCCCGCCGGTGGAACCCTGATGCGGACTGATCGGCATGGCACCCTCCCGTCTGTGGGAGTACCGGGCGCCCCCGGCCCTTGACTCGACGGGACCGGCAACGGCCCGCTTGCGCTCAGGACCCGTTCCTAATTGGGGATATACGAGCCGTCTGCCACGCCCGGCAATACCGCGACCAATAATTCACCCGGACGAGCTACATGGGCTCCCTGTGGCCTGGGGCGTTCGCCGCGTGGCGCTCACGGGCCTCGCGGCGAGCTCCGTGCTCGCGGCGAGCGCCGCGACAAGGGGCGGGGGAGAGTCCGCCTCGTATGCGCTTTCGAAATTCTGATGCGGGATTAAATAGCTGTGCTTTTTCTGTGAGGGTGTGGCATTTTTAGATTTCGGTAATGACGGGCGTTAATTCAGGGACGCGGAGTGGTCGTGGGGGCATGATGTGAATCACCCGGTACGGCGGATCCGATCCCCCTGGCCGCCTTCCGGGTTTCTTTCATTGGGGGTTAGGGAGGGAGTTCCCATGACGGGAGTTATCAAGCGGTGGATCGCGGTCGGGACGGCGTCGCTCGCGCTTGCGGGCGGTGCGGCACTGACCGCGAGCGGGACCGCGTCCGCCGCTTCTCTCGCGCCGGCGCAGCACAAGCCGGTGAGGCACGTCCACTGCCACGTCGTCCCCGGCCACTGGACGCGGACCTGGCACCGGGCCTACCGCGACCACAAGGGCCACCTGCACGCGGGCTACTGGACGCGCACTTGGCACCCGGCCGAGCGCGTGTGCTCCCGCTGAATCGGTGAGCCTGCTGTGACCGCTTAGCGGAATGGATTCCGGGCCGGGAAGAGCACTTCCCGGCCCGGAATTCTCAGAACTTCATATCCCGGCCTCGCTCCTCGTGTGAGAAGCGAAAGGATTCGTCCGCCCGCCGGATATCAGGAAATGCAGCGGGCCGGGCGGCAGTACGTCACAGAGCCGCGGTCGTTTCCTGCCCGGAGGCGCTGCCCGTGAGCCACTCGTCCCAGCCCAGGTTGAAGTCGGCGTAGCCGTTGTCGGCCGAGGCCTTGGCGCGGGGAGAGCCGGTGATGGTGATGGGGTCGCCCTGCTCGACCTGGCTGTAGAACCACTTGGCGTCCGCCAGGGACAGGTGAACGCATCCGTGGGAGCCGCGGGCGCTGCCGCTGCCCGGGTTGGGGTCGCCGGTGGAGAAGTGCACATAGGTGCCGGACTGGGTCAGGTGGACGTCCCAGGGCAGCGTCAGGTCGTAGTAGTTGGGGCTGCTCTTGTCGCAGCTTATGCCGACGCTGCAGGAGGTCATGTGGACCTTCTCCTGCTTGTCGATGACGGCCATGACGCCGTTCCAGGTCGGGTATTCGGCGCTGCCCGCGTTGATGGACAGGGTGCGCACCGGCGTGCCGTTCCGGGTCACCTTCATGGTGTGGCCGGTCACCGAGACGTCCGCACGCACATCGGCGCCGATCGTGAAGGTGTGCGTGTAGTCGCGTACGCCGTAGCGTCCGTCGCCGTTGGTGACGCCCTTGAGGTCGGCGTCGATCTTCACCTTGGTGCCGGTGGGCCAGTACGTCTTCGGCCGCCAGTCGGCGCGCCTGTCGCCGAACCAGTGCCACGCACCGACCACCGGCTGCGAGGCGCTCACCTTCAGGTGCTTCTCCACCGTGGCCCGTGCCTTGGCCGCCACCGGGTTGGTGAAGACCACCGAAATCGGCATGGCCACACCGGCCGTGGTCCCCGTCTGCGGGGCGATCGAGTCCAGCAGCATCGGCGGCCCCGCGGGCTTCGTCGGCGAAGGGGAGGCACTCGTAGCGGACTTGCCCGGTGCCTTTGCGTCGTCCCCACCGGATGTGTCGCCCCCGCCGCACGCGCACGCGCCCGCCAGTATCGCCCCCGTGACGAGTGCGATTCCTATGCTGCTGCCCTTGCGCCGTCCCACGACCTGCCCCGCTCTCTCGCTTCTTCCGCCCCGAAAGGCCCGACTCCCTGTCAGACAGCCAGTGTGCGGGACCCAGTTGCGTGCGTTGTGTAAAACGTGTCTCAAAACTGGCTGCGAATGGCTGGGTTGAGGACAACCCGGTACACGGCCTGGTCGTCTCCCCGCCGTCGCACGCAGGGGCGGGGAACCCTGCATGCAGTGCGTCAGGCCTTCAGCGCGGCCCGGTCTCCCATCACCACCACGGGGTGGAGTTTGGGGTCGAGGGCGCGCAGCAGGTACTCCATCGCGGACTTGGACTGGCTTATACACGCCGATGTGCCGCTGCCATGGTCCATGTGCAGCCAGATGTTCCCGCCCTTGGACTGACCCTCGGGCCTGGTCGGGTCATTGGGCGAGGTGCCCCTGACCCGGTTGTAGTCGATGGCGATGACGTAGTCGAAGTCGTGCCAGGAGGACTTCTTCCAGGTGTGCGGGGCCTGGAAGGCCGCGGACCGGGTGTAGGGCAGCTTGGTCGCCGGCGCGGCGAGTACACCGCCCGCGTCGCTCAGGGTGAAGACACCCACCGGGCTGCGCAGATCATCCTCGTGGTGCTGCGTCGTCCAGCCCTTGCGTCCGTTGTGCGCCTGCCAGGACCGCTCCTGCTGCCACACGGAGCCGTGCTTGGTGAAGACCGTCACCGTGGAGTCGGCGGAGTCCTTGCCCGCTCCGTACACCGCGACGACCTGGCGCGAGTCGTCCGGCACCTGCTTCCACAACCGGTCCCCGACACCGGGGACCCGGGTGAGAACCGTCTTGTGAGGCGGCGCCCCGTCCGTCCCGTGGTGCGCGTCGTCGCCTCCGGAGCTCCGGCCACCGCAAGCCGCGAGGGGCATCATCAGCGCGGCACCGCAGGCTGCACCGACGGCGGCCCGTATCCAGCCTCTCTTTCGCATCCCCTCATCGTCGCAGGTCGCCTTCGCCCGGCTGCGCCCGGCCCTCCCCGGCGGCCCAGCTCCCCGCAGCCGCGACCGAGCCGCTCGTTCAGCTCCCTTGGGGCGGTGCTCAGGCCGTGAGGCCCTCGATCGCCACGGGAAGGTGGCGGGGGCCACGCAGCACGGCGTTGGTGCGGTACGGCGGCGGGTCCTCGAGGAGCCCGGAGAACGTGACCCGGCGGAACAGCTCGGGCACGGCCATATGGAGTTCCATACGGGCGAGGGGAGCGCCGAAGCAGTAGTGGATGCCGGTGTAGAAACCCAGGTGCTCGTTGTCACTGCGGCAGGGATCGAACCGGTCGGGATCCTTGAAACGCTTGGGGTCGCGGTTGGCCGCGGCCAGCATGAGCCACACCGGCGAGCCCTCGGGGATCGTGGTGCCGGCAACCTCGATATCGGCCAGAGCGGTGGTGAACGGAATGAACTGGACCGGGGGCTCGTACCGCAGCACTTCCTCGATGAGCGGGACGGCCAGCTCCGGCTCCTGCTGGAACCGCCGGAGGACATCGGGGTGGCGCAGCAGGGTGAGGGTCGTATTGGTGATCGCGTTGACGGTGGTCTCGTGCCCGGCCACCAGAAGCAGCACTGCGGTGGCCTCCAGGTCCGCCGGGGTCATGTCGGGGGTGAGCGCGCTGAGGATCCCGGGACCGGGCCGACGGCGCTTGGCCTCGATGAGATCGGCCAGATAGGCGCCCATCTCCTGGCGCGCCCGCTGCGCCGTGTCCGGTCCGCCGCCGTCGCCGGACTGGGGATCGAGCGCCGACGCCAGGGCATCGGCCCAGACATGGAAGCGCGGTTCGTCCTCGCGCGGCACGCCCAGGACCTTGCAGATGGCGGTGACAGGAAGGGGGTAGGAGAAGTCCTCGACGATGTCGACCTGGTCCTTGCCTTCGAAGGCGTCGAGCAGTTCGGTGACGACCTTGCTCAGCTCGCCGCGCAGACCGTCGAGGAACGCGGGGCTGTGCGGGGGACCGAAGGGCCGGTTGATGGTGTCGCGCAGCCGGTCGTGCACGGGCGGGTCGGTGAAGATGAAGCTGGGCGGCAAGCCGGTCTCCTCCGCCGGTTGCCCGGGGCGGGCGAAACCGGGCGGCCGATTGCTCGTGTCGTTGCTCAGCCGCGGGTCGTTGGCCAGGCTCCGCACCTCGTAGTAGGTGCTGACCAGGTAGGTTCCGTCGTCCTCCCGCAGAACCGGAGTCTTGCGCAGTTCCGCGTAGAGCGGGTAGGGATCGGCCCGACTGGCGTAGTCGGTGATCTGCGCGGAAAGGGTGCCGGGCGTCATGGTGTCTCCTCGGGGCTCCGGGCCGCACGGGGCGGTGGATCAGGCGCGCGACGGAACGAACTGGACACGCCGCTCGCTCGGTGAGTGGCCCGTCAGCGTGACCGTGGCCCCATGGGTGGGCAGATGGGGATCCGGGAAGGCCGGGTCGATCGGCTCCAGCATGTCGGTGCGGCGGTCGACCGTGTGGTACTCCGGCGGGAAGGGGGCACCGGCCGCGATCTGCTGCTCGTAGAACCCCAGCCACTTGGCTCCGTCGAAGGACGCCGCGGCGATGACGCGGCCGCGATACCCGTACACCGCGACGAACCGCTGCTCGGTCAGCGTCCCCTGGGCGACGACAAGTTTGTCGCCCAGGGAAGGCACACCCACCGACTTGATGTTGACGCCGAACTGGGAGGACCAGAACATCGGCAGCCACAGGTGCGGACGGCGCTCGGGACCGGCGCAGACCATGTTGTGGGCGGCGATCTCGGACTGTTCGACCGCGTTGCCCCAGTGCTCCAGCGACAGGAACTGATAGTCGAACAGCGGATGGGGGCTCCGTGCGACATCTCCGGCGGCGTAGATGTCGTCGGTGACGATGCCATTGACGTCGAACACCCGGCACCCGGCGTCGCACGCGATCCCCCGGGGGCCCGCGGCCAACCCCGAGCCGGCCAGCCACTCCGTGTTCCGGATGGCACCGAGCGAGACGACGGCCACCTGTACGTCGATCGACGTACCGTCGGACAGATGAGCGCGTCGGAGCCGTCCCCCGTAGTCGCCCTCAAGGGCGGTGACGCTGATGCCGCAGCGCAGATCGACACCCTTGCTGCGCTGCATCCGGTCCGCGACCGCCCCGATCACCCCGCCGAGCGCGCCCACCAGCGGTGCCGGGCCGCGTTCGGCGACCGTGACCGCGAGGCCCAGCTCCCGGCAGGCGGAGGCGACCTCGGAGCCCGTGAAACCGGCGCCGATCACCAGCACCCGGGACACACCGCCGGTCAGCTTCCGGTACAGGCGTGCGGAGTCGTCGCGGGTACGCAGCACGAACACCCCGTCCAGTGCGGCCTCGTCCGGGTGGATCCAAGGCCGTGCTCTGGTCCCAGTGGTGATCAACAGCCGGTCGTAGGGGACCGAGTCGCCGTTCGCCAGACGTACCTGCTTGGCATCCCGGTCCAAGCCTTCGGCGGCGACGCCCAGACGCCAGTCGGCAGCGATGTCGCGCCGACGCGGCAGCAGCGTGTCCTCCGGCCGGGCCCGCCCCAGCAGGCACTGCTTGGAGAGCGGCGGCCGGTCGTAGGGCTCGTACGGTTCATCGCCGATCATGGTCAATGATCCGGTGAAGCCCTTCTCCCGCAAGGTCTCCGCCGCGCGCAGCCCGGCCAGCGAGGCGCCGACGACCACGATGCGGCCCCGCCGCCGCAGGAGCTCGACATCCGTGTCAGCCGACATGGGGCTCCACACCCCTCGTCGGCTCGTCGGAGTAGTCCACGAGGATGGCCTGGACCGGGCACGCTGCGGCGGCCTTCTCCACCCGCTCACGTTCTGCCTCGTCGAAGCGAGGGGAGAACAGCAGTGCTTCGTCCCCGTGCAGGGAGAAGACGTCCGGCGCGAGAAAGACGCACTGCGCGAATCCCTGGCACCGGTTGAGATCGACGACAAGCCTCATCAGGAACCCGCTCCCTGCACAGGCCGCGGCCCAGCTGGGCGCCGCAGTCGACTGTGCTCGGTCCATAGAGTGGTCGGCATGCCTCCCACTCAGGATGGGCCTCTGCGCAGGGCGCCCGCAAGGCGAAGGCCACCGGGCAGAACGATCTATCTGCGGTTCTTCCTGGAGGCGGGCGGGATGCTCTGCTCGTACTGGAACACGTTGTAGGGGTCGTACTGTGCCTTGATCTCGCGCAGCCGGTCGAAATTGGATCCCCAGTAGGCGGTTTCCCACTCCTGCATTCCGATGTTCGGCACGTTGACATAGGCGCCGCTCACATAGGGGCGCAGCGCCTGGCTGAACTCGGCGATCCAGGCCTGCGCCTGCGGGGTCAGCGGGTCGCACACGCCCGGCTGCGTGCCACGCGTCCCCCACCCGGCGCCTGGCTCGGAATAGAAGAGCGCGTCGCGGTGCGGGAACGCGGTACCGCCGCGCGGGCTCCTGCGGACGGCCCCGCCGAATGCCTGGGTGAAGAAGTTGCTGTCGTCCGTCGGAGCGTTCTGCATGAACGAGGCAATCACGCCGATCGCTGCGGCAGGGAACGGCTTCCTGGTGAATTGCGAGAAGAACTTCCAGTTCGCAGGCTCGTTCTGAGTCGGGATCTGGAACCCCGCGTAGATGTCCCCCCAGTTGCCGGTCTGCACCGTGACCTGGGGGCTGCCGACGGAAAGGATCGGGGCCAGCATGTGCTGCGCCTGGGCCGGGGTTCCGTCCGCCAGGACGGCGAACAGCAGGATCTGGTTTCTGTGGATCTCGAGCTGGGTTCCGAGCCGGTTGTCGGCGACCGGCGCCGTCCGTTGCCAGGTGTCGAAGACTCCCGGCAGGTCCCCGATGCCGTTCCATGTCGCTTGCACATAAGTGACGCCCTTCAGAGGGGCCACTTCATAGGTGAGCGACGTGATGATCCCGAAGTTTCCGTTGCCCGCCCCGCGGAGCGCCCAGAGCAGGTCCGGGTTGTTCCGCAGATCCACTTTGATCACCTCGGCGCAGGCGTCACCCGACGCGACCACGATTTCGGCGCCGATCAGGCTGTCGCACGCCATGCCGAGCCAGCGGGTGAGGAAGCCGAAGCCGCCGCCGAGCGTCGCACCCGACAGGCCTACGGTTCCCTCCGTTCCGGTGGTCACCGCGAGGTTCTTCTGAGCGAGCGTGGTCACCGCTTCCAATTGGCTGAGTCCGGCGCCGACTGTCGCGATACGCGAGCGGGTGTCGATGTGGACCGACTTCAACTCGCTGATGTCGATCACGATGCCGTTGTCCACGTTCGACCAGCCCTCAAGGCTGTGACGGCCGCTCCGCACCCGCAGGGCGACGTCGTTCTGCCGCGCCCAGGTGAGGGCGTTGACCACGTCCTGGGTGTTCTGGGCGAAGACGACGACCAGCGGATAGTGAGAGAAGAGCTGGTCCCAGCCGAGGCGTGCGTCCGTGTAACCGGCGTCGTCGGGGCGGACGACGCGGCCGGTCAATTGCGCCGGAGGGCATTTCCTGCTCTCGGTTCGTGGGCTCACGGCCTCCGCGGCCGGAGCCTCAGCGGCTGTGATGCCGGGAACGACAACGGCACCGGCTCCGGCGGCCGCCGTCGCCCTGAACAGACCGCGGCGGGAAAAGTCGTGCATGGTCCATATCCTCTCGACCGGGAAACGCCAGTACTCGGCCGACAGCAATTCCCTCGGCCGACCGATGCGTTGCCGTCTTACGCGGGGAAGCCCCCGGGACCCGAAAAGTAACAGAGGAAGCACGCGAGAGACCGGCCTGACACCCCTGCCGGAGTGGCGGCGGAATATCGGATTTCGCAATTCGGTTTTCCAGTGACGGTGTTGACCTCCGGCGGGGTCTGTCAATATTAATTCCCGCTAAGGGACCTTTGCGTCGGCACGGCATCCATGTCGCCGATGACAAGGGGGCCTGCCAGTCGGGGGCCCACGCGGCGCGATCAACACAGGCGCGGCGAAGTTCACGCTTCCGGGTACATGATCTTCGGAGGTCGTTTCCCGCGGTGGTTCCCTACGCATGAGTCTCCTCGCGCCCCGAGTCGGGGCGTTTCCGAACGCTCATGGCTGTGAAAGGGGACGGGGACAGATGAGGTCCAGGAATTCGAACGTGCGTCGGCGGATCGGCGGGGCCGCCGGGGTGGCGGTCCTGGCAGTCGCGGGGCTGATGGCAGGCGGTGCGACGGCCACTGCGGCCGACAGCACGGTGCGGGCGGTCAGCGGCCCCGAGGTGGGACCGGGCGAAGTCTCCTGGGCGCAGTGCCCCCAGGGCACGGAACTGGTCGGCGGCGGCTATGCCGCCGCGCCCGCCTACACCTATGGGGGTGCCTACTCCGACACCGTGCGGGCCAGCGCCCCTTCGGTGAGTCACCCTGGAGCGTGGGCGGCGCAGCCGCATGCCGGGCGGATCAGGGCGTACGCCCTCTGTGACAGCAGTTCCGCACCCACCCGCGCGGTCGCCGACTATGTGCGCAACGGGGGAGACATCTCCTACGCCCAGTGCCCCGAAAACACCAACCTGGTGACCGGCGGCTATGTCATCAACCCCGTGTACAGCAACGGCGGAACCCCGTACGACTCGGTGGACATCAACGCCCCCTCCGAGAGCCGACCGAACGCATGGGCTGCCAAGTCCCACACCAAGGAAGGCCAGATCCAGGCCTTCGCCCTGTGCCGGGACGTGAGCTGACAGACGATCAGTCCCCGCCCGGCCGATTCCGCTGCGTACGACCGTAGTTGGCGCCTTGGGCCTCAGCCCCCATTCGGTGCTGAGGCCCAAGGCGTGACGACGGAGCCAGGGCCCGGACCTCACGCGAGGGTTCGGCCACCCGGTTCATCCGGTCGGCGACGGCCGTACACGGCGCGGCCGGCCGACCCGTTGCGGCCGTCGACCTCGTGCCCGGCGGCTACTGTGCGGCGACGTCCGAGGAGTACACCAGGGCGGTGCGGTGGTTGTACTGGATGGTGTACATCGTCTTCTGGCCCAGGACGACCCGGCCGCTGGAGGGGAAGTAGTCGTCGGTGGGAGCAGGTGCGGCGGTGGCGACGTACGCCTGGCCGACAGGGATGCTGTACATGCTCAGCGGGGCCTGGGTGGAGGGGGAGAGCCCGGCGGGGTATTCGCTCGCGTCCGGGTAGCTCGATCCGTACACCGCCACCGGTGAGGTACCGGCCGCGCCGACCACCTTCACATCACGGGCAGGTGTGGTGTTGCAGCCGTGCGGGTTGAGGAACCAGACCTTCGTGCCGCTGTACCAGATGGCCGTCCAATCCCCCTGGCGGTCGGCGACGACGAACTGCTGCCCGGCTGCCGCGGTGCTGCCCCAGTCGTTGACGCGGTCGGTGCCGACGCCGTCCGAGTGGATGGACTGGTCGCCGAAGAGCGGCGCGGTCGCGCTGGGGGCCGTGCGCAGATAGACGAAGTTGGAGGCCTGGGTCCGCTCGGTGCACTGGGGCGTGGCGCCCGTGGGGTCGTCGGACGGGCAGACCTGGACGCTCTGCTGGTTGCGGGTGTAGCCGGGGGTGATGGTGACCGCCGAGCCGACGGGGCCCACACCGTGCCGCCGGCCCGCCGGGGCGTGCAGCAGCTGCATGAAGTGCTCCCAGTCCCAGGACGGGCCCGGATCCCAGTGCATTCCGGAGACGGTGGCCGAGTTGGGGCCGGGTACGTTGTCGTGCCCGAGGATGTGCTGCCGGTCCAGCGGGATGCCGAAACGGTCGGCCAGGTAGCGCACGAGCTCCGCGCTGGTCTCGTACTCGGCCTCGGTGTACCAGCTGCCACCCGACGCGGCGTAGCCCTCGTGCTCGATGCCTATCGAGTGCAGGTTGGTCGAGTAGTTGCCCGCCTGGAAGGAGATGTCCTTGGTGGGCACCATCTGGGTCACCGCGCCGTCCGAGGAGCGGATGACGTAGTGCGCCGACCCGCCGCCCGGCTTTTGGAAGGCGTTGATGGCGGCGTCGTAGGACGACTCGGTGTCGTGGATCACGATGGAGTCGATCCTGATCCCGTTGGCGGGACGGTTGGAGACCTGGCCGTTGGCCGCCGCGGACGCAAGGAAGGTGCAGTCGATGGTGGCGGGGCACTCGGTGCCGTCCGCGGCCGCCGTCGCCTTCAGGTGCAGCGCGGACAGTTGCCTGGTGGCCGGCCGGACGCCGGGGGAGGGCGGCAGATCCATGTGCTGCCCGTCCCGGGTGGTCTCGCGCGCGCCGTTCTCGATGGTGGCGAACACCCGGTCGGCGAAGGCGCTTGCCGCGCGCTGCTCGGACGAACCGCTGTAACGGGCCACTGCGGCGTACCACTTGGCCGGGTCCTTCGGGGTGCCTCCGACGGTGACCTTCGCGTAGGACGCCAGAAGGGCCGCACCCGCGCGGATGTTGGCGGCCTCGTCGGTACGCAGTCGTCCGGCGGGCTGCCCCGTCAGCCCGGCGGCGGCCTGGAGGGTGTGCAGGGACGGAGCGGAGGCCAGCTTGGCGAGGTCGCCGCGACCGGCCGCGCCCGCGTCACCCGCCGCCATCATCTGGGCCGTCACGTCCGTCAGATGCATGGGGCCGTAGCCGCCGCTGGTGCTGCGTTCGCCGTCGTGGGCGTCCCAGGCGGACTCGTGATAGGCCACGGCCAGCAGGACGGGCAGCGGGACGTCGTACTCCGCCGCGGCCCGCTCGAAGGTGTGCTGGCGGCTGTCGGCCGCCACCCGATGTCCCGCCGCCTGTGCGGACAGCGGGGTGGCCGCGACTCCTGCGGCTGCCAGCACTCCTGCCGCGAGGGTCAGTGACAGCCGTCTTCGCGACTTGCGCTCATACACGTGTAGTACCTCTGACTTTCCTGTGCTGATGGAACTTCGTGAGCCCCCGCCGGGGCCCGTCGCGACCGTACTGCGGTCTGTGGGCGCCCAGTTGAGTGATGGTGACCTGTACATGAGGTGATGACGATCCGGGCCGCCGGGTTCCCCCGCTCGTGGATCTTGTGCGCGCCCGGCTCGCCAGAGGCGACGGGCGTGTCCCAGGGTCGAAGCGGCCGCCCCTGAACCGAAGCATCGGCCCCGGAATCCAAACGTCACTCGGGCATGGAGCCCGTTGTGAGCCGCCTTGTCTTGGCGGCAAAGACCATTCCGACACCGTCCGCGATTCCGGCTCGGCCCGTGGGTGGTGCCCGGCGAGGAGCCCTGCTTCGACTGCTATCTGGCGCGGCGGATCCAGCACGACGACCAGTCCGCGATCACCGCCGCCCTCTGGACCGCCTACGAGAACGACCCCGAGCCCGGTCCGCGCGGATACCTGCCCCAGCACGCCCGGGCAGCGGCAGGACTGGTACACGGCATGCTCAACAACCGGCCCGTCCCGGCACGGTGGTCACGCTCAGCCCGCGCAGTACGAACATCGACTCCCAGAACGTGCTGTGCTGTCACGGTTGCACACGCTGCGCCCCGGAAACCGTCCCCGGTCTCGACCGCACCGGGGCGCTGGCAGAACTGCTGCGCCACACGGCCAACGAGACGACACCGTACGAGGTCCACCGGCCACCCACGATCGCAACGCCACCGACCGAATGCGTCTGCGCCGCGGGCTCACCGTCGTTCCGACCGAACGCGGACTGGTCGTCGAAGGCGTAGGCCGTCGGCACCTGTTCGGCGGCAAGGCGGCCACGGATCTGCTGCCGCGGCTGTTCGCCCTGCTGGACGGCACCCGCGACCTCGCCGCCACAGCCGCCCAACTCGGCCTTGGAATCGAGCAGATCGGCATGGTCCTCGACATGCTGGCCGACCGGGGCCTCCTCGAAGCGGCCCCATCCGGCGCGCGCACTGCGCAGAAGACGGTCGCCGACTGTCTGTGCCGCACCGGGCCGGTGGCCGCAGCCGACGGCGGATCGGCGAAGGCGCTGGCCCGGCTGGCCCTCGGCCGTGTCGTGCTCACCGGGCCCGCCGCGGTGACCGAGCGCATCGCCGACGCTCTGCGCGCCTGTGGTGTGGGCGAGATCGCGGTCGTGGCGCGGGGCGACCGGCTGCCGGTCGGCCCGGCGAACCTGTTCGTGGTCTGCGACGACGAGGCGGACCGGAGCGCGGAGTCGGTCCAGGGCGAGAGGGGCGGCCGAGGCGGCGGGGCCGATCAGCTTGAGGAAGCATGCCGTATCGGCGCTGCGGAAGGTTTCGACGTCCTGCGGTACAGCGCGCGGCCGACCGCATCGCGGCGATCGAGATCGGACCACGCTTCCACCCCGGCCACACCGCATGCCCGTCCTGCGTCCGGATCGGCCACGAGCAGGCCTTCCCGGAGGAGAGGGCTCAGGCCGCCGACGCATCCGCCGACCTGCCTCCGGCCATGGCGGAGGACAGCGCGGCCACAGCCTGGCCGGGGCCGCCCGACGTCCTCGACCTCACGACCAGTCCGCGACGCCAACTGGTCCCCGCGGACGGTGCCGCATGCACCCCTGGACTGCTGGACGAACAGACGGTCAGCTTCCTGCTGTCCCGCACCGCGGGCTCCCGCGAAGCCTCCGGGGCACAGGATGGCTTTGTGTCGCGCTGGTGCCCCAGCGGCGGCAACCGCGCCTCCGTCCAGCTGTTCCTGCTCACCGAGGAACGCTGGCCACAACTGCCGGGCACCGTCTTCAAGTACGACGAGGGCACCCTGATCGCCGCTCGCGCCGACACCCCCTCCCTGCCCGAACTCCTCGCGGGCACCGGCCTTGAGGGACGGCCGGTCCGGGCCGCGGTGGTCATCACCGGCGCGGTGCACCGGCTGCGAGGCAAGTACGGTGACTTCGCCTTCCGGCTGACCCACCTCGACGCGGGCTGCGCCCTGGCACAGGCGGCGCTGCTCGCGGCCGAACTGGGCCTGAGAGCCGAGCTGGTGACCGGCGGCGTCGGCGACCTTGGCGCGCAACTGGGCCTCCACCCCGCCGATCAGCTGGCGATCGGAATCATGGGACTCTATGGAAGGGACACCGGCGATGCCGCTGCTGGATCAGCGTGAGGTGATGGACGACTTCGCCGCGCGGCTTGCCGCGGCCCGGCCGGTGCCGGTGACCGGCACCGGCCGGGCCGGGCGCTGCCGCTGCCGACCGGTTCGGTGGGGGAGGTCCTGGCGGCCCGGCGATCGGTACGGTCCTTCGCCGACCGCCCGATCGCCGTCACCGACCTCTCCGAACTGCTGGGCACCGCACTGACCGCCGAGCGCGACCGTTGGCCCGCCCGACCGGCGGACGACCTGACGGTGTTGGTGCCGGCCTACCGGGTACGGGGACTGGTCACCGGGTGGTACGAGGCCGCTGCCGGGGGAAGCCTCACCATGGTCGCAGGGGCGCCCGAGCTGCCGGATCCGGCAGCTCGGTACGACGACGCTCCAGCGGTGGTCTCGTTCGGCGGCGACCTGCGGAGCGCGGTGCGTCGTGCGGTTGTCTCCGGATACTCCGACCTGCTGGTGCGGGCAGCGGCACTGGCCCACACCTGCTGGCTGCTCGCGATCGGACGCGGGCCGGGCGGCTGCCTGCGCGGTCGCGCACAGGACGTGTCCACCGCCGCGTTCGCCGCCGGACACCCCGGCCGCCGACACCTCCTCAGCCTGACCCTCGGCCACCCCGGTCCGGAGCCGGTCCGGCACGGCACCCTCCGCCGACGGACGGCTGACGTGACCGGCACGGCTCCCGGAAAGACCGCCGCGGCGCCCGACGAGAAGGCGCACTTCGCGGGCACACACCGCACGTGTCCGCCCGCGGAGACCTGGGCCCGGATCGCCCCGCTGCTTCCGGCCGCAGGTGTCACCCGGATCGCCGATGTGACCTGGCTGGACGACATCGGCATCCCGGTCTATCAGGCCATCAGCCCGGCCAACCACTACCTCTCCGTGTACCAGGGCAAGGGCCTGGACCGCATCTCCGTGAAGGTGTCAGCGGCCATGGAAGCGATCGAGCGTTGGCACGGCGCGAACCTGGACACCCGACCCGACCACATCGGCACCGCCGGGGAGGTGGAGCCCCAACTGGGTTACCGGCTCGACGAACTCGCGCTGCGCCCGCGGCACTGCCTCAACCCGGCGACCCGGCTCGCCTGGCGCAGTGCGGTACGGCTCGACGACGGCGGCCGGTCGCTGGTGCGGCGATCAGCCACGGAGTGCATCGCGGGGTCTACCCGGACCCGCACGAGCACCCGGACGGTTTCGGCTTCCTGCGTTCCTGGCTCACCGACGACGAGGCGACCTGCGGCGACCGGCAGCATCAGCTGAGGCTGTTCCTGTCCCGCAGCTTCGGCACCGATCCGGAGTCAGGCGGCGACTCGGTACTTCTCGACCTTCTGGAACCCACCGAAGAATTCGCCGGGGCGGTACGCACGGCCGCGTCCTGCCACCGTTTCACCGACGAACTGTGCAGGACCAGACCGCAATTCACGCCGGACCGCATCGCGCCGGACCGGATCACTGAACTGCTCCTCGAGCGGTGGGGCGTCCGCCGCACCGACGCCGACCTCCACGCACTGGACCGGGGCTTCAGCTCCTTCGCGGACGCGGTCGAAGCCGCCCGCCCCTACTACCCGCTGGTCAGACTCACACCAAGGACCTGATGCCTCAGCAGCCGCCCCCACACCACCATGCTTATGGCCAAAGGGAGATGCGCCCAAAAGTGAGGTGAGCCACCGAGCTCCCCCTGCTATGGTGCGCCGATGTCATCAGTCAAGCAGTTCCAAGTCACCTTCGACTGCGCAGAGCCTGAGCGCGTCGCGCGATTTTGGTGCGAGGTGCTGGGGTACGTCGTACCGCCGCCACCGAAGGGATACGCCACATGGGGCGACTTCGACCACTCACTGCCGTCTGAGGATCAGGGCAGATGGTTCGCATGCATCGATCCCTCAGGTGTGGGCCCGAGGCTGTTCTTTCAGCGCGTTCCCGAGAGCAAGGCAGCCAAGAATCGGCTCCACCTTGATGTACGGGTCGGCACCGGCCTGACGGGTGACGAACGCCTGGCCGCGCTTGAGGCCGAGTGCGCACGCCTGATCGCGCTGGGCGCGGTGCGCGTACGACTCCTGCGTGCCGACGGTGACAACGAGTCGTGCCTGGTGATGCAAGACATTGAGGGCAACGAGTTCTGCCTCGACTGACCCTTCGCCGGGTCGGCACGGTGCGCGCGTCCCGCGCTGTGTCCTCATGGCTGTGGGGGACGGTCTCCAAGTACGCCACGGGCCGCGGGCGGCGATGTGCTCGGCCCAGTCGCCCGACCAGCATCCGCTCTGCCCCCTCCGCGCGCAGGCCGTCCCGGTCTCAAGGGATGGCCTGCGGGCCCCGGCGGCTGACCTGATCACCGCCCTTGTGGGAGCCCCGAAGCGGAACCGGCTCCGCCTCTTCTGGGCCGTCTCATGCCACCGTGGCGATGAAAATGATTCTCCCCTCCGCAGCCCCCATCCCGCATCTTCCCCTCTCTCGGTTCATCTGTGGCGCCCGTGAAACAGCGCGACGAGAAAGGTGAATAGCGAAATAACTTCCCGTTCTTGAATGAGTACTGACTGTCGAGTAGCTTTTCATGCCATCAACTCCCCTTTTCTGAGCCATGGTTCGGATGTTACGGTCGCTTTACCCGGGGCCGAGGTGCACATCGGTTCTTCGGTCTGCTCCGCTGCCTCGAGGAAGTTCGAGGCTGGAGTTCCCGGATCGAAGCCTGGGAATCTCAAGAGCTGTTACCGCAGCTCTGCTCGGTACGTAACAAAGTTAGGATGCAACATGGCTATCTTCGCCGCACTGGCTTCCGGTGTCCTCGGTTCGCTCATCACGGCGGGCGCGAACCTCATCACCAGCTTCCTGAGCTAGCAATCCACGGGCTGTCCCGTATATCTGACGACCGGTTACGGGTGTCCGGCCGCCGGGCCGCTCATGCGGCGCCCATGAGTTGCACGGGAGACCGGCACCGGACACACCACAGCAGTCTCCCGCCGGTCTTCACCGTGAGATTGCGGGACAGCCCTGGGCCCCCGCCAGGGCCCGCTTCCCCCCATACTGCTCCGCTCTTGAATTGCAAGAGCGCGCGGTCCATATTCTCGACCTGCAATGTCATGGACGCAGTTCGAGGAATTCCGCAATCAGCGGACCGGCCAGAATACTTGGTTGAAACTTGTGCCCCCGTCAGACGTCGAAGCGGCGGCGGGCGGTTTCGATGTGGCCGAGGTACCGGTGGGTCCAGTCGCACATTCCGTCGACCGTTGCGCGCAGGGCCAGGCCCGGCTCGGTGAGGGTGTACTCGACCCGCGGTGGCACGGTGGGGTGCACCTTCCGCTCGACCAGACCGTTGCGCTCCAGCATGCGCAGGTTCTGGGTGAGCATCTTGTGGCTGATGCCCTGGACTTCGTTGCGCAGCTCGCTGAAGCGCTTGGTGCGCTCACCGAGAGTCTCGATGATCAGGAACGCCCACTTGTTGGCGACATCCGAGAAGATCTCCCGCGCCAGGGAGTCCGCGCGCCTCAGGTCCGCTTCCTCGGGTGAGCCCCCGAACTGCTTGGTTCCCATCAGGTTCCCCAGTCACTGAAAAGTGCGTTCTTCCACGTCAGCCGACACTCTCCTACGGTTCCTGAGTAACCACAAGAAACCACGTGCGTCTCGGAACTGGTGGATGTGGGCCCACAGGCGCCCGGAAAAGGAGACAGTCAGCATGGCCATCACTCTGGTGAACCCCAAGGGACTACCCGCGATCGACGCCTACCGGCAGGTGTCGATCGCATCAGGAACCAAGCTGGTATTCATCGCCGGGCAGGTCGCCTGGGACGCCGAAGGGGGAACGGTGGGTGAAGGCGACCTCGCCGCGCAGGTCGAGCACTGCTACCTCAACATCGCGACCGCACTGGCCGAGGTGGGCGGCTCCTTCGACGACGTGGCGAAACTGACCCTGTATGTCGTCGACTGGACCCCGGACAAGATGCCCCTGCTCATGGAGGGGATCTCCCGGGCGGCCGCGAAGCTGGGGGTCACTCCGGTCCCACCGGCCACGCTGCTGGGGGTTGCGGCACTGGACGTACCCGACCATCTGGTCGAGATCGAAGCCACCGCCGTCCTCGACTGACCTGATGACCCTGGGGGCGTGTATCAGTGGCGCTCTCTTGCTGCCGTCGGCAAACCGGGCAGGGGGGCGACCGCCATGTGATGGTGCGCGGCCCCGGTGGCGGTTCAGGCGGTCGAAGTGATCGCTTGGGTGACGGCCGCGATCGCCGGGGCGGGGTGGCCGCAGCGGCGTGCCACGAGCACCCGGCGAATCTCGGGGGGCGCGCCGTCGACGCGCAGCAGGCTCACCCCGGGCGGCAGCACCGGTGAGAGCCCGGACGGCACCGTGGTCACGCCGAAGCCGCCGGCGACCAACTGGAGCTTCGTCAGCCAGTCGCGTGCGGAGTGGACGACGCGCGGCCGTCCGGGCAGGCCGGGCCAGACGCCGAGCAGCGGCTCGGAGTTCGACGACGGGGCGGCAATCCATGCGGCGTCGACCAGTTCGTCGACGTGCACGCTGGTGCGTCCGGCGAAGTCTCCGGTCGAAGACACGGCCACGACCAGTTCGGTGTCCGCGACGGTCTCGAGGTGCAGGCGCGGGGATTCGCTGTCGAAGGGCCGGTGGGGTGGGCGGGATGTCAGCACGGCGAGGTCGAGCGAGCCCGCGCGCAACGCCCGGATCAGGGAGGGTGTGGTGCCCTCACGGGTGGTGACCGTGATCTGCGGGTCGGCCTTTGCGAGGTGTGCGAGTGCGGCGGGCAGGATCGTCGCGCCCGCGCTCAGGACTGCCCCGAGCCGCACCAGTTCGGTCCGCGGGGCGGTGCCGGTGAGTTCACGCTCGGCCGCTGCGAGCGAGGCGAGGACCGTGTGGGCGTGCCGCAGCAGCGTCAGGCCGGAGGGGGTGAGCCGCACCCCGTCCGGGCGACGTTCGAACAGGGCGGTGCCAGCGCTGTGTTCGAGGGCGGCGGCCTGGCGTGAGACGGCGGACTGCGTGTAGCCGAGTCGGGCGGCCGCCGCGGTGAAGCTGCCGGACTCGGCGATCTGCCTCAGGACCCGCAGTCCCGTACTGGAGACATCCATGCGTCATACGCATACCACGGATGCCGGATCGTCGCTTCCCGCATGCCCGTCCCGTTCCTAGTGTTGATCTCAACAGCACGGACGAACATGGAGGTCATCACGTGCGAGCAGCAGTTCTGACGCGGTTCGGCGCCTCACTCGCGGTGCGGGAGGTGCCGGACCCCGAGGCCGGCGGCGGTGAGGTGGTGGTCGAGGTCCTCGCCGCCGGAGTGGCGCCCTACGCCGCCGAAGTCTTCAGCGGCAAGCGGAAGTACCCCCTTGTCCCGCCCGTCGTGCCCGGAGTCGGCGCCGTGGGGCGGATCGTCCATGTCGGCCCTGATGCCACCCGGCTGCGGGTCGGCGACCTGGTGTGGTGCGACTCGACGGTGCGCTCGCGGGACGACGCCCTGACGCCCGACATCACGCTCCAGGGCTGGAGTTCGCGCGGCGAGGGCGGCGCGCGGCTCGCCGAGTACATGCACGACGGTGCGTTCGCCGAGCTCATGCGGGTGCCGACGGAGAACGTCTTTGCGCTCCCGGCCGCGGCCGGGGAGGATCCGGCCCGCTGGGCCGCGCTCACCGTGCACACCATCTCCTACGGCGGACTGCTGGCAGGCGGCCTCGCGGCCGGCGAGACACTGCTCGTCAGCGGGGCCACCGGGAACCTCGGCAGCAGCGCGGTCGCCGTCGCGCTCGCGATGGGCGCGGGCCGCGTGGTCGCCCCCGGCCGCAACAAGGCCGCGCTCGACCTCCTCACCGACCGGTTCGGCCCGCGTCTGCGCCCGGTCCCGCTGACCGGGGACGAGGCCACCGACCGCGGCGCGATGTCCGCGGCGGCCGAAGGCCCGATCGACATGGTGATCGACCTGCTCCCGCCGAGCGCACCCAGCTCGGCCACGCGCGCGGCGGCCATGACCGTGCGCGAGTACGGCCGAGTCGTCCTCATGGGCGGCGTCGGCATGCTCGGCGGCGACGACCTCGCACTCCCGTACCCCTGGATCATGCGCAACTCGATCACCGTGCGCGGGCAGTGGATGTACCCGCGCACCGCCAATGTCGGCATCATCCGGCTCCTCACCTCGGGCACTCTGGATCTCGCCCCCGAACGAGTCCGGTCGTTCAGCCTCGATGCCGTCAACGACGCCATCGCGTACGCCGCCGCACACAGTGGCCCGTTCGACCGCACCAGCCTGACCCCACCGGCAGGCTGACAAGGCCCACCGATTGTTCAACGCCGGATCCCGGCGCACAGTCGATTCCAGTTCTCCGAGCCGATGCGCCGCCGGTCCGCTTCGCTGAGCTCCGCCTCTTGGAGGAACCTGCGGGTTCCGCCGCGCGGCGCCCTCTCGAAGGGATATTCGGTGGCCAGCATGATGCGGTCGGCACCGACGACCTCGGCCGCCCAGCGCAGGTAGCGGCCGCTGAACATCCCGCTCGGCGTGAGGTGGATGTTCTGTCGGAAGTACGCGGCGAGCGGCCGGTCAAGCTTCGCGACAGCGGGGATCTTCTCGATCCGTTCCAGGTAGAACAGCACGGTCTCGCCCCAGTGCCCGACGATCACCTGCAAGCCGGGATACCGGTCGAAGACGCCGCTGAGGATGAGGCGCAGCAACTGCACCCCGCTGTCGTGGTGCCAGCCGAGGCCGAAGGTCGCAAACGCTGCGTCGGCTGCGTCGCCCAGGCCGTGGTAGTAGGCCGCGCGGACCTGAGGCGGCGGTGACTGAGGGTGCAGATACAGCGGCGCACGCAGTGCTTCCGCGGCTTCGAAGATCGGCCGGAAGTCCGGGTGGTCGAGGGTGCGTTCGCGAGTGCGGCAGAACACCAACGCACCGTCGAGTCCCAGTTCCGTGACGCCGCGCCGCAGTTCATCGGCTGCCGCGGCCGGGTCCGGGGTGGCGAGGGTGGCGAAGCCCCGGAACCGGTCGGGGCGGGCTCGTACGGTGGCGGCGAGGAGGTCGTTGGTTGACGTCTGGAGCGCGACGGCGTCGGCGCGTTCGAGGTTCTGCACCCCGGGGGTGGACAGGGACAGGACCTGGACGTCGAGCCCGGTGTCGTCCCTCGCCCTCAGGCGTTCGTCGTCCAGATCGACCAGGAGCCGGGCCGACTCCCTGGGGCGAGGGCACCAGTGCGAGGTCCTGGTGGTGTGGGTCAAGGGCGCGCCTGGCGCGGATCACGTGCGGGGTGACGAAGTGTTCTTCCAGCCCGATCGTCTTCATCTCGACTCCTTGGGCGAGCGGTCAGTGCTCAGGTCTGCCGCAGTTCTTCGGCGAACAGCTCGTCGACCGTGCGCGGGGCAGAGGACAGGCCCTGCTCACAGGAGTACCGCAGGAAGGTCTTCAAGGCTGTGCGATTGGCGTCCACGCCGTAGGGGAACCAGTCTTCGTCGAACAGTGCACGGTTTTCCTCGAAGAGTTGGTACATCCACGGCACCATCGTGGTGACCTGGAAGAGACGTCGCATATCGCGATACGACTGGGCTGCGTCGTCCTTGGCCGTGCGGAAGCCCTGATACAGGCGCTGGGCCAGGCCGGGATTCGCTTCGAGCAGTTCGCGGCGCAGGACGACCGTGTGCATCATGGGGAAGATGCCGGTGCGGCGGTACCAGTCGCGTTCGCGGGCTTCGTGGTCGGGGAACAGCGGTGCGATGTTCGGTGAACCGGCGAGGTAGGGCGTGGGTGCGTTGGAGGCGAAGAGCGCGTCGATCTCGCCACGGTCGAGCATGTCGGCAAGGGTGCGATCCGGCGGCGCGAAACCGACCTCGACGTTGTCCGGGTGGGGGTGTGTGGTGAACTCGAAACCGGCAGGCAGTGGTGTTTCGAGTCCGCCGACGATCCAGCGGTTCGTCGCCGGAGCGAAGCCGTGGTCCTCGGACAACATGCCCTTCGCCCAGATCCCCGAGTCCTGGCCGTACATGCCGAACTCACCGATCGTGCGCCCGGTGAGGTCCTCCGGACCGTCGATCCCCTTGGACGTGTTGACGAAGACGCAGGAGTGCCGGAACACCCGTGCAGGGAACACGGGCAGGGCGACGAGATCGGTACCGGCGTCCCGCGCCCGCAGATAGTGGGTGAGGCCGAACTCGGCAACGTCGAACCGGCCGGATGCCAGGCCCGCGAAGATCTCCGGGATGGCGGGGCTGTGCAGGGTGACGTCGATGCCGTCGAAGGAGACAGAGCCGTCGAACAGGCCTCGCGTGTTGTCGTAGCGGGTGACGGCGATATCGAGATGGGGGAGGGACACTGCGGAGTCCTTGGTTCGGTGAATGGGGTACGACTGGTGCCGAGCGACGCGCCACGCTCGCCCGGCTCTGCCCGCTTCCGATGGGGCGGGGCGGCTGTCCTGGTGCCGTGGGCCTGCTCCCGGGTCGCGCGCGGTCACCCCAGCCCACCTGGCCGTCTGACCGGGTGATCACCGGCTCGGCAGCGGCCGACCGGATCGGCTCCACTCCACCGAGCACAAGCCTGCGCAGCGAGCCCGCCTGCTACCTGCCGGGCGGGAAGGGCTGAGCCCGGCAGGGTCGACGTGCCCTTGGGCGCTCAGGTGTCGAGCAGTTCGGGGGCGATGATCTCCTCGACCGTCCAACGACGTGCCGACAGGCCCTGCTCGTAGTGGTAGCGCAGGAAGGTGTCCAACGCGGTGAAGTTCGCGGACACGCCGTAGGGCCACCAGTCCTCACCGAACAACCGATCGTTTTCCTCCATGAGCGCGTTGGCCCAGGGCAGCATGACCGGTGACTGATAGAGGCGACGAAACTTCCGGTAGCGCTCTGCACCGGCTTCCTTGGCGTCGTAGAAAGCGGTGTACACGGCCCGGGCGAGGCCGGGACTGGCCTCCAGCAGATCCTTTCTGGCCACGACCAGGTGACTCATCGGGAAGTTCCCGGTCCGGCGGTAGTAGTCCCGCTCGACCGGCACGTAGTCCGGGAACAGCCGGGAGACGTTCGGGGAGCCGTCCAGGAACGGCTGCGGGACGTTCGAGGTGAACAGGGCGTCGATCTCGCCGCGGTCGAGCATGTCGGAGAGGGTGCGTCCCGGTGGTGCGAACGTGACCTCGACGTCGTCCGGGTGCGGATGCGTGGTGAACTCGAACCCCTTCGGCAGCGGTGTCTCGAGACCGCCGATCACCCACCGGTTGCGTTCGGGCCGGAAACCGTGCTCGTCGGCGAGGATCCCCTTGATCCAGACGCCGGGATCCTGGCCGTACACACCGAACTCACCGATCGTCTTGCCGACGAGATCCGCAGGACCGGTGATGCCGCTGCCCGTATGGACGAACACGGACGAATGCCGGAACAGCCGCACCGGGAACGCCGGAATGCCCACGAGCGGAACCCCCTGGTCAAGGGCCCTCAGGAAGAAGGTCAGCCCCAACTCCGACACATCCACGCCCTCGCCACGCAGGATCCGCTCGAAGATCTCGGTCAGGACCGGCGCGGTCGACATCGTCGTGCTGCCCACGCCGTCCACCGTCACCGACCCGTCGAACAGGGCCGACGTGTGGTCGTACGGGAAACTCCCCATACGCAGGTCCACCTTGCTCATGTGCTGCTCCTTCCGTCGCTGGTTGCACTCCTCATCGTCACGGCGGACACGGACGTGCAGCCAACACCGATCCGGTTGGCTCGATACCGGATCGGTATGGTGGGGCGGTGGACCTGCGCGCCCTGAGGTACTTCGTCGCCGTCGCCGAGGAACGGAACATCGGCCGAGCCGCCGACCGGCTGCGGATGACGCAACCACCGCTGAGCAGGGCCATGCACCGGCTCGAAGCCGATCTCGGCGCCACCCTGCTGGACCGCACCGCCGGTGGGGTGGAACTGACCCGGGTCGGCCGGATCCTCTACGACGACGCCCTGGCGCTGCTGGAGTACGCCGACCGGCTCGAGGCCCGCGTACGATCGGCCGCCGGCCGCACCACCCTGACCGTCGGGTCGCTGGCCGACACCGCAGAACTCGTGGGAGGCCGGATCGTCCCCGCGTTCCGGGAACACCACCCCAACGTGTCGGTGCACGTTCACGAAACCGACCTCGGCGATCCCAGCGCCGGGCTACGGGCCGGGCTGGTGGATGTCGCACTGACCCGACTGCCGTTCGAGGACACCGGGCTGCACAGCCATGTCCTGCATGCCGAACCGGTGGGACTCGTCGCCCGCGAGGACGACCCGCTCGTCCGACAGACGTCGGTACGGCTGGCCGACCTGCCCGGCCGGCGATGGGTGCAGCTGCCCCCGGACACCGACCGCGTGTGGAGCGCGTATTGGACCGGGCCCGCGACTCCAGGCGCTCAAGAAGCCCCGGTGCGCACCATTCAGGAAGCCCTTCAGGCGGTCCTGTGGAACGGCATGTCGGCGCTCGCCCCGCTGGACCAGCTGCTACCCGCCGGACTGGTCACCATCCCCGTCACCGACCGCCCGCCCAGCCGACTGGTCCTCGCCTGGCCAGAAGCCGACCCGCCCCCGCTGGTCCGTTCGTTCGTACGCATCGCAGCCGCGACCTTCCACCGCAAGGACACGCACTCCACCTGAGAGAGCCGATGCCGATCGGCAGCAATGTGCCCGGGAGTGTTGTGGTCCGAAGCAGCGGTGTCGCGCCGAGCGACGTCGAGTGTCTGCGCCTACGACCGAACTGGCGGATAGGCTCGGCCACGTCCGTGAGATCGCCGAAGCCCTTCTTCCGGGCACCGAGGAGCCGTTGATGTGCCACCCGGACCCGCGGTATGCCGCACGGCTCGCCACGTATGGAACAGTGGCCACGCGCCTGTCCCTGCTGAGCGACCGTCGGCTCGGCGAGATGGTGGCCGCCGCAGTCCCGCTCGGGTCCGGCGTCGGCGGCAGGTCTTCGGAGTTGGACGTTGATGGCACGAGGGCGTTCGTCAAGCGGGTCCCGCTGACGGACCGCGAGCTGCTGCCGGAGAATGCGCGGTCGACGGCAAACATCTTCGGACTGCCGATGTTCTACCAGTACGGTGTGGGCTCGGCGGGGTTCGGAGCCTGGCGAGAGCTCGCCGTGCACGTCATGACCACCAACTGGGTCCTCGGGAAGGAGTATGAGGGCTTTCCACTGATGTACCACTGGCGCATCCTGCCCGACTCTCCTCCCGAAGGGTTCGCCGACGAGTTCGGGGGCATCGACGGGGCGGTCGCGCATTGGGAAGGATCATCGGCCGTGCGCGAGCGCCTGGAGGCCATCGGCCGGTCCTCGTCCAGCCTCGTCCTCTGCTTGGAGCACGTCCCGCAGACACTCGGCAACTGGCTGCACGACTACCGGAGCGCCGCTTCGGAGGGCGGGGAGGGCTCGCCGGACCCATGGGTGGAGGAGGCCCTGGCGCGAGGGACCGCCTTCATGAGTTCGCACGGACTCGTCCACTTCGACGCGCACTTCGCCAATATCCTGACTGACGGTCAGCTACTGTACTTCGCGGACTTCGGTCTCGCCCTGAGCTCCGGTTTCGAACTATCGCCAACCGAGGCAGAGTTCCTCTCCGCCCATCTCGCCTATGACCGCACCTACACCGCGAGCCATCTGCTCCGCCACCACCTGCCCGATGGTCTGCGCGGCGATAAGGAGTATGGGGCGTTCCTGGGCGAGTGGATCGCCGGCCGGCGACCGGATGGCGTCCCACGCGAGATCGCCGGGATCATCGACCGACATTCCCGAGCTGCCGTGGTCATGGACGAATTCGCCCGCCGTCTGCTCACCGAGACCAAACGGACGCCATTTCCGACTGCCGAGATCGAGCGAGCCTGGCACACCACCTCGGTCGCGGTGCCTCGCTGAGGCGGCCAGGCTTCCACAGCGGATCACGGTCAAGACGGCTGCTTCGCTGCGGGCTGCGGGCGCCAGGGGCGGTCGAGTCGGACGCCTGCGGCCGCTGCGACCCGGTCGCGGGAGGCAGCCAGGCGCTTCTTCAACGCGGGCAGGTCTACGCCGACCAGGGCGCCGTCCCGTTTGACGATGCGGCCGGCGACCAGGACGGTGTCGACGAGACCGGGGTGGCCTTGGATGACGATGGTGGCGGCCGGGTCGGTGACGGGGCAGACGGTGATGTCGGCGGCGCGCAGCGGGATGATGTCGGCATCCTTGCCGGGTGCGATGCTGCCGGTCCGGGCGGCGAGTCCGCAGGAAGCGGCGGCGTCGATGGTGGTGAATTCCAGCAGGTCCCGGGAGTTGAGGCCGCCGTCCAGGCCGCGCTGGACGGCGAAGGCGGTACGCAGAGTGGAGAACATGTCGCCGCCGACGAGGCGACGTCGTCGATGGACAGCGTCGGACGCAGACCGGCGGCCAGCGCCCGGCCGGTCATCGGCCAGCCGAAGCCCATCTTCAGCTCGACGTCGGGGCTGATCGAGATCGAGCAGCCCGCGTCGGCGAGCATCCGCAGCTCTTCGTCGCTGATGCCGTTGGCGTGCACGTATGTGGTGGTGTCCCGCAGCAGCCCGTGCTCATACAGGTCGGCGACGGGGCGCTGCGTCCCGTCGGAGCCGGTGTGCAGGCTGGTGCGCAGCCCCAGCTCGGCGGCCAGCCTCAGCTCCCGGGCAACGGTGTCCATGCTCGTGTCTTCGGGACCGCGCAGCCCCCAAGTCATGGTGACCAGGCCACCGTCGGTGAGTTCGGAGCGGAAGCGGTGAATGGCGGTGTCGACGGAGTCGGGGGTGGCCCATCCGGCGCCGAGGCAGAAGATCGAGCGCCCCGGCACATCGCGCAGCGCCGCGACGGCGGCGTCCTCGCTCGCTGATCCGCGGCTACCGGGCGCTGATCGACCCCGCCGCGGTCGGCCGCAGCCTGCGTGTGTTCGCCGGAGTCCGGCTGATGCGGCACACCCGGGCGGACGTGATCGCGTTCGAGCGCGGAATCACCCAACTGCCCCAGGTGGCCGCCTGCCACCACATCACCGGCAACTTCGACTACCTGCTCCAGGTCGACGTCGCCGATCTGCCCGCCTATGAGGACTTTTACGCCAACCAGCTGGCCGCCCTGCCCGGCGTGGCCACGGTGACCAGCTACGTCACCATGAAGACCCTTTCGCCCGACACCGCATGACACGCCTGCCCTGACCCCGGCGGGTCCGCCGTTCCCGCCGGATCTGTCCACCGGCATGTATCCCTCACCCAAGAGCCGTCCGAGTCTGCCGCCGCAGGCCGCGGAGAAGGCCGCCGCGAGGGGCGTGCGCGGTGGACCGTCGGCGAAGCGTTCCGCGGGCCTGACGGGACCGGGGAGTGGTGGTGGTCTTCCTCGTGCCGCGGCAGATGGCGGTGCTGCGGTGCTGACGGATGAGGCGTCAACGCCACAGCGTATAGGTGGAGTTGCGCTGTTACGGAATGCGGACAGACCGGAGGGAACAACGCCGATCCCGGCGTCATCTCATGGGGTGCAGCGACACAGTCGATGCGGTCGGCCGCCCCGCGGGAGCAAAGGGGAGGTACCGCGTCCTGAACAGACCATGGGGGAGTTTTCATCATGACCACACACCGCGCCCGCCGTACCGCCCGTTCCGCCGCTCTGGCCGCCGTCACCGCCGCACTGACGCTGGGGCTGACCGCATGCGGCGGCACCGACGACTCGAAGGCGGCGGGCAGCGACCACACCGCGGACACCGCGCAGAGCCGGACTGCGTCCCACGACAAGGGCACCACGGAGCAGGCCAACACCGCCGGTGACACCGGGAAGGGGACGGGCTCGGCGGCCGCCTCGGGCGCGGGCAAGGCTGCGGGCAAGGGCGCGACCGCCGCTGCCCAGCAGTGCCGCGGAGACGAGTTGCTGGTCACCGCGGTGCACCGGTTCGCCGGACAGCAGGGCGACCACCTGCTGGTCACCGCGTCCAACCAGGGCCCCAAGCCGTGCTGGGTGACCTCGTACCCGGCCGTGAAGCTCGGCCAGGACATCGATGTCGCCGCACTGCCGCACTCGAAGAAGGACAATCCGGGCGGCACCAAGCACATCACGCTCCAGCCCCGAGGCACGGTGTACAGCGCGGTCACTCTCTTCGACTACGGCTCGAAGAACCACACCGCGAACTCGTTCGCCATCGCGCTGCGCGGCGCGGACGGCCACGTCGGCCCCTACTACTCCGTCGACGTCAAGGGCCAGAAGCCGCAGTTCACCTGGAACGAGGCCGATGTCCTGAACTGGAACACCGAAAAGCCGTACAACTTCTGATGTTCCGGCCACTGCTGACGTGACATCAGCATCGAGGATGTCCACGGTCGGCAACTCGGAAGAACTCCCGACTGCGGAGCCGCCCGAGGCGTGCTGACGAGCCTTCCACGGTCACCGGCCGCCGGTCACTGGCCGCCGTCTGATGGGTTGTTGGCGGGCCGTTGGGCCATTGCCTCGATGCCTGGGCCGAGCCTGTGTACGAACAGAACCGAACTGAGGTGTCCGTCATGCGTGAGATCGAGATCAAGCCTGTGTCCGTCAAGCGGGAAGAGCGCCGCACCAGCGCCTTCAACAAGAGGTGACCATATGGCGGGCCGGCGCCGCATCTGCCGGCGCCGACCCGTTCCCCAGTGGGAGGAGCGGACGTGCGGCTGAGGCGGGTCAGAGGTTTGACGTGCTACTGGCACCGGGAGGGCTTTGTCGCCCATGCCTACCGGGGGCACGCGCCGGTCGCACTGCACCCCTCGGCCGCCGAGGTCCTCACCGCCTTTGGCACCTGGACCACTCCCGCCCAAGCGGCCGAAGCTCTGGACCACCTGCATCCCGAGACGGTGGTGAAGGCGGCCGGAGCCCTGCTCGAATGCGGTCTGCTGGCCGCGGAAGGCAGCCCCGAGGCCGAAGAGGACGAGCGCTTGGGGGAAGCCTGGGACCCTGGTCACCGGAGGCATCCTTCTTCCACTACGTCACGCGCGATGTCCCCTTCGAGGCAGCCACCCCCGAGCTGCGCCAGCACCTCACCCGCGACGGGCGTCCGGCGCTGTTCACCGAGTATCCCGACGCCGACCGCATCCTGCTGCCCCGGACACCGGACCCTCGCCTGTCCGCACCGCTGGAGCAGACCCTCTATCGCAGGCGCACGCACCGCTCCTTCAGCGCCCAGCCGGTGAGCCTGCACGATCTCGCGGTCCTGCTCCGTACCGTCTTCGGCGCTGCCGACTTCATCGACGGCTTCGAGTACGGGGCCCTCATCCGGCGCGCCAGCCCCTCCGGTGGAGCCCGGCACGAACTCGACGCCTATCTCGCCGCCCCCAACGTCACCGGTATCCCCGCCGGTCTGTTCCACTACAACACCCGCGAACACAGCCTGGAACTGCTGCGCGAAGGCTTCACCCACACCGAAGCCGAGGCCCTGTGCGCGCACCAGGAGGGCACCGGCCAAGCGGCCTTCATCGTCTTCGCGATCGCTGCCTGGGAACGTATGCGCGCAAAGTACCGACACCCCCGTGCCTACCGGGTCAGCCATCTGAACGCCGGACACCTCGGGCAGACCTTCGCCCTGGCCGCCACCGCCCTGGGCCTCGGCCCCTTCCAGAGCGCCGCCTTCGACGACACCGCCGTCGAAGACAGCCTCGGGCTCGACAGCGCCACCCACAGGACCCTCTACGCCCTCGCTGCGGGACATCCGGCCCCCGACACTCCGACCGACACCGCCGACCTGAACGCCTTCCGCCACACGGCCCTCCGCCACGGACAACCGGGACGCCCTGACACCTGACCCCGTCGGAACACGGCCCAGGTCTGCTGTGGGGACAGGTGGGTGACGCGACCGGCTGGTGTGCGGCCGCCGGTTCTGCATCCCAGTGGGGCGGCCCCCTCGCCAGCCTTCAGCCGAGTTGCTCGGCCAGTCCGACGATGATCCCCTCGGGGCCGCGGACGTAGCACAGCCGGTAGCTGTCCTCGTACTGTGCCAGCTCGCCGACGAGTTCGGCGCCGTGGGTGCGCAGGCGGGCAACGGTGTCTTCAATGTCATCGACGGCGAACATGACGCGGTGCGTGCCCAGAATGTTGTGCGGCCGGTTGCGCGGCCCGGCACTGATCGCCTCGGGGCTGTGGTACTTCGCGAGCTCGAGCCGACTGTGACCGTCCGGGGTGCGGACCATCGCGATGTCGCAGCGGACGCCGTCGAGTCCGGTGCACTGGTCGGCGAAGAGGCCTTCGACCTCCGCCCTGCCTTCCAGCTCCATACCGAGCTCCACGAAGAACGCAATGGCGGCATCCATGTCCTCGACGACGATGCCGACGTTGTCCATCCGCTGAACCGCCATGCTGGTCCCGCCTTCTTCCTCGTGCAGCCGGTGGTGGCCGCTGATGTCCCTGGGACGGAGCCGGCGGCACGTTCCCTCCATCCTGCACCACGAGTCCCGGCGAGGCGCCGACGACGGAGCAGATCCATACGGCCGCCGGGATGCCGCCGTAGCCCATGAAACCGTCATCGCCTCCGTGCGGGACTTCCTTGCCCGGCTCCCGACCCGCGCCGAGGACCGCACCGGACACGAGCCCACCGTCCGGAGTCCCGGCGGTGGCGTCAGCGTCCGTCACAGCATGACGTGCTTGACCTGGGTGTAGTCGAGCAGACCGGTGAGGGAGAGGTCGCTGCCGTAGCCGGAGTGGCGTACGCCGCCGTGTGGCATCTCCGAGACCGTCGTGCCATGGGTGTTCACCCAGACGATGCCGGTGTGCAGTGCTCGGCTGGCGCGCATCGCCCGGTCGTGGTCACGGGTCCAGACGCTCGCGGCCAGCCCCTGGGGGACGTCGTTCGCCATGCGGAAGGCCGCGGCCTCGTCGGCGAACTGCTGCACGGTGACCACCGGGCCGAACACCTCGCCGCGCACGATCTCGTCGTCCTGCCGGACCCCGGCGACCACCGTCGCCCGGTGGAAATAGCCCGGGCCGTCCTGGGCCGTGCCTCCGGCGACGACCTCGGCGTGCCCCGGCAGTCGCTCCAGCATGCCGCGCACCGAGGCCAGTTGGGAGGCGCCGACGAGTGGGCCGAAGTCGGTTCTTGGGTCGTCGGGGGCTCCGGTGACCCGCCGCGCGGCCTGCCGGGCGAAGGCGTCCAGGAAGGCGTCGTGGATCCGCCGGTGGACGAGGATCCGGGTGGGGGCCGTGCAGTCCTGGCCCGCGTTGTAGAAGGACAGGTATGACAACTGTTCGACGGCGTCGTCGAGATCGGCGTCCTCGTGGATCAACACAGGTGCGTTGCCGCCGAGTTCGAGATGCAAGCGCTTCAGGTCGGCGGCCGCGGCGGCGGCGATCTCCTGCCCGGCACGGACGCTGCCGGTGACGGCGACCAGCCGGACGTCGGGGTGCACGACGAGACGCCGTCCGGTGCCGCGGTCGCCGCACACCACGTTGAGCACGCCGGGCGGCAGATGTCCGGCCGCCAGCCGGGCGAGGAGCGCGGTGGACGAGGGAGTGGTGTCGGACGGCTTCAGGACGACGGTGTTGCCCGCGGCCAGCGCCGGGGCGATCTTCCAGACGGCCATCATCAGCGGGTAGTTCCACGGCGTGATCTGGGCGCAGACGCCGACCGGCTCGCGGCGCAGCACCGAGGTGCGGTCCGGTGTGTACTCGGCGGCCGCGGCGCCCGGCAGGTTCCGTGCCGCTCCGGCGAAGTACCTGAGGACGTCCACGATCGCCGGCAGTTCGTCGGCCAGGAACAGCGCGCGGGGCTTGCCCGTGTCCGTGACCTCCGCCCGGGTCACGGCCTCCGCCTCCCGCTCCAGGGCGTCGGCGATCCGCAGCAGCGCGACCTGCCGCTGGGCCGGGGTCGTGGCCGACCAGTCCGGGAAGGCGTCCCGGGCGGTCCGGCAGGCCGTGTCCACGTCCTCGGCGCCGGACAGCGGCGCCGTGCCGTGCGGGAGCGCGGTGGCCGGGTCGATCAGCTGGAGGGTCGACCCGTAGGCGGCCGGGACGTCCTTGCCGCCGATGTGGTTGAGGACGGTCGTCGGGGGAGTGGTGTCAGCCACGGCGCAGCGCCTCCTCGGCGGCGGCACGACCGGTGCGGACCGCGCCCTCCATGTATCCGGCGACCCACTGGTCGGAGCCGCACACGTAGAACGGTGGCTCGTGCGTGCCGTGCAGCGGGCCGACCGCCAGCACTTCGCCCGGCGGCCACTGGGTCACGTAGCCCTGGGTCCACGGGTCGGAGCCCCACAGCCGCAGATGGCAGGAGGCCGGGTGCAGCGCCTCGTCCCCGAACATGCCGGCGATCTCGGCGAGCAGTTCGGGTGTGCGCAGGTGGGGCGGGGTGCCGAGCAGCACCCCGTAGCGCTCGGGCGGCACCAGAGCCGACAGGACGCCCGTGTTCTGCGGCCAGGTGCTGCCCAGGACGCCCTCTGTCTCGGAGAGGCCGCTCAGATCGTCGTCCCGCCAGAAGGGGCGGTTGTACACGGCGGTGAACTTCGCGGCGACCGCCTGGCGCTGGCGGTGCAGGGAGGCGAGGCGGGCCTCGCTCACTCCGCTGACGGCGACGGAGCGCAGCGGTCCCACGGGCAGGGCGCTCACCACGGCGGTCGCGGTGACGACCTCGCCGGTGGCCAGCCGCACCGCGCAGCGGCCGGGGCGGACGTCCACGGCGGACACCGGGGAGCCGAGCCGGATCCGGGGTCCCAGCTCACGGCCGAGGACCTCGGCGAGGGTTGCCGAGCCCGCGGCGAGCCGCAGCCCCTCCCAGGCGTCGTAGTCGTAGTCGCCGGCCGGGCCGGGTACGGCGGCGCTCTTGCGGAGCGCGGCCAGCAGCGAGATCCGCTCGTAGGACCCTCCGGCCAGGGCGAGTTGGCCGATCTCCCACAGCCGTACCACGGCGGGGGTGGCGTGCCGGTCACGCAGCCAGTCGTTGACGGACAGCCGGTCCAGGGCGGCGGCCTCCGGGTGGGACCAGGGGTCGCCGGGGTCGACCGTGGCGGCGAGCGCGGCGAACTCCGTGCCGAGTTTGCTGTGCAGGGAGTCGTCCGAGGGGCCGAACCAGTGCGGGGGAGCCCCGGCCGAGAGGCCCTCGGGGGTGGCCCGGGTGAGGCGGCCGGGTTCGGCCACATAACTCGGGACGAGTTCCAGGCCGAGTTCCCCGGCGAGCCCGAGGTAGGCGGTGTGCGCCCGGCCGACCACCTCGCCGCCCAGCTGCACGCTGCGGCCGTCGGGTGTGCGGGTCTGCTCGACCCGGCCGCCGACGCGGTCCCGGGCCTCCAGGACGAGCACGTCGGTGCCGGCGGATGCCAGGTCCCGGGCGGCGGCGAGCCCGGCGAGCCCCGCGCCGAGCACGATCACGTCGTGGTGCATGAGCTTCGCTTTCGTGAGGGGGAGTGCGTGGAGGGAGGAGCCGGGGGAGCGCAGGACGGCGGGAGCGACGGGGCGGTGCCCGGCCGGGAGGTCAGGCGAGCACCAGGCAGTGCTCGGGCCGCCAGCCGAACTCCACCGTCTCGCCGCCGCTCCAGCGGTCCTCCATCCGGGCGCGGTCGGTGTTCTGCTCCAGCACCGACAGGGTGACGCCCGGGGCGAGTTCGATCAGATAGGTGGTGGTGGGGCCGCTGTAGACGGTCTCGCGGAGGACACCCCTCTGCATCGACATGCCCGGTTCGAAGTCCGAGAGCCAGATCTTCTCCGGGCGTACGGACACGCTCACCTCGGCACCTTCGGCAATGCCCGCGCGCGGGCCGACGGCCAGCGCGGGTCCTGCGTCCAGGGCGACCTCACCGCCGTGGTAGGTGCCGCTCATCAGGTTGGAGGTGCCCATGAAGGACGCCACGAACCTGGTGGCGGGATGCTCGTAGATGTCCTCGGGGGTGCCGCACTGCTCGATCCGTCCGTCGTTCATCACGGCGATCCGGTCGGACATGGTCAGCGCCTCGTCCTGGTCGTGGGTGACGAACACGAAGGTGATGCCGACCTCGCGCTGGATCTGCTTCAGTTCCACCTGCATCTGGCGGCGCAGCTTCAGGTCGAGGGCGGCCAGCGGCTCGTCGAGCAGCAGCACGGCGGGACGGTTGACCAGCGCGCGGGCGAGCGCGACGCGCTGGCGTTGGCCGCCCGAGAGGGTACGCGGTCTGCGGTCTGCGAGGCCGCCGAGCTGGACCAGCTCCAGCATCTCGCCGACGCGCTGTCGTGTCTCGGCCTTGGCGACGCCCTTGCGCTTGAGGCCGAAGGCGACGTTGTCCGCGATGCTCAGGTGGTCGAACAGCGCGTAGCTCTGGAAGACCGTGTTGACGTTGCGCAGGTTCGGCGGCAGCGCGGTCACGTCCTCACCGGCGAGCAGCACCGTGCCCTCGGTGGGGTCGCTGAACCCGCCGATCATGCGCAGCGTGGTGGTCTTGCCGCAGCCGGAGGGGCCCAGCAGCGAAAAGAAGTGGCCGGCTTCGATGTCGAGGTCGAGGCGGTGGACGGCGTAGGAGTCCGCGAACTGCTTGGAGACGCCGTCGAGCCGGACTGCGGGGGGCACGTCCATGGGTCACTCTCCGGAGAGTATGTCGAGGCCGCCGCGGCGGCCGAAGAGGCGCGGGATGAACAGTGCGAGGGCGATCAGGCAGATGGATCCCGCAAGCATCAGCGTGCCGACGGCGTTGATGGTCGGCTGCACTCCGAAGCGGACGGCCGAGTAGATGCGCACGGACAGCGGCTGGGGGTCGACGCCGGTGGTGAAGTAGGCGAGCACGAAGTCGTCGAAGACCAGCGCGAAGATCAGTACGGCGGCGGCGAGCACGGCGGGCAGCAGTGCAGGCAGGGTGACCAGGCGGACGGACTGCCAGCGGGTGGCGCCCAGGTCCATCGCGGCCTCCTCCACCTCCGGGTTGAGCGCCGCCACCCGGGAGCGGAGGATCACCGTGACGTAGGAGATGGAGAAGGTGATCTCGGCGAGCATCACCGTGCCGGTGGACAGCGGGATGCCCAGGCCCTTGAACAGCAGCATGGAGGCCACGCCGGTGACGATCTCCGGGGTGATCAGCGGCACCAGCATGACCAGTCCGGCCATCGAGCCGAGCCGGGTGCGGCAGCGGACCAGGCCGAGGGCGAGGGCCACGCCGAGGACGACCGATCCGGCCGTGGCGACCAGCGAGATGCGCAGGCTGGTGCCGAGCGACGAGATGAGGAGATCGTCGTGGACGAATGCCCGGTACCAGCGCAGGCTGAACCCGCTGAAGACGGTCAGGGATTTCTGGGAGTTGAAGGAGAACAGCGCCACCACGGCGATGGGCAGATAGAGCAGGGCGAGGAACAGCCCGGTCACGGCGAACAGGACACGAGGGCGGCGGTTGGCGCGCCCGCGGCGCCCCCGTTCGCGTGACGTCGCAGGGGTGGGGGGCGCCGCGGGGGGCGTCTTGAGCAGGGTCATGGGCGGGCCTCCGCCTCGTCCTTGCGGGTGCGCCGCAGATAGCCGAACATCCCGACCAGCAGCACCAGCATCAGCAGCATGGTGAGCGCCGAGCCCAGCGGCCAGTTCTGGCCCTGGAAGAACTTGTCCTGGATCAGGTTGCCGATCATGATCTGGTCCGGGCCGCCCATGAGCTGGGCGCTGACGAAGTCGCCCATGGCGGGCAGGAACACCAGGACCAGCCCGGCCGCCGCGCCCTGCCGGGTGGCGGGCAGGGTGACGAAGAAGAAGGTGCGCACGGGGCCGCCGTACAGGTCGCGTCCGGCCTCGATGAGCGAGACGTCCAGCCGTTCCAGGGCCGCGTACAACGGGATGATCATGAAGACGACAAAGCCGTAAACCAGTCCCGCGACCACGCCGAAGCCGGTGTTGAGTATCTTCGTGCCGCCGTCGGCAAGCCCGATGGCGCGCAGCGTGCGCAGCACCGGTCCGTCGTCGGAGAGGACCACCGACCAGCCGTACATGCGCACGAGGTAGTTGGCGAAGAACGGCACCACGATGGCCGCGATCAGCGCGTGTTTGAAGCGTCCGCCGTGCAGCGCGATCGTGTACGCCACCGGATAGGCGATCAGCAGGGAGATCAGGCAGGTCAGCAGGGCGTAGCCGAGGGAGCGTGCCAGCACCTCGGTGTAGGCGGGGTCGGCGAGGGCGCGCAGGCCGGAGAGGTCGAAGCCGAAGCGCGGATTGCCGAGTTCGTCGGTGGTGCCGACCGCGAGCACGCCGACGAGCACCAGCGAGGCGATCAGGAACCCGGTCATCCACAGGGTGCCGGGCAGCATGAACCAGACCCAGATGCGGTTGCCGGCGGTGTCCGGGCAGCGCTTTCGCCTGCGTGCGGAGCGGGAGAGAAGTGGCATGGTCAGCCCGCCTTCACATGGGTCCAGGCGGTGTCGCGGGCGTTCTCCGCCGCGCGGCTGCCGTTGCGGAAGAACCGGTCCTCCCGGAGGTCGTCCGGGGTGACGAGGCACTCGGGGAACGGGCCGACCAGCTTGGCGTAGGTCTTCTCGGTCCCGGCCACCGGCATGGGGTATCCGATGTACTCGATGTTCTTCTTCACGTTCTCGGGCCGCAGCATGTAGTCGATGAACAGCATCGCGGTGCCGGGGTGCTGCGCGTTCCAGGGGATCGCGTAGCAGTCGGAGTTGATCGGCGTGCCCTCCTTCGGGGCCTGGAAGCCGAACACCGAGGGGTCCTTGGCCTGGTTGAGCATGGCGGCCATGTCGCCGCTCCACGCCTGGGTGATGAAGGCGTTGCCGTTGAGCAGGTTGTTGTAGCTGTCGCTGGAGAAGCCCCGCAGCCGCGGGCGCAGGGTGCCCAGCAGGCGGGTGATGCGGTCCAGGTCGGCGCGGTCGCCGGTGCTCACGTCCAGGCCGAGATCGAGGGCGCCCATGCCGAGCACCTCGTCGCGGTCGTCCAGCAGGAAGACCTTGCCCCTGGCCCGGTCGCTCCACAGGTCCTTCCAGGAGCCGGTGAGGTCGCCGATCTTGTCGCGCCGCCAGCCGATGCCGGTCTTGTAGGCGGTGAAGGGGACGGTGTGCGCGGAGCCGCGGTCGTACCACGGGTCGGCGAAGTAGGTGTAGGAGCCGAATATGGCTTGCGTGCAGGGGAGTTGCGTGTGGTCGATGCGGCGCAGCCGCCCGCCGCGGATCAGGCGCTGGGCCCATTTGGCGCTGGGGAAGATGATGTCGTAGCGGTTGCCCGCGTTGAGCTTGGCGACCATGCCCTCCATCGAGTCGAAGTTCGACTGGACGACCTTGACGCCGTATTCCTTCTCGAAGCCCTTGAACACGGACGGGTCGACGTAGTCGGCCCAGTTGAAGTAGACGAGATCGCCGTCGGCGCGCGCCTTGACCGGGGCGAGCTGCTGGGCGTCGGGTGTCTTCGCAGGCATGAACCCGCACCCGCCGACAGCGGCGCCGAGCAGGCCGTAGGCGCCTGTCCGCAGTATGGCGCGTCTGGTCGGTGGGAGTACCTGGCGGTGCACGGAACGTCCTCTCCGTCGAGGAACGGCACGACTGCTCCAGGGCTGGACCGGATGGTCGGCTCACGGAGGCCCTGACTCCGTGGGAATGACCGGTCTGGGGTGGAGGCGAGTGCGTTCAGCGGGAGAAGGGTAAGTCCGGTCGGCGTCGGAGGGCGGCCGGAGTGCCGGGGGCGGTCACTGCCCGGACCCGTCGAGGTCGTCCCGGACCCGGCGGGCGAACCAGCCCACGGCGGCCTCGCGCTCGGAGAGCGGACCCGGTTCGCAGCCGGGAGTGGTCAGCCCCGTCTGCACGCGCTCCACCAGCTCGGCGTCCTCGTCGTTGGTGACCCAGCCGATGCGGATGTTCAGCCGCCGGGCCAGCCGGGTGCGCATGCTTTCCCCGTGCTTCGTGTAGAAGGCGCCGGGAATCGCCGCCCGGTCCTGGGCGGTGGGGAGAGCGGTCCAGGCGAGCACATGGTCGGGGTAGAAGTCGATGAGCGTGTTCGGGTAGATCACGGCGTAGCGCCATACCCGCCGGTCCGCCTCGGTCAGCCCCGGCATCGGGGTCGCGAGCCGCTGGTAGAGACGTTCGGTCCAGTTCGAGGACGGTTTGTCGCGCAGCGGCGACTCGAACAGGACATAGTTCTCCCGTACGTCCACCGTGTACGCCTGGTAGTCGAGCAGCCGCATCAGCGCCGGGTGGGCGACGGGGACGTGATAGCCCTCCAGATAGTTGTCGACGATCACCTTCCAGTTGGCGTTCTGCTGCTCGGCGGTCCTGGTCTCGTGGATGCGGTATTTGCCGACCGGCACCAGGCCGGTCCCGGCGTAGTGGCCTACGGCCTCGGCGAGGCCCGCGCAGCTCTCGGCGAGCGGCGTCGCCTCCAGATCGAGGTTGACGAAGACGAAGCCGAGGAACGACTCCACATTGACCGGATGCAGTCCGAGACGCGGCTTGTCCAGGCAGGGGATCCGGCGGGCCTCCGGGGCCCCGACGAGGCTGCCGTCGAGCTTGTACGTCCAGCCGTGGTACGGGCAGCGGATCGCCTTGCCCGACGGCTCCGGCGCGGACACCAGGCGCGTGCCGCGGTGCCGGCAGACGTTGAGGTGGGCGGCCAGGCTGCCGTCCTCGGTCCGTACGACGAGCGCCTCCCGGCCG
Source organism: Streptomyces sp. NPDC052040 (assembly GCF_044548405.1). NCBI lineage: Bacteria > Bacillati > Actinomycetota > Actinomycetes > Kitasatosporales > Streptomycetaceae > Streptomyces > Streptomyces sp. NPDC052040. Next base: position 18,760 of record NZ_JBIUBV010000013.1, on the reverse strand, counting down.
GCAACGGTCGCGGCGAGGCGCGCGCCCGGCCCGGGGAGGTCGGACTCGTGGCAGACGAGCTGCCAGGACTTGGCGAAGATGCGCTCGGTCTCCGCCTCGGCGAGGGCGGGGTCCGTGTAGTAGCGGGCGGGCAGCGCCGTCCCGGGACTGCCGACGGCCGACTCCGGTTCGCCCGGTGGGGCGGCGGATGGGGCAGATGGGGCAGGAGTCATTGTGGCTGCCCGTGTGGTCAGGGGCTTCATGGGTCCTCCTCCGCGCCGCAGCGGCGGCGATGGGCGGTGAGGCTGTACCAGGGGCGGGTACGGAGCGATGCGTCGTCCGGCCCGAGCGAGCTGACTAATTGGTTAGTCAGACTCCGGCCACAGTGGCGTGAAAGTCAAGACTTGTGGACTGACTAATTAGTTAGTTAGTGTCATGGCAGGTTGACGACCCGGCCACTCGGACCAGTCCCGTCGCCTTCCGCGGCCCGCACAGGCCGTACGCGCCCCGTCCCGTGCCCGAACGGCACGCAAAGGGATCCGGCCGCCCCGGCCGCACCCGAGAACCCAGCTCTCCACCCCTCCCACCGCCTGCCCGGCCCCGCCGGACGCACCGCACACGGCTCCCCGCCCCTCTTCTCCCGGCCCGGAGCAACCCCACCACGTCGTCGCCGCGCACCCCCTCGCCGGACCATCCGGAGGCGGTGCGGACCCGGAGGCACGCATGAGCGCTCGCCGAAGTCTCGTATGGCTCGGCCTCACGCCGGAGCCCGAACAGGAACTGCCCGCCGCGGTCGCGGCCCTGCGGGCCCCCGCCGCCCGCCGCCCGCCCGCCGCCCTCGTCGCCGCCGAGCGGCAGCGCGTCGAACGACTGGTGCTGCGCGGCACCCAGCGCAGCTGGCTGCGCTACCTCGGCGAGGTCACGGGCCTCGTGGTCGACGCCGCGGCCGGTCCGGCCACCGCCGACCCCCGGCCCGCCCTGCTGGCCGCCGAGGTCGTCCTGGACCACCACCGCATGCTGATCGGCCTGCCCGGCGCGGGCTACGCCCGCACCGCGGCGCAGCGACGGGACCTGGAACACGCGCTGACCCGCCTCACGGCACGGCACCGCCCCGCAGCCTCCCGCCGCCACGGCCACTCCGAGCCCAGGAGCCCCGCATGACCGGCGTCCACTCCCTCCTCCCCGACGGCCACCCGGGCCTCCTCCTGCCGCCGGGGCAGCACGAGGACCTGCCCCGCTACCTCGCGGCCGGAGGCTACGCGCCGCTGCCCGATCCCGAACCGCTGCTCGACCGCGTCGCCGGGGCCGGACTGCGCGGCCGGGGCGGCGCCGGATTCCCCACCGCCGTCAAACTCCGCGCCGTACGCGACGCGGCCGGACCTGCCGTCGTCGTCGCCAACGGCGAGGAGGGCGAGCCGGGTTCCGTCAAGGACCGCTGGCTGCTGCGCCACCGCCCGCACACCGTCCTGGACGGACTGAGGCTGGCCGCCGCCGTGACCGGCGCCCGGCGCACCGTCGTCTACCTCTCCGACACCGCCGCCGAACGAGCCGTGCGGCGGGCCCTCGCCGAGCGGCCCGCCGACCCGCGGGTCGACGTCGTGCGGACCGAGCACACCTACGTCGCCGGCGAGGAGACCGCGGTCGTACGACGCGTCGACGGCGGCCCGGCACTCCCGGCCGCGAAGCCGCCGCGGCCGTACGAGAGCGGAGTGGGCGGCGCGCCCACCCTCGTCGCCAACGTGGAGACCCTGGCCCGGATCGCCCTGCTGCACACCCACCCGGACGCCGACGGGGCCGCCGTGGCCGAGGGCCACCTGGTGACCCTCGCCGGTTGCGGCGGCCGCGCGGCGGCACTGGCCGAGGTCCCCGCCGGCACGCATCTGAAGGTCCTCGCCGACCTGTGCGGCCACGGCAGGGCCGAAGCGGTCCTGCTGGGTGGCATGTTCGGCGGCCTGCACGGCCCCGGCTGGGCGGACCTGCCGCTCGACCACGACCAGCTGAAGGCGGCGGGGGGCGCCCTCGGCTGCGGCGCGCTGCACTTCCTGGAGCCGGAGGACTGCCCGCTCGCCGTCGCCGCCGACGCCACCGCCTACCTCGCGGCGCAGAGCGCCCGCCAGTGCGGGGTGTGCGTCTCCGGCACCGGGGCGCTCGCGGCCGCCCTGCGTGCCGTCGCCGCCGGTGACGCCGCCGCCGACACGGCCGACCGGCTCGGCCGCTGGTCGGCACAACTGCCCGGCCGCGGCGCCTGCGGCCTGCTGGACGCGGCTGCCCGGGTCGCAGGCAGTCTGCTCGCCCACTTCCCCGGACAGATCGACGCCCACCAGGACGCCGGATGCGCCGCCTGCCGACGCGCGCGACCCGGCGACGGACACCGGTTCGCGGTCCGCGTCCCCTGAGCCGCACCCCCGCCCGCACGCTCCGAGCGCCGCACCGAAAGGACCGCACGATGAAACTCCTGCTCGACTCCACCCGCTGCCAGGGCTACGGCCTCTGCCAGGAACCCGCCCCCGAGCAGATCGACCTCGACGAGTGGGGCTACGCGCGGCTGCGCGAGACCGAGGTGCCGAAAGACGGCGAGGACGCCGCCGCTGCCGCCGTCGCCGCCTGCCCCAACTCCGCGCTCCGGCTGGTGAAGTGAGATGGGGCGCGATTTGACGGCGCTCTTCGACCCGGTCTCGGTCGCCGTGGTCGGAGCCAGCGACGACCCGGCCAAGTACGGCCACACCATCGCCGCTCAGGCGCTGCGCGCGGACGGCGGCCGCCGCCCCGTCCACCTGGTCAACCGCCGCGGCGGCACGGTGCTCGGCAGGACCGCCGCCCCCAGCCTGAGCGCGCTCGGCGAACCCGTCGGCCTGGCGGTGCTCTCCGTGCCGGTCTCCGGATTCGAGGAGACCGTGGACGAGGCCCTGCGGTGCGGCGCCCGGGCGATCGTCGCCATCACCGCCGGATTCGCCGAGACCGGTGAGGCGGGCCGGGCCCGCCAACTCGCCGTCACCGAACGCGTCCGCGCCGCGGGCGCCGTGATGGTCGGCCCCAACTGCCTCGGCATCGCCGACAACACCACCGGCCTCCACCTCGCCTCGGACACCTTCGCGTCCGGCCGGGTGGCGCTGCTCAGCCAGAGCGGCAACCTCGCCCTCGAACTCCAGCTGCGCTTCGAGCCGCACTGTCTCGGCTTCTCCCGGTTCGTCTCCCTCGGCAACCAGGCCGACATCACCCTCGTCGACCTGCTCGCCGACTGCGCCCGGCACGACGGCACCGAGGCCATCGCGGTCTACGCCGAGGACTTCGGTGACGGACGCGCCTTCGCCGAGGCCGCGGCCGACGCGGGAAAGCCGGTGGTGCTGCTCAGCGCCGGCCGCGGCGCCGCCTCCGCCCGCAGCGCCCAGTCGCACACGGGAGCGCTGACCACCTCGGCCGACGTGGTGGCCGCGGCCTGCCGCGACGCCGGGGTGGAGCTCGTCGCCACCCCGCGCGAGCTGACCGTCGCCCTCGCCGCGCTCAAGGGCGGCCGCCGGGCGGGCGGCCGCCGCGTGGCCGTGCTCACCGACGGCGGCGGCCACGGCGTCATCGCCGCCGACGTGGCCGAGGCGGCCGGACTGACCGTCCCCGAGCTCCGCGAACCCGCACAGCGGATGCTGCGGGACGTCCTGTGGGAGCAGTCCGCCGTCGTCAATCCCGTCGACCTCGCCGGCATGGGCGAGCAGGACCCCGGCTCGTACGCGGCGACCGTCGCCACGCTGCTGGCCGCCGAGGAGGTCGACGCCGTCCTGCTCACGGGCTACTTCGGCGGGTACGCCGCGGCCGAGGGCGGACTCGGCGGCGGGGGCTCGGCGCTCGCGGCCGGTGAGCAGGAGGCGGCCCGGCTGATCGCCGCCCGCCGGACCGACAGCGCCAAGCCCCTCGTCGTCCAGTCGATGTACCCCGGCTCGCCGAGCTGCCGCACCCTCGAAGCGGCCGGCATCCCCGTCTTCGACGCCACCGAGGACGCCGCCCGGGCCCTTGCCGTCACCGTGCCCCGTCCGCGCCGCGTCGGCGTCACCCCCCTGCCCCGCCCCGCGCCGCCGCTGCCCGGCACCGGCTACCTGGACACCCGCCGGGCCCTCGAAGCCGCCGGACTGCCCTTCCCCGCCGCCCGCGAGATCCACAACGACACCCAACTGCTGGCCGCCACCGAGGAGTTCACCGGCCCCTACGTCCTCAAAGCCCTCCATCTGCTGCACAAGTCCGACGCTGGCGGCGTCGCACTCGGTCTCGCCGGACCCGGGGAACTCCTCGCGGCCTTCCGCGACATGCACGCCAGACTCGGCGCCCCGTCCTACTCCGTGGAGGAGATGGCCGACCTGTCCGACGGCGTCGAACTGATCGTCGGCGTCAACCGCGACCCGCGCTTCGGCCCGGTCGCCATGGTGGGCCTTGGCGGCGTGCTGGCCGAGGCACTGCACGACGTCGCCTTCACACTCGCCCCCGCACCCGCCGACCGTGCCCTGCACCTGCTGCGCGGACTGCGCACCGCGTCCCTGCTCGACGGGGTCCGGGGCCGCCCGCCCGTCGACGTCGCCGCCGCCGCACATGCCGTGGAGACGATCACCGCGTTCGCTGCCGCCCACCCGGAGATCGCCGAACTGGAGGTCAACCCCCTGCTGGTGACCCCCCGCGGCGTCCTCGCCCTCGACTCCCGCGCCGTACCCGCCTGACCCCGCCCGCCGTCCCGCGACCGAAGAGGCCCCCATGGACATGAGCTACACCCCCGAGCAGGCCGACCTGAAGCGCCGCGCCGCCGAGTACGCGCGCCTGCTGATGCGCTACGAGGACCAGTCGGAGCAGGCGGGCGGACCCCTCCCGCGGGAACTCGTCGCCGAACTGACCCGGGCCGCCATGGACGCCGGTGTCTACGCCATCAACATGCCTGCCGAGTGGGGCGGAGCGGGCCTCAGCCTGCTCGACCAGGTCATCGTGGAGGAGGAGTTCGGCAAGGCGACCAACTGCCTGTGGGACATCCCCTGGCGGCCCGCCAATGTCCTCGCCCAGGGCGACGAGCGGCAGCGCGAGAAGTATCTGCTGCCCGTGATCCGGGCGGAGAAGTTCGACGCGTTCGCCGTCACCGAGCCCGGCGCCGGATCCGACCCCTCCTCGGGCCTCTCCACGGCGGAACGCGCCGACGGCGGCTGGCTGTTGAACGGTGAGAAGTGGTTCGTCACCTGCGGCGACATCGCCGACTTCCTGCTGGTCCAGGCGGATGCCGGACCCGACCGGCTGCCCACGCTGTTCTTCGTCGACAAGTCCGCCCCCGGCGTACGGATGACGCGTGTGCCGCACTTCATGCACTCCGCGGTCAATGGGCACCCCGAGTTCACCTTCACCGACGTGTTCGTCGCCGACGAGGACGTGCTCGGCGGCGTCGGCAACGGCTACGAACTGACCAAGGAATGGTTCACCGACGAACGCCTCATGATCGCCGCCCGCACCGTCGGCGCTGCCGAGCGGGCCCTGCAACTGGCCCGGGACTGGGCGGTGGAGCGGGAGCAGTTCGGGGCGCCGATTGCGTCGTACCAGCTGATCCAGGGCATGCTCGCCGACTGCGCCGTGGACATCGCCGTCAACCGCGCGTACACCCACCAGGTCGCCTGGGAGGCCGACCAGCCGCACACCGACCGCAAGACGCTGCACGCCAAGGCGTCCACCGCCAAACTCGCCGCCAGCGAGGCCGCCGGGCGGGTCGCGGACCGCTGCCTGCAGATCTTCGGCGGCCGCGGCTACGACCGCAGCTACCCCGTCGAGCGCATCTACCGCGAACTGCGCGTCGACCGGATCTGGGAGGGCACCTCCGAGATCCAGCGGCTGATCATCGCCAACGAGCTCATCAAGCGCGGCACCCGCGCCCTCGCCCTGCCCACGCACTGAGCCCGCCCCCAGGGACCCGGAACCCACCACCCGGAACCCGCCGCCCGGACCCGCCCCCCGGCACCCGCGAACAGAACGCGAACCGAACAGCGAGGACATCCATGGACTTCCGCATCACCCCGCGCCAGGCCCGGCTGAAGGCCGACGCACGCGCGCTGACCGACCTCATCGCCGCCTACGAGGTCGAGTGCGAGGAGAACAACGGCCTGCCCGCGAGCGCCCACGAGAAGATCCGCGACGCCGTGCTCGACTCGGGGCTCCAGGCCGTCAACATGCCAGCCGAATGGGGAGGCGCAGGACTCACCATCGCCGAACAGGTCACCGTGCAGGAGGAACTGGGCCGGCTCACCGGAGCCCTGTGGGACATGGTGTGGCGCCCCGCCAACGCCCTGCGCTTCTGCACCCCCGAACAGCGCGAGCGCTTCCTGGTCCCGGTCATCAAGGGCCGCCGCCGCGACTGCTACGCCGTCACCGAGCCCGGCGCGGGTTCGGACCCGCAGAACCTCGCCACCACCGCCACCAGGACCGACCAGGGCTGGGTGCTCAACGGCGAGAAGTGGTTCGTGACCGTCGGCGACCACGCCGACTTCATGATCGTGCTGGCCGCCGCCGGAGCCGAGCGCGCGCCCACGCTGTTCCTCGTCGACAAGGACACCCCGGGCATCGAGATGACCCGCGTGCCCCGCTTCATGCACACCTTCGTCTACGAGCACCCCGAGTTCACCTTCACCGACGTCCAGGTCGGCGAGGACGCAGTGCTCGGCGGCATCGGCGAGGGCTACGACATCACCCGCTCCTGGTTCACCGAGGAGCGGCTGATGATCGCCGCCCGCACCACGGGCGCGGCCGAGCGGGCCCTGGAACTGGCCCGGGACTGGGCGGTGGAGCGGGAGCAGTTCGGGGCGCCGATCGCGTCGTACCAACTGATCCAGGGCATGCTCGCCGACTGCGCGGTCGACATCGCCGTCAACCGCGCGTACACCCACCAGGTCGCCTGGGAGATCGACGCGTCCTCGGCCGAGGACCGCAAGCGGCTGCACGCCAAGGCGGCCATCGCCAAACTCTCGGCGAGCGAGGCCTCCGGCCGGGTGATCGACCGCTGCCTTCAGATCCACGGCGGCCGCGGCTACGACCGCTCGTACGCCGTCGAACGGCTCTACCGCGAGCTGCGCGTGGACCGGATCTGGGAGGGCACCTCCGAGATCCAGCGGCTGATCATCGCCAACGAACTGATCCGCCGCGGCACCGGCGTCCTGGACCTGCCCGTCGCATGACGCCCGCGGGGCCGGGGCCCCCACCGCCCCGGCCCCGTCAGCCCGGACCGCCGCCGCACAGGGGAGCTCAGGGGAGAGGAAGGACAGATGAGGGACAGATGAGAGACATCGAGCGCGTGGGGATCGTCGGCTGCGGCCTGATGGGTGCGGGTATCGCCGAGGTTTGCGCCCGCGCCGGGCTGCCGGTCACAGTCGTCGAACGCGACCCGGCTGCCGCTCGGGCCGGTCGGCAGCGCATCACCCGCTCGCTCGACCGGGCGGTCGAGCGCGGCGGGCTCGACGCCGAGCGCAGAGACGCCGCCGCGGCTCTGCTCACCATCGACGACGACCTGGACGCCCTGCACGGCCACGACCTGGTCATCGAGGCCGTCGCCGAGGACGAGAGCCTCAAACTGGACGTCTTCGCCCGGCTCGACGCCGCGATCACGGACGACCACGCCCTCCTCGCCACCAACACCTCCGCCATCCCGGTCGTCCGGCTCGCCGCCGCCACCGCACGGCCCGAACGCGTGGTCGGCGTCCACTTCTTCAACCCCGTGCCGGTGCTCCGGCTCGTCGAACTGGTCCCGTCGCTGCTCACCTCGCCGGACACCGTGGCACGTGCCGAGGCGTTCGTGACGGGCGTCCTCGGCAAGGAGGTGGTCCGGACCCGGGACCGGGCCGGTTTCGTGGTCAACGCGCTGCTCGTGCCGTACCTCCTGGCCGCCGTCCGTATGGTGGAGTCCGGCGCCGCGACCGCCGAGGACGTCGACCGCGCCATGGTCCTCGGCTGTGCCCACCCGCTCGGACCCCTGGCCCTGACGGACCTGATCGGCCTCGACACCACCCGGGCGATCGCCGAGTCGCTGTACGCCGAGTTCCGCGAACCCCAGTACGCACCGCCCCCGCTGCTGTCCAGGATGGTGGAGGCCGGACTGCTCGGGCGGAAGTCGGGGCAGGGCTTCCACACCTACGACGGGCGGCCGCGGGCCGAGGCGGCTGCGGCGCGATCACGGTGAGGAACGCCCGGGACGCGGGAACGTGCGCGACGTGCGGGACATGAGGGAAAATGGCCACGTCGTACGGCCACCGAACGAGGGGAGCGGCAGGGTGTCCACCAAGGAGCGCACCGCGGACTCGCGCGAGCGCATCCTGACCGCGGCGTGCGAGGTCATCGCGGAGATCGGCTTCGAGAAGATCCGCATGCGGATGGTCGCCGAGCGGGCGGGAGTGTCCACGGCACTGCTGCACTACCACTTCGACACGCGCGAGAAGCTGTTCACCGAGGCGATGGCCCACTCCTTCGCCAGCACGGCACTCGACGCCGAGCGCGACGTGGAGACCGCCCCCGCCGCGGTCGTCCTCGCCCGCATCCTGCGCAGCCTGCTGCCCACCGATCCCGAACTGCGCCAGGACTGGCGACTCTGGCAGGAGCTTTGGGCCCGGTCCCTGCGCGACGAGACGACCCGCACCTTCGCCGTGGACCTGTACGCGCAACTGCATGCCTGGGTGGCCGGAGCGGTGCGGCGCGGCATCGAGTCCGGCGAGTTCGCGCCGGTGGACGTGGACGAGCTGAGCACGCTGGTGCTGTCCCTCAGCGACGGCTACGGCATCAGGCTCATGCTCCGCGACCCGACCGTCACCCTGGACGGAGCCCTCACATCCATCTGGCGTCAAGCGTCCGCCGCACTGGACCTGCCCGACGCGATGCCGACCTCTTGACCGCACCCGGTTCTGTGCCCGCCGACGCACACAGAACGGGAAGCGTTCGACGACCGACCGTGCCCATGCGGCACTGAAACACCTGCGCAACCACGGCCAGTTCCAGCAGCACGCCGCACCCCTGCCGCTGTTCACTTCCGTGACCGGGCGCGCCGTTCTGCTGGGTGGCCGACCGCTGTCGGCAGCACGGGATGTAGGCAGTCTGTCGGTGTGATGTCGGCGGACTGGTACAAGGTTGTGAGCATGACTGAGCTTCTTGCATCGTCTGATGACGGCCGCCCCATTACCGCTCTCGACGCCGGATCCGGTCCGAACCTGCTGGTGGTCCATCCAGGCGGCGGAGATGCGACGGCCTGGGACGGCGTCACTCGCCACCTCACCGACGACTTCCGCGTCGTCAGGATCCGACGCCGGATCTACGTTCCCGAAGCAGACATCGCGCTACCTCACTCGATGAGCATCGAGGCAGCCGACATTGTGGCCGTCGCGGATCTCCTGGAGCCCCCTGTGCTTCTTGTGGGGCATTCCTCGGGCGCCGTCGCCGCACTGGAAGCAGCATTGCTGGACCCATCAAAGTTCGCCGGACTCTTCCTCTACGAACCTCCCATTCCCACAAGGGAGTTGATCGTCGGGACAGCGGGAGCACGTGCCCGTGCCGCGTTCGACGGGGGCGACCCGGTCGAGGCGATGCGGATCCATATGCGGGACATCGTGCGCATGCCCGCGACCGTGGTCGATGCCATGTTCGCCGACCAGCACATGCGAGCAGCGTTGTCCGCGTACGCGGCGGCACAGATCGCAGACAATGAAGCGATCGACGCGCTCGGCGTCGGTATTGATCGCTTCGCGACGCTCGAAACCCCGACGACCCTGATCGAGGGCGATCTCAGCCCCTCACACCTGCGTGAACGTCTGGCCGACCTGGCGGCAGCCCTGCCGAATGCGCGAATCGTCACGCTCGCTGGCCAGGGACACGTCGCCCACCTTGCCGCTCCTGAAACCCTGGCCAACACCATTCGGGACATGGCGGGACAAGTTCTCGACCTATGACTGGTTCCGTAACCGCACAGGCTCGCCGGGCTGGTCAGGCTGCGGGCGCCAGGGGGCGCCCTCCCCAGCGGATGCCCTTCTCGCCGCGGAGCGGGCGCGTTCCTTGCGCTGGGCGGCGCGGCCATCGGAGTGACGGGCGGGTCCATCTCGGTGGGAGTGGGGAGTCGTGTGCTGAGCTGGGATGGCTGGGTGAGCTGGCGCAGGGCGTTGGGTCCGAGGTTTGCCGTAATTCTGCTGACGCCGAAGATCGCTGGGGCGGGTCCTGCCCCCGAGTGATACCGGCAGATGTGCGACGAACACGGCGCGGGTGAGGGCCGTTTGGTGCAGTCCGACGTCAATCGGGTTGGCTGGTCCGGGTCATGCTGCCGGGGCGGTCAGGACGGCCTTGGCTGCCAGCCGGAGATTCCTGATCATCGGGTTCGGGTCGCCCTTGCGGCTGACCAGGACGACCTGGCTGGGGGGAGCGCCCTCGATCGGGACGGTGACGAGGTTGGGGCGTAGTGAGCTGCGCCGATCGCCGGCCGGTAGTACGGCGATTGCCCTGCCGCTCGCGACGAGTTCGAGCTTGTCCTCGTAGCGCTCGACCGGCGGCACGTCGGCCCCGAGGATCCGGTAGGAAGTCCAGTCGGCGGTCTCGAACGCGCACGGCGCCGCTTCCTCACCAGCCAGTTCTTCTGCGGTCACCGACTTGCGGTCGGCCAAGGGGTGGCCGAGCGGGACCGCGAGCATCCGGGGCTCCTGGTACAGCGGGGTGGTGACCATGTCGTCGGCAGCGAGCGGCAGCGGGGCCCGCGCAATCAGGGCATCGACGCGCTTCTCGGACAGCGCGCCGACGTCGCGGCAGCTCAGGTACTGAGTGGTGATCTCGGCGTCCGGGTAACGCCGACGCAGTTCCCGTACGGCGGCGGTGATCACCAGGTCTTCAACGTAGCCGATGGCGATTCGTTCGGTCTCGGCTTGTTCCCGCACGGCCAGCTCGGCCTGGCGGGCGGCCTGCAGCAGGGCTTGAGCCCGGGGGAGGAACCTCTCGCCGGCCGGAGTGAGCCGGGTGCCCTGGGGCACGCGGTCCAGCAGTCGTGCACCGAGATGCTTCTCGAGCCGTTGGATCTGGCGGCTCAGCGCCGGCTGGGCCACGTGCAAGTCGGCGGCGGCCCGGCCGAAGTGCTGGTGCGCCGCCACCACGGTGAAGTAGCGCACCAGCCGCAGTTCCAGGTCATGTCCGAGATCGTTCACCCGTCCAGCGTACGCGTCATGCCGTTTCGGAATGATGAGGTTGCCGAACCGGTCTTGGACAGCCACGCCGTCCTGGACCTTGACTGAAGGAGCAACGTTTCTCCCAGGAAAGCGACAGGCGCGATGAAGGCGATTCAGTTCCACGAAGCGGGCGGCCCGGAAGTTCTGCGGTATGACGAGGTGCCGGTTCCCGAGATCGGCCCGGGCGAGGTCCTCGTCCAGGTGCATGCGGTGGGCATCAACCCGCCGGATTGGTACCTGCGGGAAGGGATGAAGGTCATGCCGGCCGAGATGAGGCCGGCGCTGGAGTTTCCCCTGATCCCCGGAACGGACATGTCGGGCGTGGTCCGGGCGGTCGCTCCGGACGTGCTGGGGTTCGCCGTCGGGGACGAGGTCTTCGGTATGCTGCGGTTCCCCGGACTTGACGGCCGGACGTACGCCGAGTACGTGGCCGCGCCCGCTTCGGACCTGGCTCACAAGCCGTCCGGTATCGACCATGTGCAGGCGGCTGGGGCGCCGATGGCCGTGCTCACGGCGTGGCAGTACCTGGTTGATCTGGGCCACGATGTGCCGTCTCCTTTCACCGGCCAGGTGCACCAACCGGTGCCGATCACGCCAGGAATGACTGTGCTGGTCAACGGGGCCGCCGGTGGAGTGGGCCACTTCGCGGTGCAGCTGGCGAAATGGAAGGGGGCCCACGTCATCGCGGTGGCCTCGGGTCGGCACGAGCAGTTCCTCAGCCAGCTCGGCGCCGATGAGTTCATCGACTACACCAGGACTCGGGCTGCGGACGTGGTCAGCGGTGTCGACCTGGTGATCGACACTGTCGGTGGCCCGGACAGCTCACGCTTCCTTACCGTTCTCAAGCGCGGCGGCACCATGCTTCCGGTGTTCTTCGCTCAGTACGACCCGGAAGAGACGGCGAGTCTGGGTATCACGGTCTCGAACATTCAGGTGCGTTCCAACGGCCCTCAGCTCGCCGAAATCGGGCGCCTGTTCGACGAGGGTAAGCTCCAGGTCGGGGTGGACAGCACCTACCCGCTCCCCGACGCGGGCAGCGCACACACGCGAGCCGCGCAGGGCCACCTCCAGGGCAAGATCGTGCTGACGGTGGTCCCATGAGCTGGCCCCTCCGCTCGGTCAGTAGCTGCTGCACAGCGTCCATCCCGCCGTCACCGGTCAGCAGCGGGCTGTCTCTCGTCGACGGGCGTCTCAAGCCGGGCCCCGCCTCTTCGACGCCCAGCAGGCCGGCGCCGGCGACCAGCAGCTTCAACAGATCGCCGCCGAGGGGGCTCAAGGAGGTGTACTTCCAGGACAACGGCCGCCGCGCAGGCCAGTTGGAGGAGGTTCGCTTCACCGACATCGAACACCTGGAGTTCGACCTCTGACCCACCGTTGCCTGGAGAGTCCCGACCGCAAGCACTCGAGCCGAAGCACGGTAGTTGTCTCATGGGCAGCCTTGCTGTCACTGCCTGGTAGCGGGCTGCTGTTCGAGACGGTGGGTTCCCGTGCGAGCGGGGGTGCCTCGGTGGCGAAGGAACGTCGCCGCTGCGTGAGCGCCGCCGTGCGGGATCAACCGCGGGCTGAAGGGGCGGCCGTGGTGCGACTGCGGCTGGTGCCTCATCGGATGAGCCGGATCTGCGGGTAGCGGGGTGAGGGGTGTTGGAGCAGGTGGTTGTCGAGGTGACGTAGATGAAGGTCGAAGAATGCTCGTATGTAGGCGCGTTGTGCGTGGATGGCGCGGTGCGGATCGAGGGTGCCGATTGCTTGTGTCACCTGGCTGGGCGTCAGCCCGAGGAGGGGTGCGGCCTGGGGCAGTAGTGTTTCCAGGTCGGTGAACGAGGTGTGGGTGGAGTTGGTGAGGGCCAGTTCGCGTTTCCAGCCGGACTGGCTGTTCCAGAACTGGTCCCAGCTGGGATCCTCCGGGCCTGGGCCGAGGTCACTGCCGAAGAGAAGGAATGGCCGGTCGGTGCCGGTGGTGACGGGTGCCAGGAGGCTGCCGTCCAGGTTGACGCCCGCCCGCAGGCGCCGGTCGGCGCGGATGGCTGCGGCGGCTGTGGCGCCACCGAGGGAGTGGCCGAGCATGCCGACGCGGGACAGGTCGAACGCGCCGGCGAGGGTGGGTGGCAGGAGTCGTCGTCCGGCGTTGAGCGCGGTGAGCTGGTCCAGTACGAACCGGGTGTCCGCTGTGCGGACAGCGAGGGCCTTGGCGATCAGGGCGTCGTCGATGTCGCCGGTAAGGGCGAAGGGTTCCACCCGGCCGCCGGGAAATTCGACTTGGTCGGCGTCGTAGGTGTGGTCGATGGCCACGACCAGGTAGCCGTGGCTGGCCAGTTCCTCGATCAGAACAGTGCCGAGACTGCGGTTGCTGCACAGGCCCGGTGAGTACAGGACGATCGGCCTCCCGCACCGGCCGTGGTCCACCGGTGCCGCCAGGCGGGCGTGCGTGGTCGGCAGCAGCAGGGTGCCGGACACGATGCCTTGTTCCCGCTCGAAGACGGGGACGGAGCCGGGTGACATCCACGGCGCGCGCGGGTGGCCATGGGCGGTGTGTGCCGGGTACCAGAGCTGGATCATGAGTTCCCGCGCCGGGCGGGAAGCCTGCCAGGGGTCGACGCGCGCCCGGTCGACCAGGTGCAACGAGACCGTGCCCAGGGGGTGCGGACCGGTTGGTGCGGGCAGTCGGAGCCGCACCGGAGTCGGCGTGGGGCTGGCGCCGGTCGGTGAGGCCGTGGAGGGGCGCGACTGGGCGGATACCGCGGTGGTCATCGAAAGTGAAGTGATGGCTGACGCCACGGCAGTACGGAGCAGTGCCCGGCGGGTCGGGAGCCGTCTCTCGTTCAACATGACCAGAATGTAAGGTGACCTTTCCATCAAGTCAAGACTGCTTGACTTGATGGAAAGGTCACCTTACATTCATTGCATGGCTAAGCAGGTAGAGCAGGACCAAGTGACGCGCGCGGCCCGCCGCGCTGTACTCATCGACGGCATCCCCGTGTCCGCTTTGGGTGTGATAGCCCTGGCCCTGGGCAGCAACCCCGACCCGAGCACCGCCCAGAAGGCGTGGTGGATCGCGACGACCGCCGTCTTCACCCTCGCGATCGTCTGGGTGCTGCTGCGGGCATTCCGGCGCGCGGACGAATACCTGCGCAGGATTCAGTTGGAGAGCATGGCTGTCGCCTTCGCCGCGGTCCTCGTGGGGCTGCAAGTGGCCACCCTGCTCGATGCCGCAGGCATCATCCAGCTCCGTCAGGTCGCGCAGTTGATCCTCCTTGGCGGCGTGGGCATCTGGATGACGATCGCCGACCTGCGTACCCGCCTGGGCCGGTGACGGCCCCCTGTGAAGAACCGACTGCGTGAACTACGTGCAGCTCGCCGGTGGAGCCAGGCCGACCTGGCCGACCGGTGCCAAGTCTCCCGACAGGCCATCAACGCCATCGAAACCGAGCGTCACGATCCCAGCCTGCCTCTGGCGTTCACCATCGCCGACGTCTTCGGCCTGACCATCGAGGAGATCTTCCGTCCCGACCGGACGGAGACGACGGACAACCCGGCCTGACACCGGGCCTTTTCAGCCGGACCCTTCGGGGGTGTTGTCGACCAGGCGAGCCGAAGGGTGGCAGTGGTCCTGCTGGATCAGTTGACTCAGCTTGTCATTTATGGTCCGGCGTCGAACGCGGATCGAACTTGGTCAGCGTTTTCGCAGTTCGGCGGACGTGTCAGCGGCCTTCGTCTGATCCTGTGCTCCGTCACAGAGTGGATCAACACGAAGGCCGTGGCCGTGAGTTTGGTGCATCAGGGCGTCCTGCGGGATGCGTTCGCGGAAGTGTCACACTTCCGGTCGGAGCTGTATGCGTGTCTGACCGCACGGGGCGACGCGTTGTTCGAGTTGTGCGACGCGTTGCTGTGCACGGACGGGCCGGTGCGGACGCTGGTCGATCTCGCGCTCGCGCCCGAACACCGCCGTGGGCACGGAGCCCTGTACGGCGGACTCAACCAGGGCCGGATCGACGTCGCCCGGCTGCGTCGGGCCCTGGCCGGGGTGCCGCTGCCCAGGGCGGCGGACGGCCGGCTCGTGCTGGCGGTGGATGTCTCGCCCTGGCTCCGGCCGGACGCCAACACCTGTGCCGACCGGGCCTTTTGCCGCACGTTCGGCCGGGGTGAGGGCAAGCATCAGGTGGTGCCCGGCTGGCCTTACTCGGTGGTGGCCGCGCTGGAGACCGGCCGTACGTCCTGGACAGCGGTGCTGGACGCGGTGCGCCTGGACCCCGGCGCCGACGTCGCCGCGGTGACCACGGTCCAGCTCCGCGAGGTTGTCGAACGGCTCGTCGCCGCCGGCCCGTGGAAGCAGGGCGACCCCAACGTCTTGGTCGTGCTGGACGCCGGATACGACGCGCCCCGCATCGCTCACCTGCTGGGCGACATGCCCGTCGAGATCCTGGGCCGACTGCGGTCGGACCGGGTGATGCGCCGACCGGCGCCCTCGCTCAAGGAGTACGCCCTGTCCTATCCCCAAGGCGGGCGACCGCCGAAGCACGGCGGCGAGTTCGTCTTCGGCGACCCGGCCACCTGGGGCACCGGGCAGGCCGTGACGGTCACCGACACTCGCCGCTACGGGAAGGCGACCGCGCAGGCGTGGGACCGGCTGTATCCGAGACTGACACGTCGGGCGGCCTGGCTCGACCACGACGGCCCGCTTCCTCTCATCGAGGGCACTGTCATCCGTCTGGTCGTGGAGAAGCTGCCCAGCGGCGGGGTCAACAAGCCGGTCTGGCTGTGGTGGTCGGGCACCCACGCCACCACGGGCGACGTGGACCGCTGCTGGCAGTCCTTCCTCCGCCGCTTCGACACCGAGCACACATTCCGCCTGTTCAAGCAGACGCTCGGATGGACCAAGCCCCGGCTTCGCAGCTCGGAAGCAGCCGACCGGTGGACCTGGCTGGTGATCGCCGCCTATGCCCAGCTCCGGCTCGCCCGCCCGCTGGCCGCCGACCTCCGGCGCCCCTGGGAGAAGCCAGCCGAGCCGAACAGACTCACTCCTGCCCGCGTCCGACGGGGGTTCAGGAACCTGCGCACGAAGACCGGCACTCCTACCGGTGCACCGAAACCGTCCCGCCCTGGACCCGGCCGTCCGGCGGGCTCAAAGAACCGTCACCCCGCCCCCCGTCATGACGTGGGCAGAGTCCTCGCGACCGGCGAGGCGTATACCCGTCCCGCCCATCACAAGGTGGGCACCAAGCCTCGCCGCACAGCGTGAACCCGCAGCGCACGCCCCTATGACAATCGATGCACCTCCCACCAGGCAAAATGAGCGACATGGTCAACGACGGGAACACCAGCTTCGTGCTGCCGCGCGGGGCGACAGGCTTCTTCTGGCCGAAGGAGGGCCCGCTCCCGAAGACCGACCTGCGGGCGTTCCGCACCGCTCTGTATGCCGCTGCCCGCGGCGCCGGAGGCAAAGTGGGCGAGGTGGAGGAACAGGCATACCCTCGGACCTTCCACACCGCATCGGTCGTCGGAGGCGCAGGCGAGAGCATCGTCCCGTGTCCCGCTCATCACCCCTGGATCGCCTTCGCCCAGACACGTCGGAACTGGTACGGGGAGGAGTTCCTCGCACCGCCTCCGTGGGCTCACGCCTTTACCGACGCGGGCTTCGACGTCCTGAGCAGCGAGTTGCTTGCTACACCGCTATCCGACGTGGACACCTCAGAGGTCGTTCTCTTTCCGAACCTCATGTGCGGTTTCCGCTGGTCAGGCGTGAAATGGGGGCTGGCACGGAAGTCTCGGTCCGTTGCTGACCGAGATGTCGTGGGGGTGGCGGATGCCGTCGATGCGGGCGGTGTTGGAAGCGCGGCAGAAAGCCGCGGCGGTGCGGGTGGAGGATCTCGAAGCCGAGCTGGAGCGAGTGCGTGCGGCTCTGACGGAGGCGGAGGAGGTGCTCAGACGCCGGGTGATTGGCCTGGAGCAGTATCTGGAGGCGCTGGCCGAGGAGGATGCGCCCGCCGAGGCCGTCGTGTCGCCCAGGAAGCCGGTGGGGCCGCGCCGGGCGGTGCCTCACCGCCAGGACGCGGCCGGAGCCGAGGTGCTGTCCGTGGACTACCAGGCGTTGATGGCCGCCGCCTTGGAAGCGGGAGCCGATGGGCTGGGTGCCCGGCGGGCGGCGGTGGTGCTGGGCTGGGACAGCGCCTCCGCTTCCCGTGTCGAGGGAGCGCGGGCCCGGCTGAAACGGCTGGTGGAACGGGGCTGGCTGGTCGAGGAGAAGCCGGGCAGGTTCATGCTGCCCGCGCCTGAGCAGGACGCTGTCGGCGCTGGGCGGCCAGACGGCGGCTCATGAGCATGGTCATCGACCACAGGACGACGGTCTCGCTGGTGTCGGTGCGCCGTTCATAGTCACGGACCAGCCGTCGGCTGCGCAGGAGCCAGGCGAAGGATCTTTCGACGACCCAGCGGCGGGGCAGGACCTGAAAACCTTGGACGTCGTCGCTGCGGCGGACGACGTCGAGGACGACGCCGAGGTGCTGGACGGTCCAGTCGGTGAGGTGGCCGGTGTATCCGCCGTCGGCCCAGACCCGGGCCAGCCGCCGGAAGTGACTCTTCGCCGCGGGCAGCAGGACGCGGGCCGCGTCCCGGTCGGTCGTGGATGCCGGCGTGACCAGCACGGCCGGCAGGAGCCCGAGGGTGTCGGTGAGCAGGTGGCGTTTGCGCCCGTTGATCTTCTTCCCGGCGTCGTATCCCCGTGAAGCGAGGGGGACAGTGGCGTCCGCCTTCACCGACTGCGAGTCCACGACCGCCGCACTCGGCTCCGGGCTGCGGCCCTCTACCAGGCGAACGGCCTCGCGCAGCCGTTCATGCAGCTCGGCTACCAGCCCCGCATCCCGCCAGCGGGCGAAGAAGGCATACACCCGCGGCCACGGCGGAAAGTCAGACGGCATCGCCCGCCATTTGATGCCGTTGTCGACGAGGTAGCGCACAGCGTCGATCATCTGCCGGTGGCAGTAACCCTCTGGCCGCCCGCCCCGGCCCGCCAGCCATCCCGGCACTGGCAGCAGATCCCGCACCGACGCCCACTCAGCATCGCTCATGTCCGAGCCGTACCGGGGCCGGCGCTCTGGCCGGTCGGCCGCGTTCCCGAACCGATGGGCGAGACAGTCACACCCAGGAGTGGACGGACTGGACCCGGCAACCACGACCACGCGACACTTCGACAACAGGGCCTCTTGCTTCTCGCTGGACTCGACAACCGCGAGCTACCAAGAGGCCCTTCCTCCATGCCCCACCAGCCCACCAGTCACCCGATCCAGGACCCCGTTCGAACCAGACCGAGCGCACGACCGGATAGAGAACGGGCAGTCAGTGCTCGGTCCGGGCGAGTGGCGTGAGGTCCGCTTCTACGGCATCACGACATTGGGCGGAGTCCTCTTCAACGCATGGGACTGATAAGCAAGGCAGAGCCGTTAAACGACAAGGTCAGACCATGTCCTATTGTGGTGAGGCGGTCGTTGGGCTGTATATGGGGCGGGGGGCGTGGAGTTGGATTGTTCCGGACGGGCTGTGGGGGAGCGCGAAGCCGCTGATCCCTCCGTCGAGGGTTCGGCCGCAGGGTGGGGGCACGCAGGGCA
>NZ_JBIUBV010000012.1:0-194273 GCF_044548405.1 Streptomyces sp. NPDC052040 | reverse complement strand
GGGGGGGGGGGGGGGGGGGGTTTTGGGCGGCGGGGGCCGCCCGGGGGGGGCCCCGCCCCCCCCCCCCCCCCCGCCCCCCCCCGCCCCCCCCGCCGGGGGGGGCCCCCCCCCGCGGCCCCCCCCACGCCGTGGGTTCGGGCGGCCTAGAAGACGGCCGTGCCGTTCTGGGTCAGCTTCCAGTTGGTGACCGCGAAGTCGGCCGGGTTCAGGGCGCCCTTGGCCGTCACGTAGTCGATCATCAGCTGGCGGATCTCGTTTGTGGAGCTGTAGGCGATGTCGGCCGCGGCAATGTGCGGGTAGCCGCTGCCGCCGTTGGCGCGGTAGTTGTTGACGGCGACGACGAAGACCTGGTCGTCGGCGACGGGCGCACCCTTGTGGCTGAGGTTCTTGATCCGGGACCCCTCGGGCTGCGCGATGTCGATGTCGTAGTCGACACCGGCGGCGGTGTCGTACATGTAGTCCCAGAAGCTGTTGGCGTTGGTGAGGGTCGCGGTGTCGACCTTGGTGCCGGACGGGACCTGGTGGTAGTACTTCGCCGCGTACTCCAGGTAGTCCTTGAGCTGGGCGCCGGTGAGCTTCTTGCCGTAGAGCGTGTTGTCGTAGATGTAGAGCCCGGCGATGTCCTTGATGGTCACACTGCCCGCGGGGATGTCGGCGGTGCGGCTGAAGGGCGCGGCGACCGAGATGAGCGGGAGGGCGGCGTCGGCGCTGGACAGGCCGGTGGCGACGGTGGCCATCTGGACCTGGTGGATGAAGTCCATGATGGGGACGTCCTTCCAGCAGGACTCGGCCGCCGAGAGGTCCGTGGAGCAGGTGCCGACGGGGGTGTTGACGTATTTCACCACCAGCTCGTGGTCCGCCTTGAGGAGCCGGGTGATCTCCGGGTCCTCCTCGACATTGCTGGGGCTGAGGGTCTGGGCCTTCTTGCCGGTGACCTTCCACTGCCCGTGGTGCAGTTCGAGGTCGAAGTCGAAGACCGTGAGCCGCATGCCCCAGCAGTAGGGCTCGGACAGCAGGACGTCCTCGCCGGTCTGCTCGTTCTTGACGGTGTAGGAGGAGACCTCGACATGGGTGTGGCCGACGAGGATGGCGTCGATGCCGGGGACCTGCTCGGCGACCAGGTTGGAGGCGTTCTCGACGTAGGGCAGTTCGCTGCCGTAGGAGGACGAGCCGTCGAGCCCGGAGTGGTCGGTCAGGAAGACGACGTCGCAGCCGAGGGCGCGCAGCCGGGGCACGTACTTCTTCGCCTGCTCGACGAGCCCGGGGAA
Source organism: Streptomyces sp. NPDC052040 (assembly GCF_044548405.1). Taxonomy (NCBI): domain Bacteria; kingdom Bacillati; phylum Actinomycetota; class Actinomycetes; order Kitasatosporales; family Streptomycetaceae; genus Streptomyces; species Streptomyces sp. NPDC052040. The sequence continues at coordinate 193,005 of NZ_JBIUBV010000012.1, read as the reverse complement.
GACCATCCTGCCGCTGACGTTGTCCTTGTCCCACAGCGCGATGCCGGGGTTGGTGAGGCCGAGGATGCCGACCTTGATGTCGGGGGCGCCGGGGACCCGGATCCGCTTCACCGTGTAGGGCTGGAAGGCGGGGCGCAGGGTCTTGGCGTCCAGGGCGTTCGCGCCGAGCAGCGGGAAGCGGCACTGGCTCTCGAACTTGCGCAGCAGGTCGATGCCGTAGTTGAACTCGTGGTTGCCGAGCGCGGCGGCGTCGTAGCGCATGTGGTTCATGGCCGTGGCCATGGGGTGGCGGGGTCCGTGCGTGCCGCCGGTGCCGTTGATGGGGTCGACCCGGGCGAAGTAGTACGCCAGCGAGGTGCCCTGGATGATGTCGCCCGCGTCGACGAGCAGGACGTGGTCCTCGCCCTTCGCCTCGCGCTGCTGCTTGACCAGGGTGGCGACGCGCGCGATGCCGACGGAGTTGCCGGCCTTGTCGCTGTAGGCGGCGTCCAGGTAGTAGTCCCAGTCGAAGACATGGCTGTGCAGGTCGGTGGTACCCAGGATGGAGAACGACCAGGTGCGGGGCCGGTGGCCGGGGTGGTGGTCGGCCGCCTGCGCCGGGCCGGCACCGACGGCACCCGCCGTGGCCACGGCCGCGCCGGTGACGGCCGACTTCTGCATGAACGCGCGGCGGTTCATGGGACTGACGGACATTCGGGCTCCTGAGGGTGGAGTGACGCGGTCGGGTGGTGTGTGCCGTTCGGGGACTACCCGCGTAGATCGTGGACGGGCGGAGGTCGCCCCGAAACCCGAAACAAGTCATGGGCAGGTCAAGTTCCGGGCAGCCAAAGGGTACCGGCGCCCGAACAGCACCGCGCCCCCGTCCGGTGCTTCACCGGACGGGGGCGCGGAAGCCCGAAGTGCCGCTCTACAGGAACGAGTTGATCTCGATCGTCTCGTCGCGGCCCGGGCCCACACCGATCGCCGAGATCGGGGCGCCCGACATCTCCTCCAGGGCCTTGACGTAGCCCTGCGCGTTCTTGGGGAGGTCGGCGAAGGTCTTGGCCTTCGTGATGTCCTCCTGCCAGCCCGGCAGGTACTCGTAGACCGGCTTCGCGTGGTGGAAGTCGGTCTGGGAGTACGGGAGTTCCTCGACGCGCTTGCCGTCGATCTCGTACGCGACGCAGACCGGGATCCGCTCCCAGCCGGTGAGCACGTCGAGCTTGGTGAGGAAGAAGTCCGTCAGACCGTTGACCCGGGTGGCGTAGCGGGCGATCACCGCGTCGAACCAGCCGCAGCGGCGGTCACGGCCGGTGGTGACACCGCGCTCCCCGCCGATGCGGCGCAGGGCCTCGCCGTCCTCGTCGAACAGCTCGGTCGGGAAGGGACCGGAGCCGACGCGGGTGGTGTACGCCTTCAGGATGCCGATGACCCGGCCGATCTTCGTCGGGCCGACACCAGCACCGGTGCAGGCGCCGCCCGCGGTCGGGTTCGACGAGGTGACGAAGGGGTACGTGCCGTGGTCGATGTCCAGCAGGGTGCCCTGGCCGCCCTCGAACAGCACCACCTTGCCGTCGTCGAGCGCCTGGTTGAGGACCAGGACGGTGTCGGCGACATAGGGCTTGATCTGGTCGGCGTAGCCCAGCAGCTCCTCGACCACCTGGTCCACGGCGATCGCGCGCCGGTTGTACAGCTTGGTGAGGACCTGGTTCTTGACCTCCAGGGCCGCCTCGACCTTCTGGGTCAGGATCGACTGGTCGTAGAGGTCCTGGACCCGGATGCCGATGCGGTTGATCTTGTCGGCGTAGGTCGGGCCGATGCCCCGGCCCGTGGTGCCGATCTTGCGCTTGCCGAGGAAGCGTTCCGTCACCTTGTCGACGGTGACGTTGTACGGCGTGATGACATGCGCGTTACCGCTGATCAGGAGCTTGGACGTGTCGACGCCACGCTCGTTCAGACCGCTCAGCTCGGAGAGCAGGACCGACGGGTCGACGACGACTCCGTTGCCGATGACGGGGGTGCATCCGGGCGAGAGGATTCCGGAAGGCAGCAGATGCAGTGCGTACTTCTGGTCGCCGACGACGACCGTGTGGCCGGCGTTGTTGCCGCCCTGGTAGCGCACTACATAATCCACCGATCCACCGAGCAGGTCGGTGGCCTTCCCCTTGCCTTCGTCACCCCACTGAGCACCGAGCAGCACAAGTGCGGGCACGCGCGTACACCCCTTCCGGGCGGGGCATGTCCAAGGTCAGGGGCGTACGCGGAGGGTCCACCGCCGTGTGCACCGCGGCCGTCGTTGGCCGCAAACCGTCGGACCGGATGCCCCGGAATAGACGAAGCCCCTGGCGCAATAGCGCAAGGGGCTCTTGCACAAAGATGCTACCCGAGGAAGCGAGGCAGGACCGAGGTGGCGACTTCCGACCAGCTCCTCGTGGTCATCGACCCGGTCGCCCGTCACAGTGACGGCGAGTCCGTGCGGATCGCAAAAGACGTGCTCAGCGCGGGTGCGGCGACCAAGATGTGCCTCCCGGACGGCCCGGAGGAATTCGCCCGGGCACTGGCCCGCAGGGGGGCTCGGAGGCCGGTGGTGGTGGGCGACGACCGGGCACTGCTGCGCGCGGTGACCCTGCTGCACCGGCGGCGGGAGCTGGCCACCACGGCGCTGTCGCTGGTGCCGGTCGGGGGCGCGCTGTCGCTGGCGCGGACGCTGGGGGTGCCCACGGGGGCGGTGGCGGCCGCCCGTGCCGTGCTGGACGGGGCGGAACGGCGGCTGGACCTGCTGTCCGACGACAGCGACGGGGTGGTCCTCGGGGAGCTGCGGATACCGTCCGTGCCGACCATGCCGTTCCCGTGCGAGGACGCGCCCCTCGGCGGGGCGGTCCTCTCCGGGCGGCCCTGGCTGCGGGTGCGCCAGTCGCTGGTGCGGACCCTGGTCCGCCCCTCCCGGCCGCTCACCGCGCCCTCCCCTGGCCCCTCCCGGCTGCGGATCGAGGTCGACGGGGTGCTGCTGGTGGATCTGGACCAGCCGGTCGCGGGCGTGCGGGTGGCGCCGGACGCCTCCGGGGCGGCGGTGGTGGAGGTGCGGCCGGTGTCGGTGGGCGCCGAGGCCTCCCCGCTGGCGGCCCGCGGCCGCACGGTGACGGTGTCCGGCACGGACTTCCGCTACCGCGCGGACACCCTGGTCACGGGCCCGGTCCGCAGCCGGACCTGGACGGTCCGCGCCGGAGCCTGGGGACTCACGGTGCCACCTTCCGCGTGAGGGGTCCCCCGTTCCGACGGGGCCGCCTCCACCCGGGCTCGCACTTCCTCGCCCGCTCCCCCTCCGGGCCCCCTGCACGCTCACGCACCCCCATGTGCCCTTATCTGCCTCATGTGCCCTCATATGCCCCGTGCCTGGTGCCGGTGAAGTTCTCCCAGGCGATTTCTAAAGGTCTGGTTGACAAACATTTAACGGCTCGACACCCTTGACCGACTCATTCGGGCCACAGAGTTCCACTCCAGCAGCAGTGCACCACGCGTTCACGGCACCAGGGAAGGGGCCACCCGATGGCGGTACAAGAGGGCACGGCCCCGGACACGGGGACGGGTTCAGAAGGAACGATTCACCGGCTGAAGCCCAACGCTGTGGGCCTTCTCGGTGTGGTCTTCATGGCGGTCGCCACCGCCGCGCCGATCACCGCCATGACGGGCAATGTGCCCTTTATGGTGTCGGCGGGCAATGGCATCGGCGCCCCCGCAAGTTATCTCGTGGCAATGGTCGTCCTGGCAATCTTTTCCGTCGGTTTCACCTCGATGGCGAAACACATCACCTCGACCGGCGCCTTCTACGGCTTCATCTCCTACGGCCTCGGCCGCACCGTCGGCCTCGCCTCGGGGCTGCTCGCGACCTTCGCCTACGTCGTCTTCGAGCCCGCCCTGATCGGGATCTTCTCCACCTTTGCCACCACCACCCTCAAGGACCAGACGGGCCTCGCCATCCCCTGGTGGGCGTTTGCCGTGCTGATGCTGGCGATCAACGCGATGGGCACCTGGTTCGGCGTGGACGTCGCCGAGAAGCTGCTCGTCGTGCTGCTGGGCACGGAGGTCACCGTGCTCGCGGCGATGGCCGTCTCCGTCGCCCTGCACGGCGGCGGCCCGCACGGCTTCTCCTTCGACCCGGTCAACCCGGTCAACGCCTTCAAGGGCACCAGCGCGGGCCTCGGCCTGTTCTTCGCCTTCTGGTCGTGGGTCGGCTTCGAGTCGACGGCGATGTACGGCGAGGAGTCCCGCGACCCCAAGCGGATCATCCCCAAGGCGACCCTGATCTCGGTCCTCGGCGTCGGTGTCTTCTATGTCTTCGTCTCCTGGATGGCGATCAGCGGCAACGGCGAGGCGGAGGCCGTGAAGGCGGCCTCCTCGGCCAACCCGCTCGCCCTCTTCTTCAACCCCACCGAGCACTACGTGGGCCACTGGGCCGTCGACGTGATGCAGTGGCTGATGATCACCGGCTCCCTGGCATGCGGCATGGCCTTCCACAACTGCGCGGCCCGCTACATGTACGCGCTGGGCCGTGAGGGCGTCCTGCCCTCGCTGCGGCGGACCGTGGGCCGCACCCACCCCGCGCACGGCTCCCCGCACATCGCGGGCCTGGTGCAGACGGTCGTCAGCGCCCTGCTGATCGGGGCGTTCTGGCTCGCGGGCAAGGACCCGTACACCGGCACCTACGTCCTGCTCGCCATCCTCGGCACCATGGCGATCCTGGTGGTGCAGGCGGTGTGCTCCTTCGCGGTGCTGGTCTACTTCCGTTCCCACCACCCCGAGAGCCGGCACTGGTTCCGGACCTTCGCCGCCCCGCTCACCGGGGGGATCGCGATGCTCGCGGTGGTGGCGCTGCTGGTGTCCAACATGAGCGCCGCGGCCGGTCCCGAGTCCGGCTCGCTGATCCTGAAGGCGACACCCTGGCTGGTGGCGCTGGTCGCGGCGACGGGCATCGGCTACGCCCAGTATCTGAAGCGGACCGCACCCGAGCGGTATGCGCTGCTGGGCCGGACGGTCCTGGAGGAGACCAAGGAGCGCTGACGAACGCCCCGTTGACGTCCCGTCGGCCGGAGCCGCTGAGCGGTCCCGGCCGACCTCCGCTCGCTGGGGCTCAGTCGAGGTACTGCTTGAGTTCCCCGGTGGGCAATACGATGCCGACGGGCTCGGGAAGTACGACCTCGCCGCCGAGTCTGACCACGTGGATGTCCCGGTAGCCGTCCTCGGGGTCCGGGGCGCTGTGGAGCAGGACCGAGAGGTTCTCACGGTCGATCAGCAGATAGACCGGGATGCCCGCCTCGGCGTAGGCCCGCGGCTTCTCCACCCGGTCGCGGTGGTGCGTGTCCCAGTCGTACGACGTGTCCGGCCCTCGGCGGCCGTTCCTCCGGATCACCCGCACCATCCGCCGAACGGGTGATCAACCGATCTCCACGTCCAGGCCCTCCAGTCCCCGGATCACGAAGTTCGGCTTGCGGTGGGGGGTGGTGGCCAGGCGGAGGGTGGGGGCCTGCTTCAGCAGGGCCGTCATCGAGGCCGCCAGTTCGATCCGGGCCAGGGGGGCGCCGATGCAGTAGTGGATGCCCGCGCTGAAGGAGATGTGCGGGTTGTCCCGGCGGGCCAGGTCCAGCTTTCCGGGGGCGTCGAAGACCGCCGGGTCGTGGTTGGCGGAGCCGAACAGCAGGGCGACCTCCGCGCCCCGGGGCAGGGTGGTGCCGTCGATCTCGATGTCGTCCAGCACCCAGCGTTCGAAGAGCTGGAGCGGGGTGTCGTAGCGCATCAGCTCCTCCACGGCGGACGGGACCAGCGCGTGGTCCGCGCGGAGGGCCGCCAGCTGGTCCGGGTGGCGGAACAGCGCCCACCAGCCGTTGACCGTCGCGTTCACCGTCGCCTCGTGGCCCGCGTTCAGCAGCAGCACACAGGTCGAGATCATCTCCTGCTCGGTGAGCCGCTCCCCCTCGTCGTACGCCGCGATCAGGCCCGAGATCAGGTCCTCGCCGGGCGCCTTGCGGCGCTGCGCGATCAGCTCCCGGAGGTAGCCGGAGAACTCCACCGAGGCCCGCACCGCCCGCGCCGCCGCCTCGGGCGGCGGATTCAGCTCGTACATCCCGCAGATGTCCGCCGACCAGGGCCGCAGCTGCGCCCGGTCCGCCTCCGGGATGCCCAGCATCTCGGCGATCACCGCGACCGGCAGCGGTTCGGCGACCTCCCTCAGCAGGTCGCCGCCGCCCGCCCGCACCAGCCGGGACACCAGTTCCTCGGCCAGCCCGCGCACATACGGGGCCAGCCGATCCACCGTCCGGGGGGTGAACGCCTTCGACACCAGCCGCCGGATCCGGGTGTGGTCCGGCGGCTCCAGGTCCAGCATGCCGTGGTCGTTGAGGGTGTGGAACGGCTCGTGCTCGGGCGGCGGCGGAGTCCGGCCGAAGTCCTCGTGGCCGAACCGGTGCCGATAGGTCCGGCCCAGCCGCCGGTCGCGCAGCAGCGCCGACACATCCGCGTGGTGGGGGACCAGCCACTGCCCGGTGGGCGCGTAGGGGATCACCCGGCCGAGCGCGCGCAGCTCGGCGTAGGCGGGGCAGGGGTCGGCCAGGAACGCCGGGTCCCACGGGTCGAACGCGAGGTCGGGTGGGGCTGCCATGCCCGGACGCTAGCCCGGCCCGCCCCCGTCTGACCAGAGGTCACCGGGAGCGGCGGCGCCCTCACCCCGGGGTCACCAGCCGCGCCTCGTAGGCGAACACGGCCGCCTGGGTGCGGTCCCGCAGGCCCAGCTTCACCAGGACCCGGCTCACATGGGTCTTGACCGTGGACTCGGCGACCACCAGCCGCTCGGCGATCTCCGCGTTCGACAGGCCCTGGGCGATCTGCACCAGCACCTCCGTCTCCCGGTCGGTCAGCTCCCCGTACGCCCCCTGCGGCGCGAGGACCGGCCGCGGCCGGTCGGACAGCCGGGCGAACTCCGCGATCAGCCGTCTGGTCACCGAGGGGGCGAGCAGGGCCTCGCCGGAGGCCACCACCCGTACCCCGTCGGCGAGCTGGCGGGCGGAGGCATCCTTGAGCAGAAAGCCGGAGGCCCCGGCCCGCAGCGCCTGGTAGACGTACTCGTCCAGGTCGAACGTGGTCAGCACCAGCACCTTCGCGGTGCCGTCCGCGGCAACGATCTGCCGGGTCGCCTCGATGCCGTTCAGCTCCGGCATGCGGATGTCCATCAGCACGACGTCCGGGGAGAGTTCACGGACCCGTTCGACCGCCTCCCTGCCGTTGACGGCCTCCCCGACGACCTCGATGCCGGGCATCGCGCCGAGCAGCACCGAGAAGCCCTCCCGGACCATCATCTGGTCGTCCGCGATCAGTACCCGGACCGCTCCGCCGGTCATGCGGCGTCCTGTGCGGCGGGCACCGGCAGGAACACCGTCACCTCGTATCCCCCGTCGTCCATCTCCCCCGCCGTCATCTCCCCGCCCAGCATCGAGACCCGCTCACGCATACCGGTGATGCCGTGTCCCGCGCCGTGCGCCGCGCGTCCCGGGGCGCCCGGCGGCGCCGGGCCGTTGACGATGCGCAGGCCCAGGCCCCCGAGCACATAGCCCAGTTCCACCCGGGCCGAGGCGCCCGGGGCGTGCCGCAGGGTGTTGCTCAGGGCCTCCTGCACGATGCGGTACGCCGACAGCTCGACGCCCTGCGGGAGTTCCCGTACCGCGCCCGTGGCCACCTTGTACACGGTCAGCCCGGCCTCCCGCACATTCGCCAGCAGGGCGTCCAGATCGGCCAGGGTGGGCTGGGGGGCGTCCGGGGCCGCGTAGTCCTCGGCGCGTACGACGCCCAGCACCCGGCGCAGTTCGGTGAGGGCCGCGACCGCGTTCTCCCGGATGGTGGCGAAGGCCTTCTCCAGCTCCGGAGGCGGGTTCTCCACCCGGTAGGGCGCGGCCTCCGCCTGGATGGCGACCACCGACATGTGGTGGGCGACCACGTCGTGCAGTTCCCGGGCGATGGTGGTGCGCTCCTCCAGCAGGGTGCGGCGGGAGCGTTCGTGCGCGGTCACCGTCTGCTGGGCGGTCACCTCCTGCTCCGCGTTCAGGCGGACATGCCGGAGGGTGACGACGAGCAGGAGGAGGGCGGAGACCACCAGCATGGTCGAGGCGTCACCGCCGTAGCGGTAGAAGCCGGTCTCGGCGGCGAAGGCGTAGACCGCGGTGAACAGCCACATCCAGGCCGCCGTGCGCGGCCGGGTGCGCAGCGCCACCACCGTCAGCACCGTCAGATGGGCGAGGAAGCTGCCGGGCGGCCAGGGCCAGGCGCTCGACGAGGAGACCACGGCGAGCGAGGCCATGGTCGCCGCGAAGGACAGCCAGAACGCCGCGACCGGGCGGATCAGTGTCAGCAGCACGGGCGCCAGGGCGAACAGGCCGGTCAGCGGCCAGGCCGCGCCCCCCTCGTACTGCGCCAGGGCGACCAGCATCGCCAGCGCCCCGGCGGCCGCCACCAGGATGTGCCGGGTCCAGACCGCGTACGCCCGCAGCCCGGACCGCGGCCCCGGGGAGCTCTTCGGGGGCAGCGGGCGGTAGGCGAACGCTTCGGTGAACAGGTCCTGCCGCAGCCCTCGCAGGGCCTCCACGGTCGCCCGGTACTCCGGACTGCGCGGTGCGTACGGACGGAACGCCGCGTCGGGCGCCGCCGGTATCTGGTTCGTCTCGGTCACATCTGAGACCGTAGGCGCCGGGGGGGACGGCGTCGTCACCGGTGAGACGGGTTCCCGGGGGTACGTCTCAGGTACTACGGGCGGAGCCGGATCCCGGGCGGCCCCCGCCACGGCGGTCCAACACCGTTTCCTACCAAGCCAGTTGGGCGATCTCCTCCGTCACCACCGCGCAGGCGTCCGCCGCCGGGTCGATCAGGGGGAAGTGGCCGACGCCCTCCAGCAGGGTGAGGCCCACCACCTCGCCCGCCCGCGCCGCCGCGTCCGCGTACGACTCGGCGACCGCCTGCGGCACCACGGTGTCCCGGCGGCCCTGGACCAGGGTGGTGGCGATGCCGGTGGGCAGCAGCAGGGCGGGATCCGCGTACGGCCGCCGCTCGGCGAACAAGCCCGCCCCGCCGAGGAGTTGCGCCGCCGCCCCGCCGCACACCCCCAGCTTCTCGGCGGCCCGGAAGTCCGCGATCGGGGCGAGCGCCACCACACCGCGCAGCGGGGCCGGGCGGTCCGTGCGCCAGGGGGAGTCCGGGGGCAGTACATGGCGGGCGGCCGCCCACAGCGCCAGCTGGCCGCCCGCGGAGTGCCCGGTGACCACCGTGCGGCGCGGGTCGGCCCCCGGCAGCGCCTTCCGCACCAGCGCCGGAAGCGCGTCGAGGGCCGCCGCGACATCGTCGAAGGTGTCCGGCCAGCGGCCCGCCACCGGTCCCGGGCCGCCGCCGGGCTCCCCGGGGCCCTCGGCCTGGGCGGGGATCAGCGCGCCCCTGCGGTACTCCACATTGGCCACGGCGAAGCCCCGGCGGGCCAGGAAGTCCACGAAGGGGGTGATGTGCCACCGGTCGTACGGTGCCCGCCAGGCGCCGCCGTGCAGGACGACGACCAGGGGCGCCGGGCCCTCGGCGCCCGCGCCCGGTCCGGTCGCGGCCGCCTCCCGGGGCGCGTAGAAGTCGATCACCTGGTCGGGGTGGTCGCCATAGGAGGCGGTGGCGTCGGGGTCCACCGGCGGGTGCGAGAAGGCCGACGCCTCCTCCGCGGCGGACGCGTCGTCCGGCTCTGCGGGATCGCGGGGGGCGGCGTCGTCCGGCATGCTCCAGCCTCTCAGCGGCGAAACGGAATACGGGCGCGAGGGCCGGAGGATGATCGGCCGTCGGCGGGGACGGTATCAGGCGGCACGCCCGCGTCGGCGTGGGGTGGTGACGCTGGGTGAGGGGCGGGACGGACCCACCCCTCACACCGTCGCTCAGCCCGCCCGGACCGGCCGCGCCGGGGCCGGGAGGGCACCCCGTCCCGGGGTCAGGACAGCACCTCCGCCAGGACCCGTGCCGCCCGCTCCACGTCCGCGAAGCCCACGTACAGCGGGGTGAAGCCGAAGCGCAGGACGTCCGGCGGCCGGAAGTCGCCGACCACACCGCTCGCGATCAGCCGCTTCATCACCTCGCCCGCGTCCGGGCAGCGCAGCGCGATCTGGCTGCCGCGCTCCGCGTGGGCCGACGGCGTCAGCGACTCCACCCTCCCGTCGGGGACATGGGCCGCCACGCACTCCAGGAAGAAGTCCGTGAGGGCCAGGGACTTGGCGCGCACCGCGTCCACCGACACCCCGTCCCACACCTCCAGCGCCGCCTCCAGGGCCAGCATGGACAGGATGTCCGGGGTGCCGACACGGCCGCGCACCGCGCCCGCCGCCGGTTCGTAGGCGCTGTGCATGCCGAAGGGCTCGGTGTGCGAGTTCCAGCCCGGCAGCGGGGAGTCGAAGTGCTCCTGCACGTCCCGCCGCACATACAGATACGCGGGGGCGCCCGGGCCGCCGTTCAGATACTTGTAGGTGCAGCCCACCGCCAGGTCGACGCCGTGCGCGTCCAGGCCGACGGGCAGGGCGCCCGCGCTGTGGCACAGGTCCCAGACCGACACCGCGCCCGCCGCGTGCACGGCGGCCGTCAGACCGGGCAGGTCGTGCAGCCGTCCCGTGCGGTAGTCGACATGGTTCAGCAGCACCGCCGCCGTACGGTCGCCGAGCGCGTCCGGCACCTCGGCCGGGGCCACCGGGCGCAGGGTGCAGCCGGTCATCCGCGCCGCCGAACCGGCGATGTAGCCGTCCGTCGGGAAGGTCGTGGCGTCGACCAGGATCTCGTCCCGCCCGGCGCCGTCCCGCGCGGCCATCCGCACGGCCGCGACCAGCGCCTTGAAGACATTGACGCTGGTCGAGTCGCCCACCACGATCTGCCCGGGCGCCGCCCCCACCAGCGGGGCGATCCGGTCGCCGATCCGCTCCGGGGCGGTCCACCAGCCGCTCTCGTCCCAGGAGCGGATCCGCAACTCACCCCACTGCCGCTGGACGGCGTCCGCCACCTTGCCGGGCACGGCCGCGGGCAGCGCGCCCAGTGAGTTGCCGTCCAGATAGACGACGTCGTCGAGGACGAACTCGGCCCGCAGCGCGGCCAGTTCGTCGGCCGCGTCCAGCTTCCTGGCCTTCTCCGCCTGCTCAGACATGGGACCTCGCCGTCCACAGCTCGGGGAACACGTTCTTCTGCGCCCGCTTCTCCAGCCAGGCCACCCCGGCGGAGCCGCCGGTGCCCACCTTGGACCCCATCGCGCGGCGGGTGGCGACCAGATGGTCGTTGCGCCAGCGCCACACCAGTTCCGCCACATCGGTCAGCACCTCGCCCAGCCGGGCGAGTTCGTCCGTCTGGTCCCCGGCGTAGAGGGCGGTCCACACCGCCTCCACCTCCTCCGAGGGCTCGTAGCGCAGGGAGACGTCACGGCTCAGCACCGCGTCCGGGACCGCGTGCCCGCGCCGCGCCAGCAGCCGCAGCACCTCGTCGTAGAGGCTCGGCTCGTGCAGCGCCTTCTCCAGCTCGGCGTGCGCGCGGGGCGCACCGCGGTGCGGGACCAGCATGGACGCGGACTTCTCGCCGAGCAGGAACTCCATCCGCCGGTACATCGCGGACTGGAAGCCGGAGCCCTCACCGAGCGCGGAACGGTAGGAGTTGAACTGCGCGGGCGTCAGCTGCCCGAGGGGACGCCAGGACTCGTTCAGCGCGTACAGCTCCCGTACGGACCGCTTGAGCGCGTCGACCGCCACCGGCACCCGGTCCTCGCGCAGAGCGCGCGCCGCGGTCTCCCACTCATGGACGATCACGGTGAACCACAGCTCCATGACCTGGGTCGTCACCAGGAAGACCATCTCCCCGGGGTCGTCGGAGAGGGTGTGCTGGAGATGGGTGAGCACGTCCGCCCTGACGTAGTCCTCGTACGGCGTCGTGCCCTGGAAGTCGAGATGGGGGGCCTCGGGCTCCTGAGTCTCGCCGGGCCGCTGAGAAGCCTGGTGGGACATCGCTGTCTCCTGTTGTGTGCTCCGGGTAGCGGTCCGCCCCTGCCGATGCCGGCACGGGGGCCCCGGTCCCCATTCGCATCCTGCGCGAGACACCCGAGCCCCGCAAGGCCCCCCTGGTCACAAGGGGGCCCCGCCCACTCTTCCGCCACCGGGGCGGGCGCGGGCGGGGGCACGCGGGGGGCGACCCGATCGGAGCAGCGGGGCGGCGGGGGCATCCGCGGTCGCGCGGCTGCGTCCCGCTGCCAGACGCGGTCGCGCGGCCGTGTCAGGTGACCTGACACGCAGCCGCGTCAGGCGGTCCCGACCGTGAAGCTGCTGCCGTTGCGCGCGCCGAGCCGCGCCGTCACCCGGGGCTGCGCGGCCGCGTCCGCCCGTACCGTGAGCTGCCCGGTGCCCAGCCCGAGCCGCGCCGCGCGCTGGCCCCGGTACCGGAAGAAGACGGCGACCTCGTGGTCCCCCTCCTCGGCGGACACCTCCGTGACGCCCCACCGCACCGTCCGCTCCACCCCGTCGATCTCCACCACCGGCCTGGTGAAGACCCGGTGGAAGGGCAGCGCCACCGGCGACGGACGGATGTCGACGAGAACCTTCACCATGACTGCCACCGGACTCCTTGCCTGGTTGTGTGCTTGCTGCCTGGTTTGTGTGCCTGCTGCCTGATTGTGGGCTTGCTCGGCCCTGTGTGCGCCACGCCGACGACGTGTGTGTCACGCCGACGACGACAGCACCGACTCCGGCCGGAAGCCCTTGGCGATCCCGGCCAGACTTCCCACCGTGATCAGTACCGTCACCCCGCCCGCGTAGCAGAGCAGCCGGGTGGGGCCCAGCGGGTCCAGGGCGATGGACAGCGCCAGCAGGGCGCCGAAGCCGGGCAGCATCGCGGCCAGGCTGACCAGACCGCCGCCGTTGCCCGCGAGGGCGCCCGCGCCCGGCTGGGACAGCCGCGGTACGAGCAGATTGAGCAGCAGGGCGAGGGCGGCGCCCGCCCAGGCGGCCAGCAGCGGCAGCACCAGGGCGAGCGTCAGATAGCCGGCGCCCGGCGCGAGGCCGTCGTGGTGCAGGGCGCTGGACACCGCCAGGGCCAGGGCACCGAGCGCGCTCATCACCGCCCACTGTCCCGTCGTGACCACCAGTACACAGCCGAGCAGTCCGCCCGCGATGCTCGCCGGGTTGTACGGCGCCCCGAGCATCGCCTCCAGCGCGCCCGCCCCGGCCTCCGCGCCGACCACGTTGCGCACCGCGAGACCGGCACCGACCGTGCCGTGCAGGGCGACGATGCCGGGCATCAGGACGAGCAGCAGCCCGGCCGCGACCGTGTCCCCGTGCGCCCCGTACCGCAGGCCGAGCCGGGCGCTGCCGACGGCTCCGTTCATGTCCGAGTCGTCGGACAGCAGGGGCAGGGCGACCACGGAGGCGGCCGTCAGCACGAACGGCAGGAACACGGTCGCGAAGTTCCGCAACCGCTCCCGTCTCATCCGCCACAGCAGCGCCGACGCCAGGATCCGGGCCCGGGCCACGTCGAAGGGGAGGCTACGCCGCGTCACGGGACGCGCCTTCCGACTGGAGCTGCTGGTAGACGTCCTCCAGGGGGCTGCGGGCGGGTACCACTTCCCGTACCCCGATGCCCTCTCCCACCAGACCGGCGACCAGGGCCTCCGTCTCCCGCTCGTCGGCCACCTCCACCCAGAAGGCGCCCTGCTGCTCCTCGTACGGGCGGCCCAGGCGGCCGAGTACCGCCGCCACCTCTCCGGAGGCCCTGATGCGCAGCCGGTAGGCGCTTCCCAGCAGGGCGGCGCGCAGGGCGGCCGGTTCGCCCCGGCCCGCGACGCGCCCCTCCCGCAGCACCGTCACATCGTCGGCGAGGCGGTCGGCGTCGGCCAGGGCATGGGTGGAGACGACCACCGTGTGCCCCTGGTCGGCGAGGCTCCGCAGCCAGGTCATGAGCCGGTCCGCGGTGGCCGGGTCGAGGCCCGACATCGGCTCGTCCAGGAGCAGGATCGACGGCCGTCCCAGAAAGGCCTTGGCCAGGCCCGCCCGCTGGGTCTGACCCCGGCTGAGGCTCCCGATGCGGCGGTCCGCCAGGCCGGTGAGGCCGAGCAGGTCCAGAACGTCCGCGATCCGCTCCTCGGCGGGGCCGGGCGGGAGTCCGAGGACCCGTGCCCAGTACCGCAGGTTGTCCACGACGGTCAGCCGGGGCGCGAGCGCCGAACGGTGCGTGGCCAGGCCGATGGAGGACTTGGCCGCGGCGCATACGTGCGGGTCGGCGCCGTCCACCAGGACGGTCCCCTCACTGGGGGCGAGCACCCCCGCGAGCACCCGGAACAGGGTCGTCTTGCCGGCCCCGTTCGGCCCGAGCAGCAGATGAACTCCCTCGCCGTAGGCGAGATTCACGTCCCGCAGCACGGTCCGCCCCCGGTAACCCGCCGAGACACCCAGGACTTCGAGCTTGGCCACCGGCTCAACTTAGCACCGCCCTTCGGCGGTCAGGCGCTCAACTCGGCTTCATGCACGCCTGGTTGGCGGGCAGGAGTGCCCCGGTTCGGGCGCGGGGCCCGGACCACGGGCCGAGTGCTGGGGGCGGCGGGCTCCGTCCGGGCCCGGGCGCCTCCGAGGGGCTCCGGAAGACCTTCGCGGCAAGTGGCAGACTGCTTTCATGACGACGCACAAGAACCTGCTCGGCGGTCCGGACCCGACCCAGCTGCCGGAGAACGAGGAGGCGTACCGCCTGCTCGGCGAGGAGTCCTCGGCCCCCGCCGAGGTGGCGGCGAAGTACCCCACCTTCTCGCTCGCCTGGGCGATGCTCGCCGATGACGCCTTCGAGGCGGGACGGGTGGTCGAGTCCTACGCCTACGCGCGGACCGGCTACCACCGGGGGCTCGACCAGCTCCGCCGCGCCGGGTGGAAGGGACACGGCCCCGTCCCCTGGAGCCACCGGGCCAACCGCGGATTCCTGCGCTGCCTGGCCGCACTCGCCCGCGCCGCCGACGAGATCAACGAGAAGGAGGAGGCGGAGCGCTGCTGGCAGTTCCTCCAGGACAGCAGCGCTGAGGCGTACACGGCACTGAAGCGGTAGCCTCCGGCGGCCGGCCCACGACGGCGGGAGCGGGGACTCAGCGGCTACGGCCCGAACGACCCCGCTCCGGCCGTCCGCGACGGCTGGTGCGCGCTCCCGGGGCATGCCCGGCGACTGGTGCGCGTGGGACCGCGGCGAGCCCCCGTCTCCGGGTGGCGGGCCCGGCATGATCCGAACGAAAGACCCTACGGCACTCCCGGGCTCCGGGACGCGTCCGTCTCCGGGGGCGGTTCCAGGGGCGGGGTGGTCACACAGCCGTGGGTGCGGCATTCGGGGTGGTGACAGCCCTTGGCCGGGCGGCGTACGGTCGCGAAGGCGAGGACCGCGCCCGCCGCGAGGACGGCCGCGCACAGCGGCATCGCCCGGCGGAAGGCGGCGTCGAAGGCGTCGGCGGAGCGGTAGGCGTCGGGGCCCATCCCGGTCAGCAGCGGGAGCGCGGCCACGGCGAACAGTCCGGCCGCGCGGGCCGCCGCGTTGTTGATGCCGCTGGCCAGGCCCGCCCGCGCGGTGTCCACCGAGGCCAGCACGGTCGCGGTCAGCGGGGCGACCAGGGTGACCATGCCCGCCCCCATCACCAGCACCGCGGGCAGCACGTCCGCCAGATACGAGGCGTCCTTGCCCACGCGCAGCATCAGCAGCATGCCCGCCGCGCACAGCAGCGGTCCGGCGGTGAGCGGGATCCGCGGTCCGATGCGCTCGGCCAGGGCTCCGGAGCGGGCGGAGAACAGCAGCATCAGGACGGTGGTGGGCAGCAGTGCCGTGCCCGCGCGCAGCGGCGAGTAGCCCGCGACCACCTGGAGCTGGAGGGCGGTGAGGAAGAAGAAGCCGCCGAAGGCCGCGTAGACGCAGAGGGTCACCAGGTTGACCGCCGTGAACTGGCGGGAGGCGAAGATCCCGGGCGGCACCATCGGGTCGGGCCGGTGCTTCTCGACATATCCGAAGGCGATGCCCGCGAGCACGCCCGCGGCGCCCGTGACGGGCACGGCCGGGGAGCCGGTGGGAGCCTCGATGAGGGCATAGGTCACCAGGGCGAGGGCCAGCGCGCCGAGCACCGCGCCGAGGACGTCGAAGCGCTCGTGGCCGCCCTCGTCGGTGGACTCGGGTACGTGCCGCAGGGCGATCGGCGCGCAGAGCAGCGCCAGCGGGACATTGAGCAGGAAGACCCAGCGCCAGCCCGGGCCGTCCACCAGCCAGCCGCCGACGAACGGGCCGACGGCGGCGCCGATTCCACCGGCGCCGGACCACAGGCCGACTGCCCGCGCCCGGTCGTCGGGGTGGAAGGAGGCCT
Organism: Streptomyces sp. NPDC052040; assembly: GCF_044548405.1. Lineage (NCBI taxonomy): Bacteria > Bacillati > Actinomycetota > Actinomycetes > Kitasatosporales > Streptomycetaceae > Streptomyces > Streptomyces sp. NPDC052040. The sequence goes on along the minus strand of NZ_JBIUBV010000012.1, from coordinate 176,633 downwards.
GGATCAGCGCGAGCGAGCCCGGGGTGAGCAGGGCGCCGCCGATGCCCTGGAGGGCGCGGGCGGCGATGAGGATGCCCGGGGCGGGGGCGAGGCCGCACAGCAGCGAGGCGCTCGCGAACCACACCACCCCGATGACGAAGATCTTGCGGCGGCCGAAGCGGTCCCCGAGGGCGCCGCCGAGCAGGATCAGGCCGGCCAGCGTGACGAGATACGCGTTGACCGTCCACTGGAGCGCGGCGAGTCCGGCGCCGAAGTCGCGGCCGATGCGAGGCAGGGCGACATTGACGACCGTGGAGTCCAGCAGGGCCATGCTGGAGCCGAGCACGGTGGTCAGCAGGACCCATCTGCCCTGGGGGGTGCCCACCCGGACGGCGGGGGCCTGCGGTGCGCTGAGGGCCATGAGGGGATCATCCCGCGTCGGTCGCGCCAGGGCCAGACGGCCGACGGGCCCGGTGTCCCGGGCCCGTCGGAGAACCGCGCAGGGCGCACCGGCGGCAACCGGTGCGCACCGCCGGTTACTTGATCTTGTTGCCGGTGGAGCGCAGGTGGCCGCAGGCCTCCGTGACACGCGCCGCCATCGACGTCTCGGCGACCTTGCCCCAGGTGCGCGGGTCGTAGGTCTTCTTGGAGCCGACCTCGCCGTCGACCTTCAGGACGCCGTCGTAGTTCTTGAACATGTGGTCGGCGACCGGACGCGTGAAGGCGTACTGGGTGTCGGTGTCGATGTTCATCTTGACCACGCCGTTCTCCAGCGCCGTCAGGATCTCCTGCTCGCTGGAGCCGGAGCCGCCATGGAAGACGAAGTCGAAGGGCTGGCTTCCGGCGGGGCGGCCGTACTTGGCGGCGACGCCCTCGTTCAGCTCCTTCAGCAGCTCGGGGCGGAGCACGACGTTGCCCGGCTTGTAGACGCCGTGCACATTGCCGAAGGAGGCGGCCAGCAGGTAGCGGCCCTTGTCGCCGAGGCCGAGCGCCTCCGCCGTGCGGATCGCGTCGTCGACCGTGGTGTAGAGGGAGTCGTTGATCTCGTGGGAGACGCCGTCCTCCTCGCCGCCGGTCGGGGTGATCTCCACCTCGAGGATGATCTTCGCGGCGCGGGCGCGCTCCAGCAGCTCCTGGGCGATCTTCAGGTTGTCGGCGAGGGTCTCCGCCGAGCCGTCCCACATGTGCGACTGGAACAGCGGGTTCCGGCCGGCCTTGACGCGCTCCTCGGACAGCGCCAGCAGCGGGCGCACATACCCGTCCAGCTTGTCCTTCGGGCAGTGGTCGGTGTGCAGCGCGATGTTGACCGGGTACTTCTCGGCAACGATGTGCGCGAACTCGGCCAGGGCCACGGCACCGGTGACCATGTCCTTCTTGTACTGGCCGCCCAGGAACTCGGCACCACCCGTCGAGATCTGGACGATGCCGTCGCTCTCCGCCTCCGCGAAACCACGCAGGGCCGCCTGGAGCGTCTGGGAGGACGTCACATTGATGGCCGGGTAGGCGAACTTGCCTGCCTTCGCCCGGTCGAGCATCTCGTTGTAGACCTCGGGGGTTGCGATGGGCATCTGTCCGCTCCTTGTTGTGCGGGTTGCGTTCTGCGTGCTGACGGCCCTGACCTAGGGAGTGACGTCATCGTCGGCCCCATCTTTGCAGACGGGGCCGGATGCGTCGGACACCCTGTCCAGCCTGTGGAAAACGCCCCCGTCAGTCCAGACCCAGGTCTTCCTTGGAGTACGCGAACAGGTACGGAACCCCCGCCTTTTCGGCCACCGCCTCGGCCGCGCCCGTCGCCCGGTCCACGATCGTGGCGACCGCGACGACCTCGGCACCGGCCTCCCGCAGCGCCTCCACGGCGGTGAGCACCGAGCCGCCGGTGGTGGAGGTGTCCTCGACGGCCAGCACCCGCCGCCCCGCGACCTCGGTGCCCTCGATACGCCGCTGGAGCCCGTGCGCCTTGCCCGCCTTGCGCACCACGAACGCGTCGAGCGTCCGCCCGCGCGCGGCGGAGGCGTGCAGCATCGCGGTGGCCACCGGGTCGGCGCCCAGGGTGAGGCCGCCGACCGCCTCGAAGTCCAGGTCGGCGGCCAGGTCCAGCATCACCTGTCCGACCAGGGGGGCGGCCACCCCGTCGAGGGTGATACGGCGCAGGTCGACGTAGTAGTCGGCCTCCTTGCCCGACGACAGGGTCACCTTGCCGTGCACCACGGCCTTGTCCTTGATCTGCTGCAACAGCTCGCCACGCACGTCACTCATGGCAGCCAGCTTAAGGGCGGCGCCAGGTCCAGGTCGTCGTGGCCTCCAGCGGTTCGATGGGGGTGACCAGGCGCGGCCGGGTGTTGAGGCCGTCGGGCGGCCCGGTCTGCGGCTCCACGCACACCGCCTCCCGCTGCTCGTCGTAGACCACGGCCCACTCCTCGCGGCTGGTGACCCTCAGCTGAAGCTGTCCCGGCCAGGTGAGGGTGGCGTCGATGCCGCCGGGCATGCCGAAGCAGTCGTCCCAGGGGCCGGGCTTCGGGTCGATGCGGCGGCCGGTGGGCAGGTGGTCCTCGCCGCGCTCCTCCTGCCAGGCCGGGGAGAAGTCCAGGGTGACGTCCTCGCCACCGAGGCTGCGGTTGAACCAGGGGTGCCAGCCGATCTGGGCCGGGAACGAGGAGTCGTAGGTCTCCACCGACATGGTCAGCGTGAGCGAGTCGTCGGTGAGCGAGGCGAGCTGGGTGACCCGGCCCGGGTAGGGCCAGGGGTCGACCAGGTCGTAGGTGAGGACGGCCTCGGTCCGCCCGGCGCGGGCCACCCGCCAGGCGCCGTCGCGGGCGGTGCCGTGGATGGCGTGCGGCGGGGCGTTCAGGGGCATCTGGTGGACCGTGCCGCCGTCGCGGAATCTGCCGTCCCGGATACGTCCGCACCAGGGGACCATGGGGAAGCAGCCGTAGCGCTCGCCCTGCCGCAGCAGCTCCGCGCCGCCGACGCGCAGGCTCCGCACCCGCCCGCCGTGCGCCGGTGCCAGCACCACTTCCGCGTCTCCCGCGGCCAACGTGATCTCTTCGTTACTCACGAGGGCGACCCTACTTCCCCGTTCGAGAGGGCGTGGCGTCCGCGGTGCAGCCGGTCCGGGGCCCGCGGCCCCGGCGGGGAGGGCGTGCCCGTCGCCGGTCAGCGGCGGCGGCGCAGCAGGCGGCCCGCCACGATCGCCGAGGTCACCAGCAGGGCCGCCGCCGGGGCGGCCCAGCGGAGGGTGGCACCCGCCGAGGCGGCCTCCGGGGCCGGGACGGGCGCGTAGCGGCCGCGCGGGGGTGCGTGGTCGACCTCCTCGGCGCTGCGGCCGATCATCGTGCGCCGGGCGTGCGCCGCTTCGGCCGGAGGTTCGTCGTCGCCCTCGAACCCGTCCTCGTCGTCCGCGAAGGGGTCGAGGGAGGACGGGGGGACCTCGGTACCGAAGACGGAGTCGGCGGGAGAGGGGGAAGGGGCAGGGGATGGGGAAGGGGAGGCGGGCTGCGCCGGGGCCGGGGGCTCCGCGGGCGCGGTCTCCGCAGGCGCCGACGCCCCACCCGTGGAGTCGCCGTCCGCCGTGTCCTCGCCGTCCGCCGTCGTCCCCTCTCCCTCCGACGCGTTCCGTGCCAGGTTCTCCACGCATCTGGTGAGCAGCCGTGCCCCCGCCGACGCCACCGCGTCCGCCGGGAGTTCCGCGATTCGGCCGTCCCCCGTCGCCGTTCCGGTGTACGCAACCGCGGTGCCGCCGTCGGCGGGGCGCAGGCGTACGGACAGGGAGAGCTTCACCGCGCCGGATCCGCGGACCTCCGTGGCCTCGCCCTCCACCGCGTACGAACCGTCGTCCCGCTCCGTGATCCGCAGGACGCCGCGGTAGGTGATGGTGTGCCCGGCGGCCCGTATCTTCAGACGGCCGGCCACCGGGGCCGTACCGGCGTCCTGCTGAAGCCCGTGGATCGCTCGGGCCACTTGTGCGGGATCCGCCAACGCGCGGCCGAGCCGATCGGCAGGAACCGGAACGAACACCTCATGCTCCATGTCTGCCGAGCCTACCCAGCATGGGCCGAACCGCACCCGAACATCCCGAAACTCCAGGGCTGAGGGACTCAGCGACTCAGCGACTCAGCGACTCAGCGACTCAGGGGCCGAGTCGCTGAGGGGCTCAGGGGGTGTATCTCGGGTGCAGCAGGGTCGACGGCGGCAGGTCGGGCATGCGAGTGCGCGCCGCGGCCAGCGCGTCGGCCCGCAGCGCGGCCGGGTCCAGCGCCGGAACGACCGGCCCGCGCGGATCCAGGTCCGGGCGGGTCAGGGCGGCGAGCACAAAGCCCCAGTCGCGCGGCGCCCGGGAGGGGCCCGGCGGGCCGCCCGCGGGGCCGCCGGGGCCCGCCGCGACGCGGTACGGGACCGTGCGCAGGCCCGCGGCCCGCATCGTCGCCTCGACCGTCCAGAAGACATACGGACTGGAGTCCACCGGGCCCGCGTGCACCGCCAGGCGGCCGCCCGGGGCCAGGGCGCGGCGGGCCAGACCGTAGAACTCCTGTGAGTACAGCTTGGTGTTCGCCGCGACCGCCGGGTCCGGAAGGTCCGCGATCACCACGTCATAGGTCTCCCGGTCGTGCCGGAGCCAGCAGAACGGGTCCGCCGTCCACACCCGGACCCGGGGGTCCGCGAGGGCGTGGCCGTTCAGCGCGGACAGGGCGCGGTCGTGGCGGGCCAGGCCGGTCACCGCCGGGTCCGGTTCGACCACGTCCACCCGCCGCACCCCCGGGCGGCCGAGCACCTCGCGCACCGCGAGGCCGTCGCCGCCGCCGAGGACGAGTACCCGCGCGTGCGGGCCGCCGCTCATCGCGGGCCCCACGAGCGCCCGGTGGTAGAGGCGCTCGTCGCCGCCGTCCACGCGCAGCCGGCCGTCGAGGAAGAGGACCAGGGGGCGGCCCGGGGTGCCACCGGTGAGCACCGCCTCCTGGACACCGCTGCGCACCGCGGCCCGGACGTGCCCCCCGTACAACGCCTGGCGCGCGGCCCGTTCGAAGTCGCCGACCAGGGCGGCCGCCGTGCCGAGCAGCACCAGCACCAGCACATTGGCGGCCAGCAGCAGCCAGCGGCCGCGGCGGCTCAGGTCCCTCCGGAACAGCCCGAGGACCAGGGCGCCGCCCGCGACCGCGTTGACCGCGCCGGTGAGCAGGGCGCCGGTGAGCTGGCCGAGCTGCGGGAGCAGCAGGAAGGGGAAGGCGAGGCCGCCGACCAGCGCGCCCACGTAGTCCGCGGCGAACAGGTCCGCGACCGCGCCGCCCGCGTCCTGGCGGCGGATGCGCTGGATCAGCTCCATCAGCAGGGGCACTTCGGCGCCGATGAGCAGGCCGATCGCGAGCGAGAAGCCGACCAGCAGGCAGCGCGGGCCGCCGGACCAGATGCCGCCCCAGCCACCGGTCCAGGCGAAGGCCGCGTACAGGGCCATGGCGCTGGAGCCGCCGACGAGTGCGAGCGCCGCCTCGACCATGCCGAAACCGGCGGCGGCCCGGAAGCGGAGGCGCTTCGCGGCGAGCGAGCCGATGCCCATCGCGAAGACCATCACGGAGAGCACGACGGAGGCCTGGGTGACGGAGTCGCCGATCAAGTACGAGGCCAGAGCGACGAGTTCGAGTTCGTACACGAGTCCGCAGGCCGCGCAGACGAAGACACCGGCGAGCACGAGGAACCGACCCGTGCCGGGGCGTACGGGCAGCCGCGCCGGAGCCTGCCCGCCCTCGCCCCAGGGGCGCGGCACGCCGGGTGGTGCGGGCGCGTGCGGTTCGATCACGCTGGGAACGCTACGTCAGGGGGGCGGCGGGCTTTGTCACCCACACGTGTGGAACTGGGGCCTCCCATTGGACCTTTCCCCCCTTGTAAGCCGGAGACGCTGAGCCGGGAGCGGCCGCCTTCGGTCCGCGCCGCGGGGGTCTTCACCCCGACCCGGGTCCGGGTCGCCACCAACTGGCCGTCCTGCGGGTAGGCGTGCCAGGTGCGCCAGTGGACCTGGCCCTCGTGGTGCCGGGCCAGCATCGCGGTGAAGGCGTGCGGGCTGCCGGGGAAGACACCGGCCAGGCCGTGGGGATGGTCGGAGACCAGGGCCAGCAACTCCTGGGCGCGGCCCGCGAAGGAGCGGGGCGGCAGCACCTCGACCCGCGCCGCGAACTCGTACTCCCAGTCGCCGACCCGCTTGGCGACGCCCAGCGGCAGGGGGGCGCTGGAGCCCGCGATGCACGCCACGGTCTCCGAGCAGGTGCCTCTCTCCTCCTCGACGAGCACCTGGTGGGACGCGCCGAGAAGTCTCAACTGGAGTCGTGTGCCCGACAGTTCGAGGTCGAGTATGGCGAGGGCGGGCAGCGGCTCCCGGCCCAGGGTCCAGGCGAGATCGGCCGCACGCGTGTCGGTGTAGGAGGTGTTCAGGGTCGTGAGCATGGGTCGGCTCCGCTAGCACGCAAAGTGAGGAGTGGGGTCCGGCGCACCCCGGTCATGGCGCCGGGGGGCGGGGCCGGCCCGGCCAGTCGGGTGGTACGTCCGGTGGGCCCGGTGGGGGAGACGCTTGCGGGACAGGTGTCCGAGAGGCGTCCGCGGGCTGCTTCGGTGGTTGAGAGGGAATCATGAACTGCGCCGCCGCCACAGCGTTTTTACCCAAGACCGCCCGGTTTCCATCCCCCAGAGGGCTCCACAGCGCAACTGTTCAACTACGGCGTACGCCAGGGGCATGGGCGCGACCGACATATGCGCCTCCACGGCTCCCGACCGGGCGCGCAGGCGCATCCGATACGGAACCCGCACCTCCAAGCGCTTACCCGTTCGAGTGACTCCCCTCTGACGTCACTCCGGGCCACTCCCGCCCCTCGACACGCCCCGCGAACGCCGTACGGACGCCGTGCGGCCGCTGCCCCGGTTGCCGTGCCGACGCCGTGCGAACGGCCCCGCCGAGAACCCGCGAACGCCCTACGGAACGGCACCGGCCCCTGCACCGCGCATCTGCCTCGCCCGTCTGCACGGGCCGCCCGCACGCCCCGCCTGCACGCGCCGCCCGCACGCCCCACCTGCACGCGCCGCCCGCACGCCCCACCTGCACGCGCCGCCCGCACGCCCCCGAACACGCCGACGGAGGACGGCTCCCCCTCCCAGCCGCCCTCCGCCACCGTCGGTCCCCGACCGACTCCCCCGTACCGCGCCCCCCCCGTCAACGCCCGTCAACGTCCTTCAGCGCCCGCCATCGCAGGCCCCCCCAACTCCCCGGGTCAGTTGCTCCCCCCGCACCCGCCCCCGCCGCACGAGTGCCCGCCCCCGCACGAGTGGCCGCCGCCGCACGAGTGGTGGCCGCCCGAGTGGTGGCCGCCCGAGTGGTGGCCGCCCGAGTGGTGGCCGCCGTGGTGGCCGCCCGAGGAGGAGCCGCCGTCGGAACCGGCCCACCAGCTGCCCCCGCCGCTGTCGCCCCCCGAGTACCCGCGCCAGCGCGGCTCCGCCTTGCCCCTGCACCTGCGGCCGCTCGTCATCAGTTTCCCGACCAGCACCGCGATGACGACCACTGCAACGACGCCGAAAGCCATGGCCCCGTCCCCCTTCCGTGTCTCCCCGGGCGGCCCCCTGCGGGCCCCTCCGTGTTCCCGGGTGCTCGGGGGATGCCCTCGCGCCTCCCGGCCCAAAGCAGAGTTGAGGAACTCCAGAGCTTCGGCGCAGGATGGCGGCCATGACCTCCAGCGCGCGCCCCTTCCTCAACCGCCGGCTCGGCGAGTTCGGGACGACGATCTTCGCCGAGATGTCGGCCCTCGCCCAGAGCACCGGATCCATCAACCTCGGCCAGGGCTTCCCCGACACCGACGGCCCGGAGCAGGTCCGCGAAGCAGCGGTGCGGGCGCTGCGCGACGGCCGCGGCAACCAGTACCCGCCGGGCCCCGGCGTCCCCGAGCTGCGCACCGCCGTCGCCGAACACCAGCAGCGGCACTACGGCCTCACGTTCGACCCCGACACCGAGGTGCTGGTCACCGCGGGCGCGACCGAGGCCATCGCCGCGACCCTGCTGGCGCTGCTGGAACCCGGCGACGAGGTGGTCGCGCTGGAGCCGTACTACGACTCCTACGCTGCCTGCATCGCCATGGCGGGCGGCCGGCGGGTGCCGGTCACCCTGCGGCCGCAGCAGGACGGGAGCGCGCGCTTCCGGCTCGACCTGGACGAGCTGCGCGACGCCGTCACCGACCGCACCCGGCTGCTGCTGATCAACACCCCGCACAACCCGACCGGCACCGTGCTCACCCGCGAGGAGCTGGCCGCCGTCGCGGAGCTGGCCGTGGAGCGGGATCTCCTTGTCGTCACCGACGAGGTGTACGAGCACCTGGTGTTCGACGATGCCGAGCATGTGCCGCTCGCGACCTTCCCGGGCATGCGCGAGCGGACCGTCACCATCTCCTCGGCGGGCAAGACGTACTCCTTCACCGGCTGGAAGGTCGGCTGGGTGACGGCGGCGCCGAAGCTGGTCGCGGCGGTGCGCTCGGCCAAGCAGTTCCTGACGTATGTGGCCTCGGGGCCGTTCCAGTACGCCGTCGCCGAGGCGCTCGCGCTGCCCGGGACGTACCTGGAGGAGCTGCGGGCGGATCTGCGCGCCAAGCGGGACCTGCTCGCGAACGGGCTCGCGGAGGCGGGCTTCGGGGTGTTCCGGCCGGCCGGCACCTACTTCGTCACCACCGACATCCGCCCGCTCGGCGAGAGCGACGGCTTCGCCTTCTGCCGCGCCCTGCCCGAGCGCGCGGGTGTCGTCGCCATCCCGAACGCGGTCTTCTACGACCACCGGGACGCCGGATCCCCGTTCGTCCGCTTCGCCTTCTGCAAGCGCGCCGACGTCCTGGAGGAGGCCGTCCGGCGGCTCAAGGCACCGATCGACTGAGGCGGCGGCGCACTGGGGCACCGGCGCGTGCGGGGACCGGGCGCGCGCTCCCTTCCGTATGCGGGAATTCGTGCCCCCACGGCGTGCAAGCTTCGCAAATGGGGTGTGTTGGACGCATGGTTCCGGTGTGACCGACGTCAGGACCATTCCGGCCCCCGCCAGCCGGGCCACGAGAAGCAGTGCCCCCGTCCCCCCGGCGCGCAGGGGCCCGCGGCTGCCGACGACCGCCGCCGCGGCCCTCACGCTGTTCCTCGTCGCCCGGCTGTGCGGCGGCCTGGTGCTGGCCCTCTTCGCCCGGTCCGCGGGCAAGCACCCCCTGCTGCTGCTCGGCCGGTCCTGGGACTCCGTCTGGTACCTGGGGATCGCCGCGCACGGCTACGGCCTGGTGCTGCGCAACCACAGCGGCGTCCATGTCGACCTGGCGTTCTTCCCGCTCTACCCGGGGCTGGTCCGCGCGGTCACCGCGCTCACTCCGCTCGACGGCGTGGCGGCGGCGCTGCTGGTGTCCTGGACGGCCGCCGTGGTCGCCGCGTACGGGATCTACCGGATCGGCGTCCGGCTGTACGGCCCCTCCGTGGCCACCGCCCTGGTCGGGCTCTGGGGCCTGCTGCCGCACTCGGTGGTGCTGTCGATGGCCTACACCGAGCCCCTGCTGACGGCGTGCGCCGCCTGGTCGCTGTACGCGGTCCTGACCCGGCGCTGGGTATGGGCGGGGACGCTGGCGGCGCTCGCCGGGCTGTCCCGGCCCAATGGCTGCTCGGTGGCGGTGGCGGTCCTCGCGTCGGCGGCGCACGCGGTGTGGCGGGCGCGCGGCCGCGGAGTTACCCACAGGCTGTGGACGGGCGCGGCGCTCGCGCCCCTGGGCTGGAGCGGCTATGTGCTGTGGGCCGGTCACCGCAGGGGGGACACGCTCGGCGGCTACTTCGCCGTACAGCGGCTGTGGGGGTCCCGCTTCGACTTCGGGCAGGGCTCGCTGCGCTTCACCGGGCACATGGCGCTGCACGGCACCCGGCTGCTGTTCCCGATGGCGCTGGTGATCCTCGGGGTGAGCAGTGTGCTCTTCGCGCTGCTGATCGCGGACCGCGCACCGCTGCCGCTCGTCGTCTACAGCGGGGTGCTGCTGGTGATCGCGCTCGGCGGCTCCGGCTTCTTCGAGTCCAAGCCGCGCTTTCTGCTGCCCGCGTTCCCGCTGCTGATCGTGGTGGCCCGGGCGCTGGTGCGGACGGCGAGAGCCCGGCCGTGGCACGCCACCGTGGTGGCGAGTGCCCTGGCCGGGCTCTCTCTCGTCTATGGGGCGTATCTGGTGGTACTGGCCCGGTCGCCCCTCTAGCGGCCGACCGGAGTCACTCCTCGTCGTCCTCGGGCTTCTCCGCGCCGTCGACGTCCTCCGTGAGGCCGAGCTGCTCGACGAGCCACCGGTCGAACTCGATGGCGGCGCGCACCCAGCTCACGGCCGACGAGACGAAGTGGTCCAGGCTCACGCCGGTGCCGATCAGCATCTGGGCCTCACCGATGAGGCGGACGGTGCCGTCGTCGTGCGTGTGCGTGTAGACCTTGGGCCACAGAGTGCGCCGGTTCCAGTCGTCGATGGACTCCAGCAGCTGCGGCTTCTCGCCGATCTGGTGGGGACGGTCGTAGAACGTGCGCACGGAGAAGACGGCCTGCTCGGCCTCGCCGCGGAACATGAAGTACGTACGGAACTGCTCCCACGGTGCGACGAGGTCTCCCTCTTCGTCAACGAGGTGCTTGAGCTCCATCTGGTCCAGGAGCTGCTTCACGAGGTCCTGATCCGGAATGACGGGGCCCGCCGGCGGCTGCGGCTCGGGCTGGCCCCCGAAATTCGGAATCGAGGACGGGTCGATGCTCACCGTGTTCTTCCCTTCGTACGGATTCCGCCATCCTCCCTCATCCGGGGAGGGGGGTGGCAACCCCGGCGGAGCGTGTCAGCGGCCGGTCGGCGCGATCCGGCCCGTCACGGCCCCTGCCGGGGGCGGCGCGCCCGTGGCCCGTCCCCGGGAAGGGAACGGGCCACGGGACACGGGAGTGCCCGGTCAGAGGGTCTTTCCGGTCGCCGGGCCCACGAGGAGTCCGTCGCCGAAGGTGTCCACCCGGACCGTGTCGCCGTCCTTGACCTCGCCGGACAGGATTTCCCGGGCCAGGCGGTCCCCGATGGCGGTCTGGACCAGGCGGCGCAGCGGGCGGGCGCCGTAGGCCGGGTCGTTGCCCTCCTCCGCGAGCCAGGCCAGGGCCTCGGGCGTGATCTCCAGGGTGAGGCGCCGGTCGGCAAGGCGCTTGGCCAGGCGGTCGATCTGGAGCCGGGCGATCCGGCTCAGTTCGTCCTTGTTCAGCGCCGAGAAGACCACCAGGTCGTCGAGCCGGTTGAGGAACTCCGGCTTGAAGGAGGCCCGCACCACCTCGAGAACCCGCTGCTTCTTCTCCTCCTCGGTGGAGGCCGGGTCGACCAGGAACTGGCTGCCCAGGTTGGAGGTCAGCACCAGGATCACATTGCGGAAGTCCACCGTGCGGCCCTGGCCGTCCGTCAGACGGCCGTCGTCCAGCACCTGGAGCAGGATGTCGAAGACCTCCGGGTGCGCCTTCTCCACCTCGTCGAGGAGCACCACGCTGTACGGGCGGCGGCGCACCGCCTCGGTGAGCTGGCCGCCCTCCTCGTAGCCGACATAGCCGGGCGGGGCGCCGACCAGCCGGGCGACGCTGTGCTTCTCGCTGTACTCCGACATGTCGATGCGGACCATCGCCCGCTCGTCGTCGAAGAGGAAGTCGGCGAGCGCCTTGGCCAGTTCGGTCTTGCCGACACCGGTCGGACCGAGGAAGAGGAAGGATCCGGTGGGGCGGTCCGGGTCGGCGATTCCGGCCCGGCTGCGGCGCACCGCGTCGGAGACGGCCCGTACGGCCTCGCTCTGGCCGATGAGCCGGCGGCCCAGCTCCTCCTCCATGCGCAGCAGCTTCTGGGTCTCGCCCTCCAGGAGCCGTCCGGCGGGGATCCCGGTCCAGGAGGCGACGACGTCCGCGATGTCGTCGGGGCCGACCTCCTCCTTGACCATGGTGTCCGTGGCGGCCTCCTCCTCGGCCTGCGAGGCGGCCTCCAGCTCCTTCTCCAGGGCCGGGATCTGCCCGTAGAGCAGCTTGGAGGCGGTGTCGAAGTCGCCGTCGCGCTGGGCCCGCTCGGCCTGGCCGCGCAGCTCGTCGAGCTTCTCCTTCAGCTCGCCTACGCGGTTGAGGGACTGCTTCTCCTTCTCCCAGCGGGCGGTCAGGCCACGCAGCTCCTCCTCCTTGTCGGCGAGGTCGCGGCGCAGCTTCTCCAGCCGCTCCTTGGAGGCCTGGTCGGTCTCCCTGGCGAGCGCCAGCTCCTCCATGCGCAGCCGGTCCACGGTGCGCTGGAGCTCGTCGATCTCCACCGGGGAGGAGTCGATCTCCATGCGCAGCCGGGAAGCGGACTCGTCGACCAGGTCGATGGCCTTGTCGGGCAGGAAGCGGGAGGTGATGTAGCGGTCGGAGAGGGTGGCCGCGGCGACCAGCGCGCTGTCCGCGATCTGCACCTTGTGGTGGGCCTCGTAGCGCCCCTTGAGGCCGCGCAGGATCGCGATGGTGTCCTCGACGGTGGGCTCGGCGACCAGCACCTGCTGGAAGCGGCGCTCCAGCGCGGGGTCCTTCTCGATCCGCTCGCGGTACTCGTCGAGGGTGGTGGCGCCGACCATGCGCAGCTCGCCGCGCGCCAGCATCGGCTTGAGCATGTTGCCGGCGTCCATGGCGGAGTCCCCGCCCGCTCCGGCGCCCACCACGGTGTGCAGCTCGTCGATGAAGGTGATGATCTGGCCCTCGGAGTCCTTGATCTCCGCGAGGACGGTCTTCAGGCGCTCCTCGAACTCGCCGCGGTACTTGGCGCCCGCGACCATCGCGCCGAGGTCCAGCGCGACCAGCCGCTTGTCCTTGAGGGACTCGGGCACGTCGCCCTTCACGATCCGCTGGGCGAGCCCCTCCACGACGGCGGTCTTGCCGACGCCGGGCTCCCCGATGAGCACCGGGTTGTTCTTGGTACGGCGGGACAGCACCTGCACCACGCGGCGGATCTCCTGGTCCCGGCCGATGACCGGGTCCAGCTTGCCGTCACGCGCGGCGGCGGTGAAGTCGGTGCCGAACTTCTCGAGGGCCTTGTACTGGCCCTCCGGGTCCGGGGTCGTCACCCGGCGTCCTCCCCTGGTCTTCTGGAACGCTTCGAACAGCTTCTTGGCGGTCGCGCCCTGGCGGGACAGTACCTCTCCGGCGGCGCCGCCCTTGGCGGCGAGGCCGATGAGCAGGTGCTCGGTGGAGAGGTAGTCGTCACCGAGGTCCTTGGCGCGCTTGGTCGCGTCGGCGATCACGGCCAGCAGCTCGCGGTTGGGCTGGGGCGGTGCGACGGTCGACCCGGTCACGCTGGGCAGGGCGCCGAGCACGCGCTCGGCGTCGGCCCGCACGGAGGCCTGGTCGGCGTCCACGGCGGCCAGCAGATCGACGATGTTCTCGTTGTCCTGCCCCTCCAGCAGTGCGAGGAGCAGATGGGCAGGGGTCAGGTCCGGGTGGCCGTCCGCCACGGCCCGGCTGCTCGCCGCGTTGATCGCGTCCCGGCTCCTGTTGGTCAGCTCGGCGTCCACGTTCCCGATCTCCTCCTTGCGTTCGGCCGCGCTCAGCTGTCGTCCGTCACTCTGACGAGAGCAACGTACACAAAGTTGAGTCTATTCCACTCAAGGCGCGAACGGGAACGCACAGTGCCCGCTGCTCGCACGGAGCGGGCAGCGGGCAGCGGGACATACGGCCCGGGACGCGGGCATGGCTCAGCGGCCGCCGGGAAGGCGAGGTCACGGATGGTGAAGGGCGGGGCGGGGAGTGAACCCCGGGTAACGACTGGTTCCGGCCACCATGGCGCCGGGGCATACCCGGAGTTTCCGCACAAACACAGCGGCGTCACCGTGTTCAGGTCACGGTGACGCCGCTGCGGGGGGAAGCACCTGAGCGATCTGTTGCGACGGGGGAATCGCGTCAGGCACTGCGGGGGGTGGCTGAGATGGTCTGGAGGTCCGGGGTGTCCGGTTCGACCAGCCGGTGGTCGCGCTGGTCCAGGTTCACAAAGATCATTCCGTACCGTATGGCGCACCGGACAGGCTGCGGCGCCCCCCGAGGCCGCCGCAGAAGCCGGTAGGCCCGCACATCGTCGTCCTCGTCACGGGTGACGACGACGGGCTCTCCGAACACGGTCACCATCAACGAGTCACCACTGTGGGGGATGGCGGTGACCAGGTCGATGAAGTGCCAGCCGGAGCGGTAGGCCGTGGCCATCTCGCGGCGGAAGGTGCGGTCGTCCGGAGGAGTGGTCACATCAGCTCCACACGCTGTCATCTGCGTGGACCGGCGTCCCGGCAGCAGCGGCCGCGGAAGAAGCAGGCACCAAAGACCAGACGCTGTCGGCTCGCACGTCCCCCTTCGTGCCGGAGAGGCCACTCAGTGCTCCGAAGGCCACAACGGCGGAGAAGGTGGCGACAAGCACCGAGCGAAGCATTCTCTTACCCATAGTCGGCTTCGTCCTCACTTGAAGGTCCCCTCTTCCCCCGTCGACTTAGACGATGGCTCATTCGGGCACGTCATGGCCACACAATCGGTGCATCATGTTCCTGCATGTTCAGGACCCTGGGGGGTGGAGGTTTGACAACCAATCGGGCTAAAGCGACACATCCCCATGCCTTGACCGAACTGTGCGAGGAGGGCGGCCGCCTGTACGCGAATGCCCTGCGCACAGGGCGTATCGCGCGCGCCGACGCGGAAGAGGCCCCGTGTCTGATGGAGTTCGCCCTTCTGCATCCCGATCCGGACGACGCCACCTGGCTGCGTCCGGTTCCCCCCTCGGTCGCCCTGGCCCGGCGGCTGAACCCGATAGAGCGTGAGATATCCGAGCGCAGGCGGCTGTCGACCACTCTGGCCGAAACCTTCGAGCCGTTCATGGCCCTCAGCGCCCAGGCGACCGCGCCCACGCATTCGATCACGGTGCTGGAGGGCCTGGACCGGATCAACGCGGCGCTCGACCTGGCCACCGCACAGTGCCAGAGCGAGATGCTCACGGTCCAGCCGAGCGGCCACCGGCCCGAACGCCGGCTCATCGAGGGCCTGGAGCGGGACCGGCCGCTGATCGAGCGCGGGGTGCGCATCCGCACGCTGTACCAGCACACCGCCCGCTACAGCCCCGAACGCCTCGCCTACGTCGACCAGTTCACCGACGGCAAGGCCGAGTACCGCACCATCGACGAACTGGTCGAGCGGCTCATCATCTGCGACGAGGCGGTCGCCTTCATCCCCATCAGCGACGACCGCCAGGTCGCCCTGGAGCTGCGCCACCCGGGCCTGGTGAGCTATCTGGTGAAGGTCTTCGAGTTCATGTGGGGCCGCGCGGTGCCGCTCCAGGCGGGCACTCCCTACGAGACCGACCCGGACGGCATCACGGACATCCAGCACTCCATCGCCAAACTCCTGGTGGAGGGCCATGTCGACGAGGCCATAGCCCGGCGGCTGGGCATGAACGTACGCACCTGCCGGGCTCACATAGCCAAGCTGGCCACGGCCCTCGGCAGCGGCAGCCGGGCCCAGCTCGGCTATCTGATCGCCAAGTCGGGGATCCTGAGCCAGGGCGAACCACTGCCGTCGGAGGGCTCCGGGCCCCCACCGCCGCCGTGAGGCCCTACCCGGCGCCTCGGCGGCCGTCTCAGAGGCCGGCGGGGGACTCGGGGGCGCCGGGCGCGGTGAGGGGCATCAACTGGGGGGTGCGGGACGGGCCGTCCAGGCCCGCCTGCGCGATACGGACGCCCAGCTGGGTCCGGCTGGCCGCCCCCAGGGTCTCGGAGAGCCGGGCGATATGGGCGCGGCAGGTGCGCACACTGATGCCGAGCCGCTCGGCGACCGCCGCGTCCTGGTGACCCTCGGCCAGCAGCGCCGCGATCGAGCGCTCCCGGTGGGTGATGCCGTCGATACCGGTCTCCGGCAGCGGTGAGGTGAGCGGGATCGCCAGCCGCCACAGCCGCTCGAAGACGGTCACCAGATAGTCGATCAGGGCCGGGTGGCGCAGCTCCAGCGCGATGGTGCGGTCGGTGTTCGCCGGGACGAAGGCCACCGTGCGGTCGAAGAGGATCAGCCGTTCGGGCACCTCGTCCAGGGTGCGCGCCTCGGCCGCGTCGCCCATCAGCTCCATGTAGGTGTGCAGCCCCTGGCCGTGCCGGGCGACATGGGTGTACAGATCGCGCATCCGGACGCCCCGGCGCCGCATTTCCAGGGCCCGGTGCAGGCCCTCGGAGAGTTCGTCCTCGCGGCGGATGCCGCCCGGCTGTACGGTCAGCACCTCACGGGTGCACCGCTCGGTCGCCTCGTCCATGGCGGCCCGGATCCGCGGCAGCCCGTCCAGCACCCGGATCGCCACGCCCTCCGGGGAGCCCTGCTCACGGCCGCCCAGCCCGGCGTACCACTCCACCGCGGCCACCGCCGCCCCGACCCGTGCCCGGCTCGCGCTGACCTCCTCGTGGACCCCGCGCAGCAGCCTGGTCATGACCTCCTGCGGGGAGGTCGGCACCAGCCAGTCCATGTCGTCGGGGTCCGGGTGCAGCAGCGCGAGTTCCAGCAGGCAGGGCACCGCAGCGGCGTCGGCGCGGGGCACCCGGCCCCGGCGCACCGCACGGGAGTACACGCGGTTCCCGGACTCGCAGAGCCGGTCAGCGCCGTGCGGATGCGCGTCCGTCCCGTGCCCGGCCATCTTCCACCCCTGGCTCCCACTCCCGGTTCCGGCGTCCTGAGCGCCTTCGCAGCGCAACTATGCGCGGACCGGCCCGCCTCCGCAACAAGGCTCGGCCCTTCCGGCGCCCGCTCCCTCCGGGAACGTCCGGGATTCTCCCTCCCTCCGGAAGTTCCGATTGCACCCAGGTGACGGGGGCCCGTCACCACGGGCCCGTACCGGCTACTTCAGGCCGATCGCCGTGCAGTCCGCCTTGAACTCGGGGGTGCAGATGTCCTGGACGGTGTAGATGCTGTCCTGGATCACGGTGTCCCGGATGTTGGCCTTGGTGAGCGCGACCACCGGCACCAGCATCGACGGGATCCGCTTCTCGGTCGGGCTGTCGACCTTGTCCCGGGTCAGCGCGTCGAACTCGATCGAGCGGCCCTGGACCTTGGCGACCGCCATCTCCGCGGCGTTGTTCGCCTCTTCGGGGTACGACTTGTAGACGCTCATGTACTGCTCGCCGGAGACGATCCGCTGCACGGCGTCCAGCGAGGCGTCCTGCCCGGTCACCGGCGGCAGCTTGGCGGCGCCCGCCGCCTTCAGCTCCTCGATGACCGCGCCGGCCATGCCGTCGTTGGCGGAGTAGACGCCCGCGATGTTGCCCAGTCCGACCGCACGGATCGCCTCGGCCATGTTCGCCTTGGCGTTCTCCGGCTTCCAGTCCTTGGTGTCGTAGGACTTGACGATGTTGACCTTGCCCTGGAGCTCGCCGAGCGCGCCCGCCTTGAACTGGGCCGCGTTGGGGTCGGTGACCGAGCCGTTCATCATGACGACCTTGGCGGTCTCCGCCTTGCTGCCGAGCGCGTCCACCAGGGCGCGGCCCTGCACCTGGCCGACCAGCTCGTTGTCGAAGGAGATGTACGCGTCGATCGGTCCCTGCGCGAGCCGGTCGTAGGCGATGACCGGGATGCCCGCGTCCTTGGCCTTCTGCACGCCGGGCGCGATGGACTTGGCGTCCACCGGGTCCACCAGCAGGACGTCCACCTTGTCGGCGACCATCTGGTCGAGCTGCTCGCTCTGCTTGGCCGCGTCCGCGTTGGCGTTGGCGTAGACGACCTTGCCCTTGTCGTGGGTGAGGGAGCGCACCTGGTCCCGGATGATCGGGTAGTCGAACTTGTCGTACCTCGGGTTCTCCTTCTCCGGCAGGAGGAGACCCACTGTGATGTCGTCGCCCTTCTTCGGAGAGGCGGAGCTGCTGCCCCCGCCGACTCCGTCGACGACCCCGCACGCGGCGAGGGAGACGGCCGCCGGTGCGGCGGCCAGGGCTATGGCGATTCGACGCACAGCGGTCCTGCGGGTGGTACGAGCGTTCACATCAGACCTTCCGGGCGGGGGAGCAGCATTGCGACCCAGGTGGCTGAAAGCCAACGCGGCAACGGTGGGCAGCGTCAAGAAGTACCGGTTAACGAGATGGCAACAGCATCCCCGTGGAAGTCAAGTGAAAACCAAGAGGGTCTTGTGCGGCGCCCGTTTCCAAACCCCCGCCGGATGGAGATTCCACCCCCGGCCTGCGCGGGCTCCGCGCCCGGCGCTCCGTCAACTCGCTGGGCAGGCAGGGGCGTTCAGCGATGCCTGCAAACGTGATCCGCGTCACTTCCGCGTCGGGGCGGGGGCATACGGAAGGGCCCGGAGCCGTTTCCGGCCTCCGGGCCCTTCCCTGTCCACGCGACCGCGCGTCAGTCGTTCAGCTGCCGCTTGGGCCGCCACACCACCAGCGCGCTGGTCTGCTGCACCTCCTGGTACGGCACCAGGTCGCGACGGTACGAGGCGTGCACCGCGGCCTCGCGCTGACGCATCGTCGCCGCCGCGCCCTCCAGCGCGTCCTGGAGCTCCGCCATCCGGGACTGGAGCGCGGCGACCTGGTTCTCCAGCTCGATGATGCGCTTGATCCCGGCCAGGTTGATGCCCTCGTCCTGCGACAACTGCTGCACCTGGCGGAGCAGTTCGATGTCGCGGGCCGAGTAGCGGCGGCCCCGGCCCGCGGTGCGGTCCGGGGACACCAGCCCGAGGCGGTCGTACTGGCGCAGCGTCTGTGGGTGCAGTCCGGAGAGCTGGGCCGCCACCGAGATGACATAGACCGGGGTGTCCTCGGTCAGTTCGTACGGGTTGCGTCGACGGCCGTCCATCGCCTCATGCTCCCTTCGCGGCCTGGAACAACTCCGCTCGCGGGTCCTCTTCCGAGGTGGCCTCGCGATAGGCCTCCAGTGCGTCGCGGGCCTTGCCCGAGACGTCCTGGGGGACCGCCACCTCCACGGTGACCAGCAGGTCGCCCCGGGTGCCGTCCTTGCGGACCGCGCCCTTGCCGCGGGCACGCATGGTGCGCCCGTTCGGCGTGCCCGGGGGTAGCTTCAGGGTGACCGGGGACCCGCCCAGGGTGGGCACCCGGATGTCGGCGCCGAGCGCCGCCTCCGCGAACGTCACCGGCACGGTCACCGTCAGATTGTCGTCCTTGCGGCCGAAGACCGGATGCGCGTTGACATGCACGACGACATACAGGTCGCCGGCCGG
This sequence comes from Streptomyces sp. NPDC052040, assembly GCF_044548405.1. Taxonomy (NCBI): domain Bacteria; kingdom Bacillati; phylum Actinomycetota; class Actinomycetes; order Kitasatosporales; family Streptomycetaceae; genus Streptomyces; species Streptomyces sp. NPDC052040. Next base: position 157,452 of record NZ_JBIUBV010000012.1, on the reverse strand, counting down.
GCCGCCCCGCTCACCGGGCGCGCCCTTGCCGCGCAGCCGGATGCGCTGCCCGTCGGAGACACCCGCGGGGATGCGCACCTGCATCGTCCGGGAGGACTTCGCCCGGCCGCTGCCCTTGCAGACCTCGCAGGGCTCCTCCGCGATCAGACCGCGGCCCTTGCAGTCGGGGCAGGGGTCGGTCAGCGAGAAGCCGCCGCCCGAACCCCGTGCCACCTGCCCGGTGCCGACGCAGGTCGGGCACACCCGGGGGGTGCCGTTCTTGTCGCCGGTGCCCGAGCAGGCCTTGCAGGGCGCCTGGGAGGACATGCGCAGCGGTACGGTCGCGCCGTCCACCGCCTCCATGAAGCTCAGCGTGACCTCGGACTCGATGTCCTGGCCGCGCCTCGGCTGCGTGCGCGTGCCCGCGCCGCCGCCGCGGTTGAACAGGCCCCCGAAGACGTCACCGATGCCCCCGCCGAAGTTCCCTCCGGCGCCGGCCTGGCCGCCGAAGAGGTCGCCGAGGTCGAAGTTGAACGAGCCGCCGCCCGCCCCGGGTCCGGGGCGGAAGCCCCCGTTGCCGAAGAGGGTGCGGGCCTCGTCGTACTCCTTGCGCTTCTTGGGGTCCCCGAGGATGTCGTTGGCCTCGGAGATCTCCTTGAAACGCTCCTCCGCCCTGGCGTTGCCCTTGTTGGCGTCCGGGTGGAACTCGCGGGCGAGCTTCCGGTACGCCTTCTTGATCTCGGCCTCGGTGGCGTCCTTGGGGACGCCGAGGACCTTGTAGTAGTCCTTCTCGATGAAGTCCTTGGTGCTCATCCCCGACGCCCCTCCTTCCCTGTGCGTCCGTGGTGTACGTCAGCCCTCGTCCGGGCCACCGTTCTCCTTGTCGTCGCCCGCCTCGGTCGTCTCCTCGGCCTTGACCGTCTGCGCCCCGGGCTGCGGCTCGGCCACCGCCACCCGCGCGGGGCGGATGGTGCGCTCGCCGAAGCGATACCCGGGCTGGAGAATCGCCACGCACGTCGTCTCGGTGACGTCCGGCGCGTAGCTGTGCATCAGGGCCTCGTGGATCGTCGGATCGAAGGGCTCACCCTCCTTGCCGAACTGCTGGAGGCCCAGCTTCGCGGCGACGGTCTCCAGCGACTCGCCGACGGACTTGAAGCCGCCGACCAGCTCGCCGTGTTCCCGTGCGCGGCCGATGTCGTCGAGCACGGGCAGGAGCTCGGTCAGGAGGTTCGCGATGGCGATCTCCTTGACCGTGGTCCGGTCGCGCTCGACCCGGCGGCGGTAGTTCTGGTACTCGGCCTGGAGGCGCTGGAGGTCCGCCGTGCGCTCACCGAGCGCCGTACGCACCTGGTCCAGCTGGGCCACCAGACCGGCGTCCTGTGCGCTTGCGTCCCCTGCCGGGGCCGCCGCCTCCTCCGAGGAGGGGGCGGCGGCCTTCGGCTCGGCGTCCTCAGGGGTGGCGCCGGAGGGGACGTCGGGCTTCTCCTCGAAGCCCGGGGTCTCCTCCGTCACGCGGCACCGTCCTTGCGCTCGTCGTCCACGATCTCGGCGTCGACCACGTCGTCCTCGGCCTTGGGCTGCTCGGCGCCGCCCGCGGCGGCCTGGGAGGCCTGGGCGTCGGCGTAGAGGGCCTGGCCCAGCTTCTGGGAGACGGCCGTGACCTTCTCCGTGGCGGAGCGGATCTCGGCGGTGTTGTCGCCCTCGGCGGACTCGCCCTTGAGCGCTTCCTTCAGCTCGGCGACGGCACCCTCGACCTCGGTCTTGATGTCGCCCGGGACCTTGTCCTCGTTGTCCTTGAGGAACTTCTCGGTCTGGTAGACGAGCTGCTCGCCCTGGTTGCGGGTCTCGGCGGCCTCGCGGCGGCGGTGGTCCTCCTCCGCGTACTGCTCGGCCTCCTGGCGCATCCGGTCGACCTCGTCCTTCGGCAGCGAGGAGCCGCCGGTGACGGTCATCTTCTGCTCCTTGCCCGTGCCCAGGTCCTTGGCGGTCACGTGCATGATGCCGTTGGCGTCGATGTCGAAGGACACCTCGATCTGCGGGACGCCGCGCGGCGCCGGGGGCAGACCGGTCAGCTCGAACATGCCGAGCTTCTTGTTGTACGCCGCGATCTCGCGCTCGCCCTGGTAGACCTGGATCTGCACGGACGGCTGGTTGTCCTCGGCCGTGGTGAAGATCTCCGAACGCTTCGTCGGGATCGTGGTGTTGCGCTCGATCAGCTTGGTCATGATGCCGCCCTTGGTCTCGATACCGAGGGACAGCGGGGTGACGTCGAGCAGCAGGACGTCCTTGACCTCGCCCTTGAGGACACCGGCCTGGAGCGAGGCGCCGATGGCGACGACCTCGTCCGGGTTGACGCCCTTGTTGGCCTCCTTGCCGCCGGTCAGCTCCTTGACGAGCTCGGCCACGGCGGGCATACGGGTGGAGCCACCGACGAGGACGACGTGGTCGATCTCGTTGATGGAGATGCCGGCGTCCTTGATGACGTTGTGGAACGGCGTCTTGCAGCGCTCCAGCAGGTCCGCGGTCAGCTGCTGGAACTGGGCGCGGGTGAGCTTCTCGTCCAGGTGCAGCGGGCCCTCGGCGGACGCCGTGATGTACGGCAGGTTGATCGAGGTCTCGGTGGACGAGGACAGCTCGATCTTGGCCTTCTCGGCGGCCTCGCGGAGGCGCTGGAGGGCCATCTTGTCCTTGGACAGGTCCACGCCGTGGCCGGACTGGAACTGCTTGACCAGGTAGTCCACGACGCGCTGGTCCCAGTCGTCGCCGCCGAGGTGGTTGTCACCGTTGGTGGCCTTCACCTCGACGACACCGTCGCCGATCTCCAGCAGGGACACGTCGAAGGTGCCGCCGCCGAGGTCGAAGACGAGGATCGTCTGGTCGTCCTTGTCGAGGCCGTAGGCCAGGGCGGCCGCGGTCGGCTCGTTGACGATGCGCAGGACGTTCAGGCCCGCGATCTCGCCGGCCTCCTTCGTCGCCTGGCGCTCGGAGTCGTTGAAGTACGCGGGGACGGTGATGACCGCGTCGGTCACCTTCTCGCCCAGGTAGGACTCCGCGTCGCGCTTCAGCTTCTGCAGGATGAAGGCGCTCATCTGCTGCGGGTTGAACTGCTTCCCGTCGAGCTCGATCTTCCAGTCCGTGCCCATGTGGCGCTTCACGGAACGGATGGTCCGGTCCACGTTCGTGACCGCCTGGCGCTTGGCGACCTCGCCGACCAGCACCTCACCGTTCTTCGCGAAGGCGACGACGGACGGCGTGGTCCTGGCACCCTCGGCGTTGGTGATGACGGTGGGCTCGCCGCCCTCCAGAACGCTGACGACGGAGTTAGTCGTGCCCAGGTCGATGCCGACCGCACGTGCCATTTTTGATTCCTCCAGCTGACTTGAGTGGAACAGGCTCAAGGATGCACGAGGGATCGCACGACGTCAACAGACCTGAGTCAACCTCACTCAACTTTTGTCCGGCGATGCTCGGCAATACCGAAGAAACCGCAGGTGAGAGCCGTAAGCAGGACGTCGGCGAGGCGTCGGTGGGGTGCGCTCAGACCGTCGTTCCGGGGCCCTGAAGCACCCGCACCAGCCTGGTCACCTGCCCGTCGATCTCCCGGGCACACGCGTACAGCTCATGGTGCGGCCTGCCCCAGGGATCCGCGATGTCGTCCTCCTCCGGCGCGACCGCGGCGACCCGGCCCCGCCGGGCGGCCACCGCCGCCACCGCGGCGGCGGCACCCCCCGGCGGCACCTCCGCCCCGGCCGCCAGCCGCAGGAACTCCTTCAGGGTGAAGCAGCGCCGCAGTGCCGCCGGGACGAGCCGCACGGCCGCCTCCCGGTGCTCGCGCGCGAGCCCCAGGACCAGGGCGGCGTCCGCGACCAGCGGCGCGGCGAGCGGCCGGGACGCGAAGTCCGCGCCGTCGCCGCCCAGTTCCTCCAGCACCCTCCGGGTGGCACCGTCCATCCCGGCCCGGTGCCACGCCTCGGTGCCCGCGCTCCCGGACCGCACCGCGGAACCGGGCCCCAGCCGTGCGGCCAGCAGCCGCTCGGCCAGCGCCGAGCGGTACACATTGCCCGTGCAGACGAACAGCACCCCGGTCATGCCCCGCCGCCCCCGCTCAACTCCCGTCCGCCCCCCGGGCCGCCGGGGGCGCGCCGGACCCGGCCGCGGGGCCGGTGGAGGCGCGGGGCGCGGGCAGTTCGCCGTAGTTCCCGTAGGCGCCGTAGCGGTCGCCCTTCGGGGCCGGGGCCATGTTGAAGACGGTGCCCAGGACCCGTACGCCCACCCGCTCCAGCGACTCGGCGGCCGTGCGGAGCTGGTGGCGGCTGGTGCGGCCCGCGCGGACGACGAGCAGCGCGCCCTGGGTCAGCGAGGCGAGTCCGACGGTGTCGGCGACCGGCAGCAGCGGCGCCGTGTCCACGATCACCACCTCGTACAGGTCCGCCAGCTCCCGCAGCACCTCCTCCATGCGTGCCGAGGCGAGCAGTTCGGTGGGGTTCGGCGGGACGGCCCCGCTGGTGAGCACGGCGAGGCGGCCCTCGGCCTCCTGCATCACGTCCTCGATCCGGGCCTGCCCGATCAGGACCGTGGTCAGACCGGCGTCCTTGACCAGGCCGAAGTGCCCGGCCACACAGGGGCGGCGCAGGTCGCCGTCGACCAGGCAGGTGGAGACCCCGGCCTCGGCCAGCGAGCAGGCGAGGTTCACCGCGGTGTTGGTCTTGCCCTCGCCGGGCACCGAACTGGTCACCGCGATGATCCGCGGCCGGTCGTCGACCTGCGCGAACTGGAGGTTGGTGCGCAGCTTGCGAAAGGCCTCGGCGCGCTTGGAGTGCACGTCGGCGCTGAGCAGCGGCTGCCGGACGGCGTTCTTGTCGTAAGGGATGCTGCCGAGGCCCGGCAGTCCGGTGAACTCCCCCAGCGCCTCGCCCGACTTGAGCGTGGTGTCGAGGTTCTCGCGGACGGCGACGAGCCCGGCGCCCAGCAGCAGACCGGCCAGCACCCCGGCGGCCAGGTTGAGCAGCGGGCGCGGCGCGACCGGGGCCGTCGGGGGAACGGCCTCCTGGGTGACGCTCAGCGAGACGGGGGAGTCGGGCGCCTCGGCCCGGGCATGCCGTCCGGAGCGCGGGGAGACGGCGGCGCGCCGGGGCGTCTCCAGCCGCTCGACGACCTCGCCGAACCGGTCGGCGACCGCGTTGGCGATCCGCGCCGCGCGCTGGGGGGCGGTGTCCCGGACGGTGATGTCGATGAGGACGGTGTTGAGCGGGGCGCTGGCGGTGAGCCGCGACGCCAGTTGCTCGGGCGTGGTGTGCAGACGCAGCTTCTTCACCACGGACGCGGTCACCTGACGGGTCGTCACGATCGCGGCGTAGGACTGCACCCGCGCCTGCGAGAAGCTCTGCCCCTGGTTGAGCTGGGCCGTGTCGTCGCCGGTGCGGGTGGCGACGAAGAGCTGGGTCCGGGCCTCGTAGACGGGCCTGCTCAGACAGGTCGCGGCGACCGACGCCCCGATCGCGAGCACCAGGCAGACCACGAGGGTAGGCCAACGCCTGCCCAGAGCCTTCAGGAATCCGTGGAGATCCAAGCTGCACCCCTCATAGAACCAAGGGAACCGCCCGTATTGAGGCGCTATGTTCCCTGTGCGCACAGCCGAAGATAGGCACTCGCGCGCACCAACCGGGGGAGGCACCGCCCGCCGGGCCGCCGAACGGCCCCCGGCGGCATATTCCGCCCGTCACTCCATCGGCACGAGGGCTTGGGCCATTGAGGAGCAACCGCTCCCCCATCCGGTGACTTCTGGGCATCAGCAGGTCCGTCGGGATCAAATGTCCCATTTATTCGATGTATCCAGATCATGCACCACGGCCGACGCAGCAGCCGCCTGGCCCGGACCGACCTAGAGGAGAGTGAACACGATGACGCCATCCCCCGGACGGCGGCGCGCCCTGGCATCCGCAGCAACGGCTGCTGTGCTCGTGGCCGCACCGCTGGTAGGAGCAGGGACCGCCCATGCGCAGTACCCCCCGCCGCCGCCCACCCTGACCCTCAGCAGGACCGTGGTGCCCGAAGGAGGCCGGGTGACCTTCCACGGCACCGGTTTCTTCCCCCAGCGGTTCGTCCTGGCCGAGCTGTTCAGCCGTCCGGTCGATCTCGGCCGCTTCCGGGTCCACCTCAACGGGACGGTGGACGGGACCGTGACCATCCCGCGCAGGACCCGCCTCGGGCTGCACGTCTTCCGGCTCGTCGAGCGCAACCCCTTCCGCAGCGCCTCCGCCACACTCCGGGTGGTGCGCGGGGTCGGCCGCCCCGGCTTCCCCGGTGACGGGCGCCACCACGGCCGCCACGACCGGAACGGGGACGGCCGCAACGGCGCCCCCGGGCAGCGCGCGGGCCTCGCGGCCACCGGCAGCGAGAAGACCCTGGCCCTCGGCGGGACCGCGGCGGGTCTGATCGCGGCGGGCGGCGGCACGCTGCTGGCCGTGCGCCGTCGCCGCAGTTCATGACCGAACAGGACACGCGTACCGCGGCACCACGGCGTCCCGGCCCCGGCCGGGACGCCGTCCCCGTGCCCGGGTCCGGCCGCCCGGGCACGGGGGCCCGGGTCCGCCGTCGCGCGCTCCGGGCCGCCCTGCTGACCGCCGCCGCGCTCCCGGTGGGCACCGCCCTCTGGATCGGTGTCACCGGGGTCCTCGCCCGCTCCGAGATGCTCGCCGCCCAGCGGGACCTGGACGGACTGCGGCACCCGGCGGCCGCCGACCGGACGCCCGGCACCGCGCGGGAGCAGCTGGCGGCCGTGCGGTCCGCGGCCCGGCACGCCGCCCGGGCGCACCGCCTGACCGGCGGCCCCGCCTGGTACGCGGCGGCCCTGCTGCCGGTGGCGGGCGACCCGGTCCGCACCGTGCGCGGAGCGGCCCGCGCGGCCGACCGGCTGACCGGGCAGGTGCTCACCCCGCTGGCGGACGCCCTCCCGGCGGCCGCCCCGGACGGCCGCGGCGGAGCCCTGGCCGAGGCCCTCACGGCACTGCGGCGCTCGGCCCCCCGGCTGGTGCGGGCCGCGGGCGTCGCCGACGAGGTGCGGGCCGAGGTGCACCGGCTGCCCGCGGCCACCTGGCTGCCCGCCGCGGACCGGGCCCGGGCCGGGCTCTCCCGGCAGCTGGACCGCCTGGCGCCGGTGCTGACCGATGTCTCGGTGGCGGCCCGGGTCCTGCCGCCCATGCTCGGCGTCCAGGGGGAACGGCACTACTTCCTCGCCTTCCAGAACATCGCCGAGGCGCGCGGCACCGGGGGCGTGCCCGGGGCCTTCGCCGTGCTGCGGGCCGACCGGGGCCGACTGTCCTTCGAACGCTTCGGCAACAACACCGAGATGACCGCGGCGGGCGCGGACCCGGGACTCGGTGCCGAGTTCGCCGCCCGCTACCGGGGCGCCGACCCCACCACGGTGTGGGCCAACTCCAACATGAGCCCGCACTTCCCCTACGCGGCCCGCATCTGGTCGGCCGCCTGGCAGCGGCACACCGGGGAGCGGGTGGACGGGGTGATCGCCCTCGATCCGGTCGCCCTCAGCCGCTTCCTCGGGGCCACCGGCCCCGCCCGGACGGCCGACGGCACCGTGCTGACCGCGCAGAACGTCGTGGACCTCACCGAGCGCACCAGCTACGCGGTCTACGGCGACCAGACCAGGCGCAAGGCGTTCTTCGTGGAGGCGGCGCGCGCGGCGGCCGCCCGGCTGATGTCCGCGGCCGACGACGGCCGGACGCTGCCGGGGCTGCTGCTCGCCGCGTACGGCGCCGAGCGGGACGGACGGCTGAAGGTGTTCAGCGCCCACGCCGAGGAGGAGCGGCTGCTCGCGTCCCGCCCGTACGGCGGTGTCCTCCCGGACGCCCCGGGCCCCTTCGCGGGCCTGGTGGTGAACAACGCGGCGGGCTCCAAGCTGGACTACTACCTCGACCGGAGCCTGCTCTGGGACGCGCGGGGGGACGACTGCTCCGGCGGCGGCCACCCGGTCACCGTCACGGTGACCCTGGCCAACCGGGCGCCCGCCGGGCTGCCCGGCTATGTCACGCTCCGGGAGGACGCCCCGCCGTACCGCACCCGGCCCGGCGACAACCGGCTGCTGGTCTCCTACTACGCGTCGGCCGGGGCCCTGCTCGCCGGTGCCGAGCTGGACGGCCGCCCGGCCCTGCTCTCCTCCGGCACCGAGCGCGGGCACGCCGTGTTCACCCTGGACCTGGAGCTGCCCGCCCGCTCCCGGCGCACCCTGGTGCTGCATCTGCTGGAACCCCGCGCCGACCACACCCCGGTGCTGCTGCGCCAGCCGCTGGTGACACCCCTGCGGGCGGTCCTGAAACCGGGAGGTACCTGCCGTGCGTGACCGCCTGACACCCGTCCTGACCGGGGCGGCCCTGCTGGCGGGGGCGCTGCCGCTGGTGTCCTGCGCCGCCGGGGACACCGCCCGCGCCCGTCCCCCGGCGCCCGCGGCGGGGGCGCCCGCCGCGCACCGGCACCGGGCCGAGCGGCTGCGGGTCAGGGTGCTGGAGGTGCTCCCGCACGACCCCGCGGCCTTCACCGAGGGACTGGAGATGGCGGGGCGCACCCTCTACGAGGGCACCGGGATCTCCGGCGGCTCCTGGGTGCAGGCGGGGCCCCCGGGCCGGCCGCCCCGGGCGCGGGCGGCGCTGCCCGGGCCCCTGTTCGGCGAGGGGATCACCGTGCTCGGCCGGACACTGTGGCAGCTCACCTGGCGGGACCACCTCGCCGTGGAACGCGATGCGGCCACCCTGAAGGAGCTGCGCCGGGTCCGGTATCCGGGCGAGGGCTGGGGGATGTGCTTCCAGAGGGATCGCGGCCTGCTGGTGACCAGCGACGGCTCGGCCCGGCTGGCGTTGCGGGACCCGGGCTCGCTCGTGGAGCGGGGCGGGGTGACGGTCACCGAGGACGGCACCCCGGTGACCCGGCTGAACGAGCTGGAGTGCGTGGGCTCCGCGGTGTACGCCAATGTGTACGACACCGACCGCATCGTGCGGATCGACTCCGCCACCGGCGCGGTGACCGCGGACATCGACGCCTCGGGCCTTGCGGGCAAGGACCCGCTGCCCCCCGGAGCGGTGCTCAACGGGATCGCGGCCGTTCCCGGGACGGACCAGTTTCTCGTCACGGGGAAGTACTGGCCCAGAATGTTCCGTGTGACGTTCGCTCCGGCGGCCGGTGCGGGGGCCCCGGGCGCCTGAACCGGCGGGCGGGGCCACAGCGACGCAGATCACCGCTCACGCGACTACAGTGCGGCGGCATAACTGGGTAGTCTCAGACCGACCCATAAGTTACCGCTTAGTAATCGCGCCTTCGGCGTACACAGGACGTACATCGGAGGAAAACCCTCGCAGGCCCGAGGAGCCCCGAAATGCAACTCGCCGCGATCATCGTGTCGCTGGTTCTGATCGTGGTCGGCGTGGCCCTGTTCGCCCGCGCCCTCCTCCAGATCTACAACTTCATGCGGCTCGGCCAGAACGTGCCCGCGGGCACGCGCACCGACGAGCCCTACCAGCGCACCGTCACCGTGGTCAGGGAGTTCCTCGGCCACACCCGGATGAACCGCTGGGGCATCGTCGGTGTCGCACACTGGTTCGTGGCGGTGGGCTTCTACACCCTGATCCTGACGATCGTCAACGCCATCGGCCAGCTGTTCAAGGCCGACTGGCTGCTGCCGTTCCTCGGCGAGTGGACCCCGTACAACGTCTTCATCGAGTTCATCGGCACCACGACCACGCTGGGCATCCTGACCCTGATCGTGATCCGCCAGCTGAGCAGGCCGGACAAGCCGGGCCGCAAGTCCCGCTTCGCGGGCTCCAACACCGGCCAGGCGTACTTCGTCGAGGCCGTCATCCTCATCATCGGCGTCTGCATCTTCCTGCTGCACGCGCTCGAGGGCGCCCAGCACCACGTGGACGGCTACGAGGCGTCCTTCTTCATCTCGTACCCGGTGGTGGCCTGGCTGCGGGGCATGGACGTCTCCACGCTCCAGAACCTCACCTACTTCCTCGCGGCCCTGAAGATCTCCACCTCCTTCATCTGGATGATCACGGTCTCCCTGAAGACCGACATGGGTGTGGCCTGGCACCGCTTCCTGGGCTTCCCCAACATCTGGTTCAAGCGGAACGCGCGGGGCGGGACCGCGCTCGGCGCGCTGCTGCCGATGACGTCCGGCGGCAAGGCGATCGACTTCACCGACCCCGGCGAGGACGACGTCTTCGGTGTCTCCCAGGTCGAGCAGTTCTCCTGGAAGGGCCTGCTGGACTTCTCCACCTGCACCGAGTGCGGCCGCTGCCAGTCGCAGTGCCCCGCCTGGAACACCGGCAAGCCGCTCTCCCCGAAGCTGCTGATCATGTCGCTGCGCGACCACGCGCACGCCAAGGCGCCGTATCTGCTGGCCGGCGGCGGCAAGACCATGGAGGGCACGGAGAAGGCGTCCGAGGAGCAGCTGGCGGACGTGCCCGCGGCCGCCCTCGCCGAGGCCGAGCGCCCGCTGATCGGCACCGTCGAGGAGAACGGCGTCATCGACCCGGACGTCCTGTGGTCCTGCACCACCTGCGGCGCCTGCGTCGAGCAGTGCCCGGTCGACATCGAGCACGTCGACCACATCGTCGACATGCGCCGCTACCAGGTGATGATCGAGTCCGCGTTCCCGTCCGAGGCGGGCACGATGCTCAAGAACCTGGAGAAGAAGGGCAACCCCTGGGGCCTGGCCAAGAAGCAGCGCCTGGAGTGGACCAAGGAGGTCGACTTCGAGGTGCCGGTGGTCGGCCGGGACATCGAGGACCTCACCGAGGTCGAGTACCTCTACTGGGTCGGCTGCGCGGGCGCCCTGGAGGACCGCGCCAAGAAGACCACCAAGGCCTTCGCCGAGCTGCTGCACATCGCGGGCGTCAAGTTCGCGATCATGGGCGGCGACGAGAAGTGCACCGGTGACTCCGCCCGCCGCCTGGGCAACGAGCCCCTCTTCCAGGAGCTCGGCATGGAGAACGTGATGGCCCTGAACACGGCGTTCGGCGAGGAGCTGGACGACGACGGCAAGGCCACCGAGGAGTCGAGGAAGCCCAGGTCGGCGAAGAAGATCGTCGCCACCTGCCCGCACTGCCTCAACACCCTCGGCAACGAGTACCCGCAGCTCGGCGGCGACTACGAGGTCATCCACCACACCCAGCTGCTCCAGCACCTGGTGGACGAGGGCAAGCTGGTCCCGGTCACCCCGGTCGAGGGCATCATCACCTACCACGACCCCTGCTACCTGGGCCGCCACAACAAGATCTACACGCCCCCGCGCGAGATCATCGGCAAGGTCCCGGGCCTGCGCAACGAGGAGATGCACCGCCACAAGGAGCGCGGCTTCTGCTGCGGCGCGGGCGGTGCCCGGATGTGGATGGAGGAGCGGATCGGCAAGCGCATCAACAACGAGCGCGTCGACGAGGCCCTCTCCCTCAACCCCGACATCGTCTCCACCGCCTGCCCGTTCTGCCTCGTGATGCTGACCGACTCGGTCAACGGCAAGAAGAACGACGGCAAGGCCAAGGAGTCCATCCAGGTCGTGGACGTGGCCCAGCTGCTCCTGGACTCCGTCCGGACGCCGGCCGACCCGGCGGGCCACGCGGAGGCGGAGAGCGAGCCGGAGCCCGAGCCGGTCAAGTAACACCCCCGCGCGCCCGCCGCGCGCATGCCCGAGGGGCCGGAGCCGCACAGCAGCGGCTCCGGCCCCTCGCGCATGCGGCCCCGCCCGCAGCAGCGGATCCTCCGGCACCCAGCTCTGCCCAACGGGTGACAGTTCCCCCTCCCCCGCGTCGTGCCCCGCTCTCCCAGGAGCCGCCGTACACACTCGGTTCGTCCTTTCCGATTCCTCCTGGAGGGCGCATGCGGCTGTTCGGGGAGACGATGCCCCACCCACCGATCCCGAGACCCGCACGGACGCAGGTCCTCAGGGAACAGCCGCCCGCCGGGCGCCGCGCCCACACCAGGCCCGCCTGGTACGCGCCCGCGGCCGTCCTCGGCGACGCGGCCGCCGCGGGCGTGCCGGTGGGGGCGGCCTTCGCACCGGGCGACGGCCGGACCGCGGCGGCGTACGCGACGGTGGCGGCGCTGGCCTGGCTGCTGGTGCGCACCGCACGGGACCGCTACGGCGAGGGGCGCCTCGGCGAGCGCGACAGCATCGCCGCCGCGCTGGGGGACTGGCCGGTGCTGGTCGGACTGCTCGCGGTGGTCCGGGCGGCGACCGGCGAGGAGTCACCCTTTCTGCTCGCCCTGGCCGCCCTGCTGCCCTGCGCCCCCGCGAGCGCGGCCGTGCACACCCTGCTCCACCGCCATCTGCTCGCCCGGCGCCGTGCCGGCCGCGCCGTCCGCCGGGCCCTGGTGATCGGGGAGACGCAGGCCGTCGAGGGCCTGGTGGGCCATCTGGCGCAACGCACCGACCACGAGTTCGTGGTGGTGGGGGTGTGCCCGGTCGGCGGGCGGGACCCCCGGGACCCGGCCCCGGTCGCCGCCCGCCTGCCGCGGCAGGCCCCCTCCGCCCTGGCCGACGACTCCGCGCCGGTCCTGGAGGCGGCCCGGCGGCTCGCCGCGGACGTGGTGGTCGTCGTACCGGGGCCGTGTCTGAGCGGGGTCCGGCTGCGGCGGCTGTCCTGGGCCCTGCACGGCGCCCGGTGCCCGCTCGTGGTCGTCCCCGGACTGACCGAGGTGGCCGGGCGCCGGGTCGGTGTCTCCTCGGCCGCCGGACTCACCCTGCTGAGTGTGGCCCCGCCGGTGAGCCGGGGCCCGGCCGCCCTGCTCAAGCCGGTGACCGACCGGGTGGGCGCCGCCCTGCTGATCCTGCTGCTCTCCCCGGTGTTCGCGGCGGTCGCCCTCGCCGTACGGCTGGACTCGCCGGGGCCCGTGGTGCACCGGCAGACCCGCATCGGCCGCGGCCGGCTCCCCTTCACCATGGTCAAGTTCCGCACCATGGTGGCGGACGCGGAGCGGATCAGGCCCCAGCTCGCCGCGGCCAACGAGCAGGACGGGCGCATGTTCAAGATGCGCCGCGACCCCCGGGTCACCCGGGTCGGCCGGGTGCTGCGCCGCTACTCCCTCGACGAACTGCCGCAGCTGTTCAATGTGCTGCGCGGGGACATGTCCCTGGTCGGCCCCCGGCCGCCGCTGCCCGACGAGGTCGCCCGCTACGACGAGGTGGAGCTGCGGCGGCTGGCCGTCAGGCCGGGACTCACCGGGCTGTGGCAGGTCAGCGGGCGCTCCGACCTGTCCTGGGACGAGACCGTCGCCCTGGACCTGCGCTACGTGGACAACTGGTGCCTCTCCGTGGACATCGGGGTGCTGGTGCGGACGGTGCGTGCCGTGCTGATGGGCACCGGCGCCTACTGACCCCGGACCCCGCCCCGCGACACCCCGCCCCCGCAACCGCGCCCCCGGGAGGGCCCATGCCCCCGTACGACCCGACGGATGTGCCCGCCCTGACCGAACGGCTCTTCGGCTGGGCCGACGCCCGGGACTGGGCGGGGCCCGACCCCTACGACGGACTGACCGGCCCGCTGGGACGGGCGGCCGTCCACCGGGTGCTCCGGCAGGCGCTCCTCCAGACCGTCAAACGCAGCCCGCTGGATCTGCGCCCCGCCCTCGGCATCCGCCCGCTGCGCACCGCAACGGCCACCGGGACCGCCGCGACCGCCTGCGCCCGGCTCGCCGACGACCCCCGCTGGCAGGAGCGCGCCCGGCGGCTGGGACGGCGGACGGCGGACGAGCAGCTGTCCGGGCGCTACGCCGGGCTGTGGCGCTACGAGTTCGATGTGCAGACCCGCTGGGCGCACTACCCCTCGCACGTCCCCAACCTGGTGGCCACCGTCTTCTGCGCCGACGGCTGCCTGGACTCCGGAACGCTCGACGACACCGCCGTACGGTCGCTGGCCCGCGCCCTGCTGGAGCATCTGCACAACGGGGAGTTCTTCACCTACACCCCCGCCGGTGACGTCCTGGTCCACAACGCCAATCTGATGGGCGCCGCGCTCGCCGCCCGCCTCTCCCGCACCCCGGCCGTCCCCGGGGACCTGGCGCGGCGCCTCGCCGCCGCCGCCCGGGACGCGGCCGGGGTGAGCCTCGCGGGCCAGCGCCCCGACGGCTCCTGGCCCTACGGCGAGGCCGCCGGCCTGGGCTGGGTGGACGGCTTCCACACCGGCTATGTGCTGCTGCGGCTCGACCAGGCGGCGGCCCGGCTCGGCCTGGACGTGCGGGCCCCGCTGGAGCGGGGGGCCCGCCACTGGCTGCGGGACCTCTTCGACGGGCCGCTGCCCCGCTACTTCGCGGGCGGCGGCCCCCGGCGCGACCCCAACAACGACGCCACGGCGGTCCGTACGGCCGTCTGGGCCGCCGGGCACGGCTTCGCCGCCCCCGGCTTCGCCGTCTCCGTGCTGGCGGCGGTCGCGGACCGCTACCCCGGTCTCGGCGCGGACGGGCGGCCCGTGCGCCCCGCGCGGAACCGGGCCCTGTGGGAGTCGCCCCGCTGGAGCGCCGCGCCTCTGCTGGACGCCCTGACCGCGCTGCACACCGTGGTGGGGGACGGGCCGCGGCCCGCCTCCCCCGGCGGTCAGCCGACGGCGGCCGCCCGGTAGCCCGACAGGACCTCCGCGGTGCGGCCGGTGCCCGCCGCGTTCCGCTCCCACCAGACGGCCGCGCACAGCAGCCCGAACACCGCCAGTCCCCGGTCGCGGCGGCCCTGGACATGGTCGGCGACCACCCGGTCCGCGGTCCGCCGGTCCAGGACGTCGTCGAACAGCGGGGAGCGCCGCACCTCCCGCCACAGCCGGGCCCCGTGCTCCCGCAGCAGCGAGCGCACCGGCGCCCCGAACCCCGTCTTGGGGCGCCGGGCGACGAACTCCGGCACCCCGGACGCCACCGCGGCCGCACGGAACCGGGATTTGCCGACGCCCAGCCGCAGTTGGTCCTCGGCGGCCGCCCCGAACGCGGCCGCCACCACCGGCTCGCCCAGGAAGGGCACCCGCAGCTCCACACCCGCCCGCATCGACGCCCGGTCCGCGTAGAGCAGGTTCAGCCCCGGCAGGAACAGCCGCCGGTCGCACTCGGCCAGCGCGGCGAGCGGGGTGCCGCCCGCGTCCAGGACGGCGCCCGCCACCTCGCGGTGCCGCTCGGTGACCTCGTCCAGCCCGGCCAGCGGGGACAGCGCCGCCCACTCCCGCCCGCCGTAGTACGCCTGGGTCGCCCAGGACCAGTCGAGGGCGTCCAGCCGCAGCAGCCGCTCGAACTTGTCCGCGCGGCCCCGGTAGCGGCGGGGAGCCGGGATCGCGCCGGTGGCGCCGAGGGCGGGGCGCGCCCAGGCGGGGAGGCGCTGGAGCAGCCATACCGCCTGGTAGCGCTCGTAGCCGAGGAACAGCTCCTCCACCCCGACCCCCGACAGCAGCACGGTGGCCTTGCCGCGGGCGGCCCGGGAGAGCTGCATCAGGGCGAGGGCGGCCGGGTCCCCGAAGGGCACCTCGGCAGTGGCGACCAGGTCCGGGATCCGGCGCAGCACATCGAGGTCGAGGTCCGCCCAGGCCAGCGGCAGGCCCAGCTGCCGGGCGACCCGGGCCGCATAGGGGGCGTCGTCCTCGAAGGGCTCCGGGGTGCCCGCTGGGGTACGGGGCCGGGCGGCGAAACAGGGACCGGCGAAGCCGTGCCGGGCCATCTCCACGCCCAGCCAGGTGCTGTCCAGGCCCCCGCTCAGCAGCAGACCCACCGTCACGTCCGCGCGCAGCTGGCGGGCGACCGAGGTGCGGACCGCGGCACCGATGTCCCCGGGGGGCCCGGTGCGCGCCGCCCGCCAGCGCTCCGACACCTCGCCGTAGCCCGCGCCGCGCGCGGCGAGGACCGTCCCGGCGGGCACCGACCGCACCCGCTGCCAGCCGGTCCGCGGCGGGGGCGTCCACAGGAACATGGCGCCCTGGGCCACCGCGACCGGATCGGCGTCCCCGGCCAGACCGCAGGCCCGCAGCGGCTCGATCTCACTGGCGAGGGCGGCCGGGCGGCCCCCCGCGTCCGCCGCCGTGTACAGCGGTTTGATCCCCAGCCGGTCGCGGCCGTAGCGGATCTCGCCGCCGGGCAGGACGAGCACGAAGGCGAACATCCCGTCCACCTCGTCGAGCAGCCGGGCGAAGTCCGGTTGCAGCAGCAGCTCGTAGAGGACCTCGGTGTCGCCCTCGGTGGTGAATGCCACCCCGCGCCCGCTCAGGCGTCCGCGCAGGCGCGGGGCGTTGTACAGCTCGCCGTTGTAGACGAGGACGCCCCGCGCGGGGTCCCCGAAGGGCTGGTCGCTGCGCGGGTCCGGGTCCATCACGGCCAGTCTGCGGAAGTGCAGTTCCGCGTGCCAGCCGTCCCCGTGGAGGTCCAGATGGCCGTCGGCGTCCGGACCGCGGTGGGCGAGCAGCGCGCACGGATCCGGCCGTGACGACGGGCGGCCGTGCGGGGTCCGGTTCAGCAGGACCACGAAGCCGCACATCAGGTCACCGCCGTGGCCGCTGCGGGACCGCCGGGGTGCGGCACCGCGGCGGGCGCGGCCGGGCCGGGCGCCGGGCAGCCGAGCGCCCGGGCCAGGGCGGGGGTCGCGGGCGCGGTCTCCACGGTCCGGTCCTCGGTGAGGGAGCGGGCGGCGCGGCAGGCCACCAGGGAACTCCACAGCGCCGAGGGGAAGTCGGCGGCGGCCGCGTCCTCGCCCAGCGGTTCGCCCCGCACCAGCCGGACCAGCCCGCGCATCTCGGCCGCGTGCCCCTTGGAGCCGCCCCGGTAGGCCGTGGTCGCCGCCCGGCCGCCCTTCCACACGGTCAGCGAGCGGAAGTCGTCGATCCTGGCCGCCACCCCGTCGGCGGCGACCTCCAGGAGTTCCTTGGGGGCGCCGGGCGGGGTCAGCCCGCCGTAGACGACACAGGCGCTGGAGCCGTCGTCGTAGGTCAGCTGGAGGGTGAGGCTCTGCGCGGTCGCCGGGTCCCGGCCGTCCGTGCCGACGGCCCGCACCCCGGACGGCCGTCCCGGCACCAGGAAGCCCGCCGTGTCGATGAAGTGGCAGACCTCGCCGAGCAGCCGTCCGCCCTGCCGGGGGTCGGAGTACCAGTGGTCGGCGGACAGCCGCCCCGCGAACACCCGGTGGACCACCTGGAGGGGAGCCCCCTCGGGAAGCGCGGCCCGCAGGTCGCGCACCGCGGGTGCGAACCGCCGGTTGAACCCGGCCATCGCCGGGGCGCCCGAGACCAGCCAGGCGTCGGCCAGGTCCTCCAGCTCCGTCTCGGTCAGACCGAGGGGCTTCTCGCAGTAGAGGGCGGCGCCCGCGCGCAGCACCCCGGCCGCGTACCGGCCGTGGCTGTCGTGGCGGCTGAGCACCATCACGCAGTCCGCGTCCCCGGAGGCGAGACCGGCCTCGACGCTCTCGGCGACCGTGCCGAACCCCCAGCGGCGCCCCTGGTGCGCGGCGGACGGCCCGCGTCCCCCGGCCACCCAGGAGAAGACGGCGCCCGGTGCCCGCTTCAGCTCCGGGAAGAGCGTCCTGGTCGCGAAGTTGCCCGCGCCGATCGCCGCGAGGCGGACCGTGCCCCGGGGCGCGGTCCAGGTGCCGGGTTCCGCCCGGGCCGGGGGCCGGGAGGGCGGTTCGGCGGTCCCGGCGTAGCGCAGCAGCAGGGCCACGGCGCGTCCGCCGGGCGACGGCTTCAGCGCCTCGTAGGCGTCGGCCGCCTCCTCGACGGGGAAGACCCGCGGCTTGAGCAGGGAGGGGTCCAGCGCGCCCGTGGCCGTCAGCCGCAGCACCTCGGCGAGGTTGCGGCGCTCCGTCCACGGGACATAGCCCTCGGGGTAGGGGTGGCCGCCCTCCTCGAAGCCCGGGTCGTAGCGCCCGGGCCCGTAGGAGCGGGCGTAACGGAGCGTCAGTTCCTTGTGGTAGTAGGACGACCGGGGCGGTACGACACCCACGTCACCGACGACGACCACGGCGGCCCGGTCCCGGGCCAGCCGCCCGGCGAACTCCACGGGATCGGAGCTGGCGGTGGCGGCGGTGATGAGCACCGCGTCCGCGCCGCAGCCCGCCCAGTGCCGCGCCACCGTCTCGGGCAGTCCCTCTGCGCCGCGCGGGAAGGCCGTCAGACCGGCCGATCCGGCGAGCGCCACCATGGCGGGGTCGGGATCGACACCGAGGGCGTCGTAGCCGTAGGCGCGCAGCAGTTGCAGGGTGATCTGGCCGACCAGGCCCAGTCCGATGACGGCGATCCGGGAGCCGGGCACCGCCTCCGCCTGGTGGATTCCCTGGAGGGCGATCGCGCCGACGGTGGCGAAGGCCGCCCACCGGCTGTCCACCCCGTCCGGCACCGGGACCACCAGATTGCGCGGCACGGCGACGAGTTCGGCGTGCGAGGCGTAGCGTGCCCCGGCGGCGGCGACCCGCATGCCCGGGCGGAGGTCCTCGACGCCCTCGCCGGTGCGCAGCACCGTGCCCGCGCAGGAGTAGCCGAGCTGCATCGGGCGGTCCAGGCGCTCCCTGACGGTCCGGTAGGTCTCGGTCAGGCCGGTGCGCCGCACGCTGTCGAGCACCTGGGCCACCTGGTCCGGACGCCGGCGGGCCTTGCCGATCAGACTCTGGGCGCCGGTGGAGACGGTGGCCCGCTCCGTACCCGCGCTGATCAGCGACCACTCGTTGCGGATCAGCACCGTCCCGGGATCCGTGTCGGGGGCGGGCACATCACCCACCGTGACGGCACCGGTGCGCGGGGACAGAAGGACAGTTTTCATTTCCCGCCTTCGGGTGAGGGAAGCAGCGTGGGAGAGGGAGCGTCCGCCGCGGAGAGTAGTCGGGGCCAGGCCGCACTGTAGGAAGGCCATCGTCACGGAGCGTGTTCACTGCCCCGACGAGAGGACCAGACGGCCGAACATCTCCATCCGGCCGGGTGAATATGTCCCCAGCATGACGGGCACGGCCGCACAACAGCGATTCGCTGGACCCCTTCAGAGAGCCTCTTCCGCTCCGGGCGACGCAGCCGCCGGTGCCGCGGGCCCGGCGGCGGTCCGGCGCAGCGCGGAGGGACGTCCCCGGTGAAACGACTGATGATGGTCTACGGAACACGGCCGGAGGCCATCAAGATGGCCCCCGTCATCGAGGCCCTCGGCCGTTCCCCGCTCTTCACGGCGACGGTGGCGGTGACCGCCCAGCACCGCGGACTGCTCGACCAGGTACACACGTTGTTCGGCATCCGCGCCGACCACGACCTCGGCATCCTGCGCGCGGGCCAGTCGCTGGCCGACATCACGGTGCGCGTCCTGGCCGGGCTGTGCCCGCTGCTGGAGCGGGAACGGCCGGACGCGGTCCTGGTCCAGGGGGACACCACGACCGCCTTCGCCGGGGCCCTCGCCGCCTTCTACCACCGGATCCCCGTGGTGCACCTGGAGGCGGGGCTGCGCACCGACGACCGCTACGCGCCCTTCCCCGAGGAGATCAACCGCCGTCTCGCGACCCAACTGGCCTCCCTGCATCTGGCGCCCACCGCACACGCGCGGGACAACCTGCTGCGCGACGGAATCCCCCGGTCCTCGATCGTGGTCACCGGGAACACCGTGATCGACGCCCTGCGCGGGGCGGTCGGCCGCACCGCGCACTACGGCGACCCCGCCCTCTCCGACCTCGACGACATCCCCCGCCGGGTGCTGCTGGTGACGGCTCACCGCCGGGAGTCCTGGGGCACCGCCATGGAGTCCGTCGGCGGGGCGCTGGCCGACCTCGCCCGCAGCGAGCCGGGGCTGCTGATCGTGCTGCCGCTGCATCCCAACCCGGTGGTGCGGGCCGCGATCGTGCCGCAGCTGGCGGGACTTGAGGGGGTACGCCTCACCGAGCCGCTGCCCTACGGCGCCTTCGCCCGCCTGATGAACCGCGCGCATCTCATCCTGACCGACAGCGGCGGCATCCAGGAGGAGGGGCCGGGGCTCGGCAAGCCGGTCCTGGTGCTGCGGGACACCACCGAACGCCCGGAGGCGCTGCGGGCGGGCACCTCCCGGCTGGTGGGCACCGACCGCGAACGCATCGTGAAGGAGGTACGGCGGCTGCTGCACGACCGGGCGGCCCACGCGGCGATGGCGAGGGCCGTCAACCCGTACGGCGACGGACGCGCCGCCGACCGCACCGTACGGGCCGTCGGGCACTGGCTGGGGCTGTGCCCGCCCCCCGCGGAGTTCGTTCCGGCGCCGGAGTCCGCGGACCGCGGGGCGGGCGGCCGGGCCTCAGCGCCAGAAGCCGCGGGTGTCGAACACGGCCTTGCCGCGCAGCGCCGTGCGTTTGACGCCCCGGAAGGCGTCGTGGTCCACGAGCAGCACCACGACGTCCGCGTCCCGCACGGCGGTGGCGGCGTCGACCAGCCCGACGGTGCCCGTGCGGGCCAGTGACTCCGGCAGCCGGGTGATGTGCGGTTCGGCGACCAGCAGCCGCCCGCTCTGCCGCTGGGCCAGCTGCGTCACGATGTGCAGGGCCGGACTCTCCCTGAGGTCGTCGATGTTGGCCTTGAAGGCCAGGCCGAGGCAGGCGATCACCGGGTCCTTGAACCGTCCGGCCGTCCGCAGGACCTCGCCGAGCACATAGCCGGGCCGCTCGTCGTTGACCTCGCGGGCCAGCCGGATGAGCCGGGCCTGCTGCGGCGCGCTGCCGACGACGAACCAGGGGTCCACGGCGATGCAGTGGCCGCCGACACCCGGCCCCGGCCGCAGGATGCCGACCCGGGGATGGCGGTTGGCCAGGGCGATGACCTCGGCGGCGTCGATGCCCAGGTGGTCGCAGACCATGGACAGCTCGTTGGCGAAGGCGATGTTGACGTCGCGGAAGGCGTTCTCACTGAGCTTGGCCATCTCCGCCGTGGTGGCGTCGGTGAGCAGGCACTCCCCCTTGGTGAACACCTCGTAGAGCGCCCGCGCCCGCTCGGCGCAGCCCTCCCCCACCCCGCCGACGACCCGGTCGTTGGTGACGATCTCGATCATCGTGCGGCCCGGCAGGACCCGTTCGGGGCAGTGGGCCACGCGGATGTCCGGCGCGTCGGCCGCCTCGTGCGGGAAGGACAGGTCGGGCCGGTGCTTGCCGAGCCACCGGGACAGCTCCACGGTCGTGCCGGGCGGCGAGGTGGACTCCAGGATCACCAGGTCGCCCGCCTTGAGCACGGCGGCCACCGAGGCCGCGGCCGCCCGTACGCAGGACAGGTCGGCGGTGCGGTCGTCCCGCAGCGGAGTGGGGACGGCGATGACGAAGGCGTCCGCGGGCTCGGGCGCCCCGGTCGCGCGCAGCCGCCCCATGGCCACCGCGCCGCTGACCGCCACGGCCAGGTCCGGTTCGACGAACGGGGCCCGCCCGGCGTTGATCAGGCCGACGGTCGTCGGGTTGATGTCCACGCCGACGACATCGATGCCGTTCGTGGCGAGCGCGGCGGCGGTGGGCAGTCCGATGTAGCCGAGGCCGACCACGCACACAGTGGAGAACACGGGGAGTTCCTTTCCGGAGGGGGACCGCAGGGGAGGGGGCGCGGGGGAACGCATGGTTTTTCGGCGGGACCGGGCCGTGTCGGCCGGGGCGGCCCGCCGCCGGGGTGTAGCTCTACGTATGCACGGCGGCAGCAGGCCGGGCAGCGGCCTCGGACAGCAAAGGCGCACAGGCGATGAACTCCCGCACCCCTCCGCGTATCCGGCTGGTGGTCCCGACCACCGGGGAGCGCCCCGCATATCTGGAACAGGCCCTGGCCTCGGTCGGGCGGCAGCGCGAGGCCGTGGACGTGGTCCTGGTCGGACCCGCCCGGGCCGGGGACACCCTGCGCGCCGCGGCACAGCGCCACCGCTGCCGGTTCCTCGTGGAGGAGCGGCGGGGGCTCAGCAACGCCGTCAACCAGGGCTGGCGGGACGCCGGCACGGAGTACCTGGCCTGGCTCGGCGACGACGACCTGCTCACCGAGGGCAGCCTGACCACGGCCCGCGAGGCGCTCGACCGGTCTCCCGGCACCGCCATGGTCTACGGGCGGTTGCGGGTCATCGACGCCGACGACCGCACCCTCTACACCCTGCGCCCGGGAGCCTTCGCCGGCTGGCTCTCCCGGTACGGCCAGAACTTCGTCGGTCAGCCCGGCTCCCTCTACCGCCGCAGCGCCGTACGGCGGGCCGGGACACTCGACCCGGAGCTGCGCTACGCCATGGACTTCGACCTGCATCTGCGGCTGCGGCAGGACGGGGGCATGGTGTACCTGCCGCGGGTCCTCGGCTGCTTCCGGGTCCACTCCACCTCCCTCACGGTGACCAACCCCTGCCCCGACGACGAGGGGCGCCGGGTGATGCGCCGTTATCTGGGGCCCGCCGCGCTGCGCCTGGAGTCCTGCTGGTGGCCGCTCGTCCAGGGCGTGAGCATGGCGTGGGGCGCGGGCAACCGGTCCGGGCTGATCGACGCGACGGCCCGGCACGCCGCCCGGCTGCGCGGCCCCCGGCCCCCTTCCCAGGGCCGCTGACCGGCCCCGGGAAGGGGGCCCGTCAGACCGCCGCCCCGGTACGGGCGACCTCGGCGAGATACCAGTCGTACGTACGGCGCAGGCCCTCCTCGAAGCCGATCCGGTGGTGCCAGCCCGCCGCGTGCAGCGCGGACACGTCCAGCGCCTTCCGTGGCATGCCGTCGGGCCCCGAGGCGTCGAAGACCAGGCGGCCCCGGTAGCCCACGAGGTCCCGGATCCGCTCCGCCAGTTCCCGCACCGAGATGTCGCGGCCCGTGCCCACGTTGAGGAACCGCTTGGCGCGATGATGGGCCAGCAGCCAGAGCACCGCGTCCGCCAGGTCGTCCACATGCAGGAACTCCCTGCGGCTGTCCCCGCTGCCCCAGACCACCACCTCAGGCGCCCCCGACTCGCGGGCCTCGTGCATGCGCCGCAGCAGCGCCGGGATCACATGGGAGGTCTCCGGGTCGAAGTTGTCGCCCTCGCCGTAGACGTTGGCCGGCATGCACGAGACGAAGTTCCGCCCGGACTCGTCGTGCAGGTACTCGCACAGCTTCATCCCGGCGATCTTGGCGTAGGCATAGGCCTCGTTGGTCGGCTCGGGACGGCCCGTCATGAAGTACTCCTCCCGCATCGGCTGCGGGCAGTCCCGCGGGTAGATGCAGGAGCTGCCGAGGAAGAGGAAGGTCCCGACCCCGGCGTCCCGGGCCGACCAGATCAGGTTGTTCTGGATCTGGAGGTTCTCGTACAGGAACTCCGCGGGCCGCGCCATGTTGGCCCGGATGCCGCCGACCCTGGCCGCGCAGTCGACGACCCGGTCGGGCCGCTGCTCCGCCATGAAGTCCCGCACGGCCGCCTGATCGGTGAGGTCGAGTTCCGCGCGGGTCCGCAGCACCAGGTTGTGGTGTCCCGCCGCGCGCAGCCGCCGCACGACGGCGGAGCCCACCATGCCGGTGTGCCCGGCGACATAGATCCGGTCCTCCGGATCCGTCATCCGCGTCACCCGCGTCACCCGCCCAGCAGTTCGCACAGCACGGCCGTCTCGTCCCCGGTGAGGTCGGGGTTGTTGCCGAAGTAGAAGCCGTTGCCGTGGACCAGCCCGGCCACCGGGCACGCGGGCGCGTCCCGGACATGGCGGCGGTAGAACGGCTGCCGGGTGATGTCCCCGGCGACGACCGGGCGGATCTCCACCCCGGCCGCCTCGAACTCGGCACGGTACTTCCCGGCCAGCTCCGGGGTCCGGCAGACCACCGGCATCGCGAAGTTGGACACCAGGTCCATGTGGGACAGGTCGTACGGGTGGAAGTCCGCGTTGCCCGCCATGGCCTGGCTGAAGCGCGCGAAGTGGGCCGCCCGGGTCTCCACGATCTCGTCCCAGTGGCGGAGCTGCCGGTTGCCGATGAACCCGTTGAGTTCGGTGGGCCGGAAGTTCGAGGCGAGGTCGTGGAAGGTGTACCGGGCGTGGAAGTCGTCCACCCCCGCCTCGGCGCGCAGCCGGGCCCGCCGCTCCGGCGGCAGATCGCGGTCCCAGCCGTGCGCCCGGGAGACCACCAGCCGCTCGTGCAGCTCGTCGTCGTCGGTGCACACCATCCCGCCCTCGACGGTGGACAGATGGTGGCCGACGAAGAAGGAGAACGTCGAGGCGAGCGAGAAGTTGCCGAGCTGGGTGCCCGCGGTACGGGACCCGAGCGCCTCGCAGTTGTCCTCGAGGAGCAGCACCCCGTGGTCCTCGCACATCACCCGCAGCGCGGGAAGGTCGTCGCAGAACCCGAGGACATTGGTCAGGAACAGCGCCCGCAGCCCGGCGACACACGGCTCCAGGGTGTCCGGGGAGACGTTGAGGGTGTCCAGGGCGCAGTCGACCGGCACCGGCTCCAGGCCCAGTTGGAGGAGCGGCATGACATTGGTGGGCCAGGTCAGGGCCGAGAAGCCGACCCGGTCGCCCCGGCGCAGCCGCCCCTCGTTCAGGAGGGCCTGGACCAGCAGCAGATTGGCCACACTGCCGTTGCCGACGAACACGGCGTGACGGCGGCCCTGGCGGAGGGCGAAGGCCTGCTCGAAGGTCCGGCACTGCTCGCCCATGCTCAGCATGTCCGCGCGGAGCACGAACTCGGCCAGGGCGCGCCGGGTCTCGGCCTCGCGGTGGAAGGTGGACTTGATCAGCTTGATCACGATGAGGACCTCTGCGGGGACACACGGTGGCGCCTCCTCGCCGGTGGCGCGGACGCCGGCCGGCGGAAGGCTCGGAACAGGGTGGGTACGAGGACGAAGACGGCGTAGGAGGCGACCGAGCCGATGACCGGGCCCGCCGCGCCCAGCCGCGCCAGGGGGATGGACACGGCCAGGTTCACCGCGGCCATCAGACTGCACACCACCGCCTGGAAGCGCAGTCCGGCCGCGTCGGTCGCCCACATGGTGGACGGGTAGGCGACCGCCTGCACGAACAGCAGCGCGGCGAACGCGGCCATGAGACCGGTCCCCACCCGGATCCGCTCGTGCATCATCCAGGTGCCCGCGAGCGGCCCGAGTACGGTGATCCCGGCGCCCACGGCCAGTCCGCCCGCCGCGAACCACGCGGTGAACGCGACGAGTTGGCGCCGGGGCGTGCCCGGTGAGCGCCTGCGGCGGGCGAACAGCGCCCACAGCGGCAGCCCTGCCGCGCCCAGCAGACTGCTCGCCGGGGCGAAGAACTGGGCCCCGGCCGAATAGCCCGCCACCGCCGAGGCGTCGGCGGTGTGGCTGAGGACGAGCCGGTCGGTGGCGTAGGCGACGGCCGTGGCCGCGGTGACGACGGCCATGGGCAGCGCGAGATGCGCGATGGGCGTCCGGTCCCGCACCGCCGACGCGCGGACACTGCCCATGGTCATGCCGAGCAGCGGCATCCCGAGGTACCGGCCCGCGAGCACCCCGCCCGCCGCGCTCACCAGGCACTGGGAGGCAAAGGCCACCGCGACGAAGGCGCCGGTGGGTGCACCCAGCCGGGCGGCGCCCAGCACCAGGGCGAACAGCAGCGCGCTGCCCGCGCCCTGGAGCAGGAAGGCGACGTCGTTGCGGTTCACGGCCAGCAGCACGGATCTGCTCAGACCGAGCGGCATGCTGCACCCGAAGAGCACCGCGGCGAGCGCCACCGTCGCGTCGGACCCCTGCTGCGCGCCCCGCCCCAGCAGGGTGTCCCACATCCCGAACAGGGCCAGGGTCACTCCCAGGACGGCGACGACGGCTCCCGCGCACATCAGATTGCGGGCCGCGGCGAGGACCGCGCCGCGCACCAGCCGCCGCTCGGGTGAGGTGTCGCGGGCGACGGCCTCCGTGATGGCGGCGCCCGCGCCCAGATCCGTCAGGGGCAGCACCGCGGGCAGGGTGGTGACCAGGGCGAACTGCGCGTAGCCGGGCACCCCGACCGCGCCGACCACGGTGTGCGCCAGGGCCAGGTTGGTGACCGCGGTGACCGGGAGTGTCACGGCGCGGGCGACGACCGACCGGACCACGGCACCGGCGAAGCGCGGCCGCGGGGCGCCGTCCCCGCCCTCGGGGGTGCGGGCCGCGGGGACCGGCACGGAGCCGGGCGGCCGCCCGGCGGGGCGCAGATCGCGCGACGGGCGCGGGGCTGCCACGGCGCTCCCGCCTAACGCCCGTGGGCGGCGGGCGCCTGGGCGGGCGCCGGGACCGTCGCCGCCGGGGAGCGCTCGGTGCCTTGCAGGGCGCCGAGTTCGGCGTCGGTCATCAGCCGCGCCAGCTCCGGCGCCCGGACGGCGGGCCGCCAGCCGAGCACGCGCGCGGCCTTCGACGCGTCGCCGACCAGGTCGTCGACCTCGGCGGGGCGCAGATACCGCTCGTCGAAGCGCACATGCTCGCGCCAGTCCAGGCCGACATGGGCGAAGGAGTATGCGACGAAATCGCGCACGCTGTAGCTGCTGCCGGTGGCGACGACATAGTCGTCGGGCTCGTCCTGCTGGAGCATCAGCCACATCGCCTCGACGTACTCGGCGGCATAGCCCCAGTCCCGCCGCGCGTCGAGATTGCCCAGGTACAGGGTGTCCTGGAGACCGGCCTTGATCCGGGCGGCGGCGTTGGCGACCTTGCGGGTGACGAAGGTGGGGCCCCGGCGCGGCGACTCGTGGTTGAAGAGGATGCCGTTGACGGCGTGCAGCCCGTACGCCTCGCGGTAGTTGCGGGTGATCCAGTACGCGTAGACCTTCGCCACACCGTACGGGGAGCGCGGGTGGAAGGGGGTTCCCTCGTGCTGGGGCGGCGGCGAGGCGCCGAACATCTCGGAACTGGACGCCTGGTAGAAGCGGCAGGGCAGCCCGGTGGTGCGGATGGCCTCCAGCAGCCGGGTGGTGCCGAGGGCGGTGGTGTCGCCGGTGAACAGGGGCTCGTCGAAGGAGACCCGCACATGCGACTGAGCGGCCAGGTGGTACACCTCGTCGGGCTGGATCCGTTCGAGGAGGCCCGCGACCCGGCTGCCGTCCGTCAGATCGCCGTAGTGCAGAAAGAGCCGGGCCCCGGGATCGTGCGGGTCCTGGTAGAGATGGTCGATACGGCCGGTGGTGAAGGTCGACGCGCGCCGGATGATTCCATGGACGGTGTAACCCTTTTCCAGGAGCAACTCGGCGAGATACGAGCCGTCCTGGCCGGTGATTCCGGTAATGAGCGCCTTGCGGGCTGTCACACACACTCCCTGTGGGTCGGGCGAAGACGATTCGGCGGCCGACCGGTGTTTTTCCTTTTCCCTGTTTCCGGACATCGGTTCGCGCCTCCCCCCGGGGAGACAGCCTAGGAAATCTTTCCGGATTCCCCTCGCGGATAGGGCCGGACGTCCCCCGTGCGGGTGTATGGACGCGGGGCGGAGCAGTATGCGCGGCGGTCGGGGAGTCTTTGTTCGCCGGGATCGGGGGGCCGTGTCGGCGGCGGCCCAGGACGCTCTACGAGCGGGACGGTGCGAGGCGCGCCGTGGCGGGGGAGACGTGCGGTCCCGCGGGGACGGCGGTTCCGAGGGGCGGCGCGGACCGCGGGCCCTCGCCGCCCGGGCGGGCACGAGCGCCGGGAAAGGCGGGAGCGACGGGGGCGCCAGGGACGGCGCGGGCGTCCGAGGTCCGGGCATCGGCGGCCTCCCCGTCCCGCGGCGGGACCCCGACCAGCGCGAAGGCGCAGGCGAGCACCAGCCAGGAGGGCAGCCCGATATAGGTGGTCTCGAAGGCGACATTGGTGGAGGCGGTGACTGCGACCCCCACCGTGGCCCCGAACCAGGCCGCGGCCGCGGGGTGCCGCCGGGCCCGCCAGGTCCGGCCCAGGGTCCCGGCGACCAGCAGCAGAAAGGCGATCCCCGCAGGCCAGCCCAGGTAGTAGACGTACCCGACGAAGGAGTTGTGCGGGCCCGCCCGGGGCGCGTTCAGCTGCTCGCCATGGCCGATCACCTCGATGGGGTGACCGGCGCCCACGCCCAGCAGCGGCTCCTCCCGGACCTCCCGGAAGGCCTCACGCCACATGCCCAGCCGCAGGTCCACATTGGCGCCCGCCTCGGTGCTCGCGTCCTCGGAGGCCGACACCCGGGCCGCGAGCCCCCCGACCACGGGCAGCCCGCCCACGTCCCGCCCGGTCAGGCCGACCCCCAGCACGCCGACCACCACCGCCGTGGCGACACCCCAGGTCAGCACCGGCAGCCGGACCGGACCCCGGGAAGAGCAGCGGCCCGCCAGGGTGGCGGCCGCCACCGCCGCCAACACCGCCAGCAGGGGACCCCGTTTGCTCGCGAGGGCGGTCATCAGGGCAGCTCCGGCCAGCGTCCACACCAGCAGCCTGCTGCTCCCCCGCAGCTTCAGCTGCGCCCCGAACGCACCGGCGACCGCCAGATAGAGGCCCGTCGCCGCGGCGGGCAGCGGATCACCGAGGGCCCAGGTCAGGACGACCCCGGCGGTCGGCACGTACAACACCCACTGCCAGCGCCCGGCCTCCCCGCCGCGCCGGGTGAGGAACCAGGTCGCGGCGCACCATCCGAACACCGGATACAGACCGAGGATCAGGCCCTTGAGGGCATCGGGATACCCCGCGCCCATCCCCCGGTACACCGCCTGGCAGGTCATCGCCGCCAGCCCCACGGCGGCGGCGCGGAACCGGCGCAGCCGCCGCTCCGTGAAGGCCCGGGGCCCCCAGGTGTGCAGGGTCGCCAGCAGCGCGAAGGCGGCGAGCACGTCCAGGGCGTAGAACGGGGCCACGCCCACCGTCGCATAGGTCCGGCCCAGCAGGAAGAGAGGCACCAGACAGGCCGCCCAGAGCACCCACCCCGCCCCTCTCAGGCACACGGCCAGCACCAGCACCGACAGCACGCAGACGACGACGCACCCGGCGGCGAAGACGGAGAAGCCGGAACCGAACGGTGCAGCGGAATCGGCAATACTCACAGCCCTCCCTTTCGCGGAACCCGTCGATTCATATCACGTCGCCCCGGAATACCGACGTCGCACGGCACGCCCGCTGCATACCGTATGAAAAAAGCGGTTCGACGTGTTGCACTGGACTCCCCCCCGCGGCGGGTGCTTCGGTTGATTCATCGGCCCATGCAGCCGGGTCAAGAAATCCCGCACACCCCACGGCTGGAGACTGGGAATGTTTCCCGTCCTTCCGCATGCTCCGCGGAAAACCGCCGAGCCGACCGTCCTCGTTTTCCGGCACAGCCGGCGCCTCGGTGGAATGGGACGGGCGGCGGAATTCTTCACACCCGTCCTCACCGGCCACTGCCGGGTACGGGCGGTCATCTCCCTCTCCGCCAGCCGAGCCGGCTCCGACCGCCTCGCGGCCTCCTGGCCCGCCAAGGTCTCGGCCACGGCCACGGCCCTCACCAGGGCCGTGTACGCGCTGACCCGCACCCGGCCCGACGCCGTCTATCTGCCGGTCTCCCAGTGGGGCCTGCCCCTGCTGCGCGACGTCCTCCTGGTCCTCCTCGCCCGGGCCGCGGGCTCGACCGTGGTGCTGCATCTGCACGGCGCCCAACTGCCCGCCCGGCTCGCGGGGAACCGGCTGCTGCGCGCGTCCCTGGGCGGCTGCCACTGGCTGGTGCTCGGCGAGGCGGTGGGCGGCCAACTGCGGGCCTCCGGCTGCCGTACCGCCTCGGTCACCGTGCTGCGCAACCCCGCGCTCGCGACACCCCCGGGGACGCGGGAGGCCGGGCCGCCGCGGGCGCTGCGCGTCGGCTGGATCGGGACGATGAGCCGAGCCAAGGGCTTCGACCTCGTCTGCGACGCGGTCGAGCAACTGAAGCGCCGGGGCGTCCCCCTGGAGTTCCGGGTCGCCGGGATGCGGCACGACGTACCGCCTCCGGCCTGTGTGGACGAGGACCTCGGGGTGCTCGACCTGTCCCGCGTCCTGTCCTTCTGGACGGACATCGATGCCTTCGTGCTGCCCGCCCGCTGGACCGAGGGCCTCCCCTTCGTCCTGCTCGAAGGGCTCCAGGCGGGCTGCGCCGTCGCCGCGACGCCCTCCCCGGGGGACGCCGAACTCTTCACCCATGGCTGCGTGGAACCCGTCGCGGCGTCGGTCGAGTCCGTCACCGGTTTCCTCAAGGCGTGCGCGGACGACCTCGACGACATCCGGCACCGCCAGCAGAAGGCCTGGCGGGAACTGCTCCCGCGGTACGAACCCGGCCGTGTCGCCGAGGAGTTCGTGCACTTCTGGCGCCACCTCGGCCTGACCCGCCGATCCTGACGAAACGGAGACCCGGCGTGCCGACCACCCCGCCGCCGAACGAGAGGGCACCCGACGGGAAGCCACCCGGCGAGAGGGCACCCGACGGGACGGCACCCCGCGGGCCGACACTCGACGAGACCGCATCCCAGGAGACCGCACCGCAGGGGACGGCACCCCCCGGCCCGGCACCGGCCACCAGCCGACGCCGACCGCCGGACGGGGCGGCGCGCACCGGCCCCGCGGGCCCCGTCCGGCCGGTGACGGTGTGCGGGCTGCCCGTTCACCCGCTGACCCTGGACGAGTCGGTCGCGGCCGCCGAGGCGCTGATCGCGGACGGCGGCCCCCACCAGCATGTGGTGCTGAACGCCGCCAAGATCGTGCAGGCCCGGGACGACCCGGCACTCGCGGGCATCATCCGCGCCTGCTCGCTCGTCAACGCGGACGGCCAGTCGGTCGTCTGGGCGGGCCGCCTGCTCGGCAGCCCGCTGCCCGAACGGGTCGCGGGCATCGACTTCATGCTGGCGATGTGGCGCAGCGCCGCCCGCCACGGCCACCGGGTCTACCTCCTCGGCGCGAAGCCGGAGGTGGTCCGGGAGACCGCCCGCATCGCCGCCCGCCAGGGCGTCCACATCGTCGGGCACCGGGACGGCTACTGGGACGAGGCCGGGGAGCCGGAGGTGGTGGCCGCCGTCCGCGAGACCCGCCCGGACCTGCTGTTCCTCGCCGTGCCGAGCCCCCGTAAGGAGTACTTCCTCGCCCGTCGGCAGCGGGAGCTGGGCTGCGCCCTGGTGGTCGGCGTCGGCGGCTCCTTCGACGTGGTGGCGGGAGTGCGCAGCAGGGCACCGCGCTGGATGCGGCGGACCGGCCTGGAGTGGTTCCACCGGCTGGCCCAGGAGCCGCGCCGTATGTTCCTGCGCTACGCGGTGGGCAACACCCGGTTCGTCGCCCTCACCGCCGCGTACTGGGCCCGGGAGCGCCGGACCCGGCGCCAAACCCCCCGGTCCCCCTGAATTCCCCGGCCACCGACCCCTTAGGGGATGTCACAGCTCGGCAGCAAACCCCCTCCCGCTGCCCCGGGCCCGGCACGTCACCCTCCGGGACCAGGTACGTTCGAAGGCGTGGCTGGATTCAGGATCGGACGCGGCCGGGACAACGGCGCTCCTCAAGCGCGACCGCAACAACCCCCGTACGGACAGCAGGCCCCGCAGGGCCCGTCGTACGGCTATCCCTCCGCGCCGCCGCAGCAGCAGTACGGCGGCGGCGCAGGGCCCTACGGAGCCGCGCGGCCCCAGGGCGGCGGCCCGCAGTGGAGCGCGCCGCAGGGCCAGGGCGAGCCGGAGTACTTCGGGGGCGGCGGCCAGGGCGGTCCCGGGACCCCGGACCCGTACGCGGCCGACCGCCCGGGCCACACCCAGGCGTTCGCCGTCGGCGAGGACCCCTACAGCCAGGGCGAGACCTATCGCGCGGGCCAGGCCCCGGCCCCGCCCATAGGCCCCCGTCTGCACTGGAAGGACCTACTGCGGGGCATCGTGGTCTCCCCGGCCCAGACCTTCCTGCGGATGCGGGACTACACGATGTGGACCCCGGCCCTCGTCGTGACCTTCCTCTACGGCCTGCTCGCGGTCTTCGGCTTCGACACCGCCCGCAAGGACGCGATCAACGCCACGCTGTCGAGCGCGATCCCGATCGTCCTGACCACGGCCGTGGCGTTCGTGCTCAGCTCCTTCGTCCTCGGTGTGGTCACCCACACCCTGGCCCGCCAGCTCGGCGGCGACGGCGCCTGGCAGCCCACGGTGGGCCTCTCCATGCTGATCATGTCCATCACGGACGCCCCGCGTCTGATCGTGGCCATGTTCTTCGGCGGCGACGCCTCCTTCGTGCAGCTCCTCGGCTGGGCGACCTGGGTGGCCGCGGGCGCGCTGCTGACCCTGATGGTCTCCAAGTCCCACGACCTGCCGTGGCCGAAGGCCCTGGGCGCGTCCGCGATCCAGCTGATCGCGATCCTGTCGATCGTGAAGCTCGGCACCTTCTAGCCGGAACGCGCCCCGAGCGCCCACGACGCACACGAAAGGCCCCGTCGGCCGGACCGACGGGGCCTTTCCACCTCACCCATTCCGCGGCGCGGACATCACCCATTCCGCGGCGCGGACATCACCCATTCCGCGGCGCGGACATCACCCATTCCGCGGCGCGGACATCACCCGTCCGCGGGCCGCCGCCTCAGGCGTCGAGCACCTGCCCGGCCCGGGAGACGACGGGAGGCTCCACACTCCACGGGAAGTTGATCCACTCGTCCGTGCGCTTCCACACGTACTCGCACTTCACCAGCGAGTGGGACTTCTCGTAGATCACCGCGGAACGGACGTCCGCGACGGTGTCCAGGCAGAAGTCGTGGACCAGCTTGAGCGTCTTGCCGGTGTCGGCCACGTCGTCGGCGATCAGCACCTTCTTGTCGGTGAAGTCGATCGCATTGGGCACGGGGGACAGCATCACCGGCATCGGCAGCGTGGTGCCCACACCGGTATAAAATTCAACGTTTACGAGATGGATGTTCCTGCAGTCCAGGGCGTACGCCAGCCCTCCGGCCACGAACACACCGCCGCGCGCGATGCTGAGCACGATGTCCGGCTCGAACCCGTCGTCGGCGATGGCCTGGGCCAGCTCACGGACGGCACCGCCGAAGGCCTCGTAGGTGAGGTTCTCTCGTATGTTGGTCATGTCCGGCTCACACCTGGGTCCGATGGAAGTTGACGAAGGAGCGCGAGGCGGTGGGTCCGCGCTGGCCCTGGTAGCGCGAGCCGTACCGCTCGCTGCCGTACGGGTACTCGGCGGGCGAGCTGAGCCGGAACATGCACAGCTGCCCGATCTTCATGCCCGGCCAGAGCTTGATCGGCAGGGTGGCGAGGTTGGACAGCTCCAGCGTGACGTGCCCGGAGAAGCCGGGGTCGATGAACCCGGCGGTGGAGTGGGTCACCAGCCCCAGCCGCCCCAGGGAGCTCTTGCCCTCCAGGCGCGACGCGATGTCGTCGGGCAGCGCGATGACCTCGTACGTCGAGGCCAGCACGAACTCCCCGGGATGCAGGATGAACGGCTCGTCGCCCTCGGGCTCGACCAGCCGGGTCAGGTCGACCTGCTCGATGGAAGGGTCGATGTGGGGGTATTTGTGGTTCTCGAACACCCGGAAGTAGCGGTCGAGCCGCACGTCGATGCTCGAGGGCTGCACCATGCCCGGATCGAACGGGTCGATCTTGACCCGCCCCTTGTCGATCTCGGTCCGGATGTCCTTGTCTGAGAGAAGCACGTCCCGAGAATACGCAAGGCACGCCGAGCCACCACAATCGTGACGACTCCACGCGCCCGCCGGGCCGACCGCTACCGCTTCTCCAGCACCACCGGCACCGCGCTGCGCAGCCGCGCACAGCGCGGACACCGCACGAGCCGGCCGGGCCCGAGACGCTCGGCACGCTGCATCGGGAACGACGCGGTACTGAACACGTGCCCCTCGGCACAACGGACGACGATGCGCTCCATCAAGTCCTCAGAGTCCCTTCCCCACGAGCCTTCGCCCCACGTCCCCAAGAGACGACGAAAACCACATTACGGGACCAAAGGAAACCCCCTCCAGGCGGCACACGGCCCCCCAACCCCTTCCCCCTCACCCCCACCGTATGCCCCAACTCCCGCCCCCCACAGCCCCGTAGCCCCCCACACACACCGGCAGACCCCACGGCTGCGACACCGGGGGCCGGACATGAGGTAGAGTGAGCGAGCATTCAGACACCGGCCCGAACCGGCGTCTTACGCGGGTGTAGTTTAATGGTAGAACATCAGCTTCCCAAGCTGAGAGCGCGAGTTCGATTCTCGTCACCCGCTCTGCGGAAAAGGCCCAGGTCATCGACCTGGGCCTTGTGTGTTTGTCCAGCCCAATTCGCGAGACACATTCCATGCAGCCTGCGTCACCAGGGCGGACCCTGGCAGCGAAGTCACTCTCGCGGAGCAGCAGTTCTGGCTCGTGCCGACCACGGCGCTCGATGCGCGACTCGGAGCCGAGGTGACCGCTCTCGGCCCACCGCACGAGTCCGCCACCCGATCGGACAGCCCCACAATGGTGGTCCCCGGTCGGAGCTGAGGCTGCGACCGTCACCTCGGCCGACTGCCTCCACGAGAAGACCGGAGGGCCGTGGAAGGGTCTGCGACGATGTGTGTCATGGACGTGCGAAGCAGGAACCATGTGAAGGTGACCGGCCGAGCCGGTGGACCGGTAGTGATGCTGGCGCACGGCTTCGGCTGCGACCAGAACATGTGGCGCCTGGTGATGCCGGCACTGGAGCGTGATTTCACCGTGGTCCGCTTCGACCACGTCGGCGCGGGCAACTCGGACCTTTCCGCGTGGAGTCCCCAGCGGTACTCCACGCTGAACGGGTACGTCCATGACCTGCTTGAGCTGTGCCGGGAGCTGGCACTGGGCCCGGTGACGTTCGTCGGGCACTCGGTGAGCGCAATGATGGGCGTGCTGGCCGCCGCGAGGGAACCCGAGGCGTTCTCGGGGCTGATCCTGCTGGCCCCCTCGCCCTGCTTCATCGACGATCCCGACGCCGGCTACCGGGGCGGGTTCAGCGCCGCGGACATCGACGAGTTGCTGGAATCGCTCGATGCGAACTATCTGGGCTGGTCGGGTGCGATGGCCCCGGTCATCATGGGCAACCCGGAGCGGCCGGAGCTGGGCGAGGAGCTCACCAGCAGCTTCTGCCGCACCGACCCGAAGATCGCCAGGCTCTTCGCCCGGGTGACGTTCCTGTCCGACAATCGCGCCGACCTGGCCAAGGTGACGGTGCCCACGCTGGTCGCCCAGTGCTCCAGCGACGCCATCGCCCCGCCCGAGGTGGGCGCCTTCGTGCACGCGCAGATACCGGACAGCCGGCTCATCACCCTGAACGCCACCGGGCACTGCCCGCAGCTTGCCGCGCCTGAGGAGACCGCCGAGGCGATCGCCGCGTTCGTGGGAGCCGCCCAGTGATGTGCAAGACCAACGACGAAGGGCGGGAGGGGCGAGAAGGCGAGGGGCCGGTGGATGACCAGGCACAGTTCTCCGCGCTGCTGGAGGACAGTGCCGAGGACCTGTACGAGCACGCGCCCTGCGGCTACCTCTCCACCGAGCTGGACGGCCGGATCGCGAAGATCAACACCACCCTGCTGGACTGGCTCGGATACCAACGCGATGACCTCGTGGGCCGCAAGCACTTCTCCGACCTGCTCACCGTCGGCGGCCGGCTCTACCACGAGACCCACTTCGGTCCGCTGCTGCGTATGCAGGGCGAGATCAGCGGCATCGCTCTGGAGCTCAAGGCCGCCGAGGGCGCCCGGCTGCCGGTCCTGGTCACCTCCACAGTGAAAACGGGCAGCGATGGGCAGCCCCTGCTGATCCGCACCACCGTCTTCGACGCCCGCGACCGCCGCGCCTACGAAACCGAGCTGCTGCGCGCCCGCCAGGAAGCCGATCTCGAACGCGACCGCCTCAAGAGCCTGAACACCACGCTCCAGAAGACCCTGCTGCCGCCGGCCCTGGTGAACGTTCCCGGCCTGGACGTCTCCGCGTACTACCACATCGCCTCCGTCGACGAGGTCGGCGGCGACTTCTACGACCTCTTCCCCCTGGCCGCCGGCACCTGGGGCCTGTTCCTGGGCGATGTCTGCGGCAAGGGGGCCGCCGCCGCGGCCGTCACCTCCCTGGCCCGCTACACCCTGCGCGCGGCCGCCGTCTACGACCCGGCCCCCGCCGCCGTCCTCGGCAACCTCAACACCGTCCTGAATCACGAGTACAACGGCACCGACCCCCGCTTCTGCACCGTCGTCTTCGGCCTCCTCACCCCGGACGAGGATCGCGGCGGCTTCCGCATCACCCTGGCCAGCGGCGGCCACCCGCCGGCCCTGCTGATGCGCGCGGACGGCACCGCCGACTTTCTGCCCACCCCCGGCGGACAGCTCATCGGCGTCCTGCCCGACGCCCACATCGCCACCACCGCCATCCACCTCGCGCCCGGCGACACCCTCCTCCTGCACACCGACGGCCTCACCGAGGCACACACCAACGCAGCGGCCGGCGGAGGGGAGCGCTACGGCGACGACGCCTTCCTCGACTTCGGCCGCGCCCTCGCCCCCACCACCGCCTCGGACACCATCAGCGCGGTCCGCAGCCTGCTCGACACCTTCGGCACCGGCGTCGACGACGACACCGCCGTCCTGGCGAT
Organism: Streptomyces sp. NPDC052040; assembly: GCF_044548405.1. Taxonomy (NCBI): domain Bacteria; kingdom Bacillati; phylum Actinomycetota; class Actinomycetes; order Kitasatosporales; family Streptomycetaceae; genus Streptomyces; species Streptomyces sp. NPDC052040. The sequence goes on along the minus strand of NZ_JBIUBV010000012.1, from coordinate 121,064 downwards.
CCACGTGCCCCGACCCACCAGTGATGAGCAGCAGTGACCCACCACCTGACCCTCCGCACCCGCGCCACCGCATCCGGGCAGCTCGTCGAACTCGCCGGAGAGCTCGACCACCACACGGCACCCGAAGTACGCGCCGCACTGCCCGCTCTCGAACTGCGCGCCGGCCAGCAGCTCGTGCTCGATCTCGGGGCGCTCACCTTCTGCGACTCCAGCGGCGTCACCGTGCTCATCGCCGCCCGCAACCACGCCCTCGCCGCCGAGGCAGGCATCGTCCTGGTCACGGTTCCCGACCGTGTCAGCCGCATCCTCCGCATCGTCGGACTGGACCAGGTCTTCCCGTTCCACCTCACCGCCCAAGACGCCGAAGCCGCCTGGCAGCACACGGCTGGCTGACCCACCGACGCCCGACCGGACGAGATCTCCGGCCACGCCACCTGGCTGGCCGGCCGGCTACGCACGGGTGACGCCCGCTTGCCACAGCAGGCTTCTCGTGACAATCCTGTACCTCACCCGCCCCACCGGACACCGACTTCCTGAACACCGGTGATGTGCTGACCGCTTGAGCCGGCCATCGTCCGCCGACAGGCCGGCTCCGGGCCGATCGGACCGCGGAGGTCGGTCGAACCGTAGCTGACAGGGCCGGAGGGCTGTGGTTGGCTGGCTCGCGAGATCCCGCGGTGGGCTGGGAAAGAGGCGGGTCGTGGGCGTGGTGGAGTATCCCGGCGGAATGCGGGAGGACGGGTTGCCGGCGGTGCTGTCGGACCCGGCCCGGCTGGCGGCGCTGGAGGCCCGCGGGATGATCGGCAGCGCTCCCGAGCGGGTGTTCGACGACCTGGCGCGGCTGGCGGTGTCGGTGACGGATGCGGCCATCTCGGCGATCACGTTCGTGGGGAAGACGCGTACCTACTGGAAGTCGGTGCCGCACCTGCCGTACGGGGGTGTGGAGAACTGGCAGAACGCGGTGGGAGAGAGCTTCTGCTACTTCGCCGTCGGAGCGAACGGCCCGTTCGTCGTGGAGGACGCCGAAAAGGACCCCCGCACCGCCGGGCACCAGGCGATCGGCCCGTGGGGGGCCGGCGCCTGGGCCGGTTTCCCCATCATCACCGCCGACGGACAGGCGATCGGGACGATGTGCGTCATCGACGCCGATCCCCGGCGGTGGGAGCCGCACGAACTGGAGTCACTCGCCGTCCTGGCCCGGGCGGTGTCCAGCGAGATCAACCTGCGGATCTCGCTGAGCGTCGCGCAGAGCGCACTGCGCAGCGCCCAGAGCGCTCTGGCCACGTCACGGGATCTGGCCCGGAGCCTCCAGGACAGCCTCCTGCCTCCGGTCCTGCGGCCGGTCCCCGGCCTGGACACCTCGGCCCGCTACCTGGCCGCCACCGGTGACGTGGAGGTGGTCGGCGACTTCTACGACCTCTTCCACGCCCGTGGGCCGTGGTGGACGGCCGTGCTGGGCGACGTCTGCGGCAAGGGCACCGAAGCGGCCAAGGTGACCGCCCTGGCCCGCTACACGCTGCGCGCGGACGCCGGCGACCACCTCTCACCCGCCGCGGTCCTGGACCGGCTGAACAGCGCCATGCTCGCCCAACGCGCTCCGCGCTACCTGACCGCCGTCCAGGCCACCTTCCGCACGACCCCCACCGGCGCGGCCGGACGGCTGTGCCTGGCCGGGCATCCCCCGGCCCTCATCCGCCGCGCCGACGGCCGCGTCCAGCAGGCCGGCGTCCCGGGCACCCTGCTCGGCATCATGCCCACCGTCCGCCTCGCCGACGTGCGGTTCAGGCTCGCTCCCGGCGAACTGCTTCTCCTCTACACCGACGGCGCCTGCGAAAGCCGCCCCGACCCGCGCAGCCCGCTGCCCCACCGGCCGATCTTCGACGAAGCGGCACTCGCCCGGGCTCTCGCGGACACCCATGGCATGGACGCGGCTGCCACCAACGCCCACATCGCCGACGTCCTGGCCGGCCACCACGGAGGCTGGGCCAGCGACGACACCGCCCTGCTGTCACTGCGCGTTCCCCCGCACCCCTGATTCCCGTACGGGCGCGCGCTGCCGTGTCACTTCCGGCGCCGGACAGCACATGAACAGCGCCCCAGCGGAGGGAAGGCACCAGACATGCAGGAACGCCAGCCCGATGATCTGTCGGTCCGGATCACGAACGTAACGCCCAGCTCCAGCGCCCGGTGCACGGTCCTGATCGACTCCGCGTCGTCGGTGCCCGAGCCGGTGTAGCCGTGGGACATGCCCATCGCGCCCAGACCGATCCGGGAGACCTCCAGGTCACGCAGCTTGATGTACCGCATCTCGCCCTCTCAGGCCGGCGGCGTTGCCCGTCCCCTCACTCTCGCCGGGCCCGGCAGGTCGTGCCGGTCGGAGCCAGAACGGCGGCAAGGGGGCCGGCGTCTTCCTCATTCACCTTCGCCCGAATCACTCCGGTGTGGCAGGGCGGGCTCTTCGGGGGTAATGACACGGCCTCCCTCGCGCCCGCGCGGCGGGCGCCCAGCGGGTGGGACTGGTGTCATGGCATCCGAGAGCGCGTACAGCGAAGGCGCCGAGCCGGGCCGCTTCCTGCGCGCCCGCCGCACCCAGACCGGTCCCAAACAGCGCAACCTCGCCCGCCACCTCTTCCTGCACCCCGCCGCCCGAGACCTCTTCCCCGACTGGGACCGCCAGATCACCGGCTGCGTAGCCCGCCTGCGGGCCATCGCCGGTACGGCGCCCGACGCGCCCGACCTGACCGGCCTGGTGGGAGAACTCCTTCTCAAGAGCCCCGACTTCGCGGGGCTCCCTGCCCCGCCCGACCCGGACGGGGTGACCGGCCCGCGGCAGCGGTTCACGGTCGCCGGCGGATCGCTCCCGGGGGGAAACCGTGTTCCGGCCGGGGCGCGGTCATGTCGAGCAGGAGCAGGGTGCCGTGGTCGGGGGTGCCGGGTTCGGCGACGTAGACGCCGATGCGCTGTTCCGGAGTGCCCTCGACGTGCAAGGACTGGGACGTAAGGGTGACCGTGCCCACCTGGGGGTGCTGGAAGGTCTTCTGCGGGGGTTTGCGTCCGGTCACCTCGTAGCGTTCCACAGACCCCCGCGAACCCCGGGTCAGACAGGGCGCCCCGCGAGCGGAGTCTCCGCCGTGGCCGTCACCATGATCCGTTCCGCCTCCTCCGCCGTGGCGGCGGGGGGCACGACGAGCAGGTCCCAGCGGCCCTGTCCGGGAGTGAGCAGGCAGACGGTGTCCTCGGCCCGCGGCGAACCCGTACGGCGCATGCGCACCTGTCGGTCGCCGACGGGCGTGCCGTCACCGGACAGCGACCACATCGCCCCGTTCACGAGGACGCTGGTGACGTGTCCCCAGCGGAGCGGCAATGCGGCGAGCAGTCCGGGCAGTTCGGCGGTCAGGTCGTACGACCTCGGCCACCACGCCCCGTCGATGCGCCGGACGGCGCCCCCCTGGCCGGGTTGCGCTCCCAGTCTCAGCCGGGCGGCGAACGAGTGGAGCGAAGGGGCGCCGGTCATGATGACTCCTGCGGTGAGGAAGGCGCGGGGCTCGCCGCGGCCGGGGGGTCGGCGGGCGCGTAGCGGTTCGACGGCGTGGGGAAGGGCGCGGTCTCGCCCGGATGTGTCCGGTCGACCTGCGGTCTGCTGGCCTCCAGCCAGGAGCGGAGCGAGCCGGCGGTCCGCGCGGGATCGAGCGTGAGGTGCAGACGGGTGCCCGCACCCGACGCGAACGCCGGGTAGCTGCGCTGCTCGCCCCCGGCGAACAGCAGTCGCAGGGCGTCCGCGACGTCCCGGGCCGCCTCGGCGTCCAGGGAGACGATGCGGACCTCGACCCTGCCTTCGGCGGGCGGATCGTCCGAAGCCCCCACGATCGGGGACGAGTGAGGGGGTGGAGCGGATTCGATGGTCATCGGGCAGAACCTGTCCCGGGCCGCGAGAGACGCTGGACCCGTGTTGTCGCGCGGCGCATATGTGCCGCGCGCCGAGGACGAGACCAGCCCGGTCACCGGAGTACGAAGGACCCTCGACCCTCCCCACCGTACTCCTGACCCCTTGCGGCGCAGCCGTCACCGGTCGCGGGCGGCGTACGGTGGACCTACCGAGGGCATCACGCACTCCGGCCGCCACGCCGGGTCGTCCCCGGCGAAGGACGGACTTCCGGGTCGTTCCAGTGGTCGACGCGGAGACGGGTCGGCACCTCATGTCCCCTGCGATGGTTCTCTCCCGCCTGGACATCCACCGGCGGAACCGGGGGGAGCACACGCTCGTCACGCTCGCCGGGGACATCGGACCTGCCACGACGCCGCTGTTGCGGGCCGCGCTGGAGCAGTGCCTGCTGGACGGCGTCACCGTGATCGACGTCGACCTGGCCGCGGTCGGCTCCTGCGACGACAGGGGCCTGGGCGTCCTCCTCTCGGCTTCGCACCGCGCCGGCCGGGTCCACGCCCGGTTGCGACTGCACCATCCGTGCGGCCAGATCGTCCGGCTCCTCGCCGCCGCCGACCCCGCTTCGCCGCTCCTGGCAGCCCCCGCGGGCCCCGTACCGCCCGGCGGCCCGACGGACACCGCGGTCCGGACGCCCGGGGGGCCCGCCGGTCGACCGGACCAGCCGGCCCTCCAGGACGCGCCGACCTCCAAGGACGCGCCGGCCCTCAAGGACGCGATCCGCGTCCGCCGGCTGACTCGCCAACAGGCCGAGGACCTGTGCGAGGACATCGCGGATCTGGCCGCCGAGTCCGTCGCGGGCACGCCCGGCGAGGCGTACCACGACCATGGGGACTTCCTGCGCCGCCTCGCGGTCACCGCCCACCGCCCCGGTTTCGTGCTGCTGGTGGCCGAGACGACGATGCTGGTCGGGTGCGCCTTCGGTTTCCCGGTGGGGCCTGACGGGTCCGGCCGCCGGGGGTTCGACGCGACGCTCCAGGGAATCGTCCAGCGGCTCACCTCCCGTGCGCGGTTCGTCGTCCTCACCCAGGTCGTCGCCCGTTCACACGCCCAGAACCGCGAGATAGCGCGCCGCCTCCAGCAGCGACTGCTGGCAGACCGGCACGCCCCACTCGGAGTCGCCCTGCTCCATCCGGCCGACCGGACCGGCCAGGCCGCCTTCGCGTCCTGGGGCTGGCGGAACATGGGCGAGGTCGTCGGGCTGCCCGGTCCTGTCGCCCCCTGCCTGCTGGTCCTGCCCGTCGAAGGGCCGCTCCCGGCAGACCGGTGATCGGCCAGGGGGAAGACGAGCCCGCGGTCGTACCGTCCGGACCGGCCCACGCCGTACGTCGGCGGTCGCGGGCGGCGGCCGCGCGCCGGCACTCTCCGGCCGCGCCGGGAGTAGCCTGGCAGATACCGAGAGCTTTGCGGGCGTACGACGACGGCGCCGTTCCCGGCGAACGACAGAAACGGGCACCGGGGGACGCCCGGGACGGGATCGCACGATGGACGTCACCAAGCCGACCGAAGGCCCGGCACCGGACGACGGTCACACCTACCTGCTGCTGTCCGCGGCCGCCGACCCGGGGAACCCGTTGTCGGCCCCGCGCCTGCTGGCCCTCGCCGAGAGCGGCCTCGACGGACAGGCGGTGTGGGAGTCGGAGGGAGGAGCCGGACCCAGGTGAGCGACCCGGTCCGGCCGGTGCGGACTGCCAGCCGGTGCGGACGCCCGTGATCCCGTGAATTGTGATTCCGTTATTCCGTGATGGAGCGATGACACCGACAGACCCTTCGTCGTCCCGGCCCGCCTCCCGGACGGAGCAGACCACGGCGGGTGCGAGGCCGACGGCCGGCCGGGGCGGCGCGGACCGCTCCGAGAGCTTCGGGGAATCCCTCCTGGGCGAGATCCTCGACCGCGCGCACGATCTGCCACCCGATTGCATCGGGCCCCTGGTGGCCGACGTACTGGAACGGCTAGGTGGCCGTCGGCCGCAGGTGCTGCTGCAGGACTACGGCCAACTGCTGCTGGCACCGCTGCCGGGTGAGGGCCTCATAGGCGGGGAGCCGCAGCCGATCGACGACTCCGAGGCGGGCCGGTGCTTCCTCGACGCTCAGTTCCTCGAACTGGCCGGGACCAACGGCGTACGGGTCCATCTGCCGCTGTTGGACGGCGGTGACCAGGTCGGTGTCATGTCGGTGACGCTGGACAGCGTCGACGACCACGACCGCCGGCTGCTGTACAGGATCGCCGGCCTGGTGGCCGACCTGCTGGTGACCAAGCACGGCTACTCCGACCTCTTCTTCGGAGTGCGGCGCCGCGAGCCGATGAGCGTCGCGGCAGAGATCCAGTGGGCCCTGCTGCCGCCCCTGGCCATGATCATGCCGCGCATCGCCGTGGCCGGAATCCTGGAACCCGCCTACGACGTGGCGGGTGACAGCTTCGACTACGCCCTCAACGGGGACGTCCTCCATGTGGCCATGATCGACGCGATGGGGCACGGCTTGGACGCGGCCACGATGGCCACCGTGGCCATCGGCGCCTACCGCCACGCCCGCCGTGCCGGCATCGGGCTGCCGGAGATCTACTCCTTCATGGACCGCGCGGTGGCGGAGCAGTTCGGCCCGGAGCACTTTGTGACCGCGCAGATGATGCAGCTGGACACCACGACGGGCCACCTGCAATGGGTCAACGCCGGGCACCCGTCACCGCTGCTCGTCCGGGACCACCGCGTCGCACTGAGGCTGACCGGCCCGACGACCCTGCCCGTCGGCCTCGGCGGTGCGGAGCCTCGGATGAACGAGATGCGCCTGGAGAGGGGGGACCGCCTCCTCTGTTTCACCGATGGACTGGTCGAGGAGCACGAGACGGGCGAAGAGCAGTTCGGGGAGGGGCAGTTGATCGAGTGGGTGAACCAGATGGAGAGAACCGGCCGCGGAATCCGGGCGGTGGCGCGTTCCCTGTCTCACACCCTCAAGCGGGCTCGGGGCGGACACACCACGGACGACGCGACGCTGCTCCTGTTGGAGTGGCGCGGCTGACGACGACGCCGGGCGGTGGTGGGCAGGCGTGCTGCGCTTCATGTGCACCAGCAATTCACCTTGCCGGAGGCGCCTCATGCAGCCGCAGCGCCGGCACCCCGGAGCACGAGTCGAGTTCCTGCACGGCCTCTTGTACGGTCTCGTGCCCACAGCGTGCCCGTAAGAGGGGAGAACGACGGCGAACAGCGGTGTGACCCCGCATTCCCGGACACCGCCCAAGAACAGATACGCCCAGGTCAGAACCTACCTGTCCTGCCCAAGCGCCGTCGCTTCCCAAGCTGAGAGCGCGAGTTCGATTCTCGTCACCCGCTCCATGATTGAGGCCCAGGTCAGAGACCTGGGCCGTTGTTGTTGTGTGTGGTGATCAATCACCGGGCGGCAGAGTCGCATCAGTCCCGCACCACGGCCACGATGCGCCCACAGGGCAGGTCGGCCCGTGGTGGGGCTCACCCCCGCCCGGTGGGTGGTTGGTGTGCGATCTTCGGTTCCAGGAGGTCCAGGGCTTCTTCCCAGTGGAAGCGGTCGGCCCCTCCTCCGGCCTTGGGCCTGTGCGGCTCGTACGACCCGATCATGACGTCCATTGCGCGGAGACGTTCCAGGCTCCGGGGATAGGCGGGGTGGGCGGCCTGGGCTGCGTTCAGGTACGGCAGGACGGCGGTGGGAATCCCTATGCCGTACGCCTCGCACAGGATGCCCAGGGCAAGGGTGTCGGAGATTCCGGCGGCCCACTTGTTGACCGTGTTGAAGGTGGCCGGGGCGACGGCGATCGCGTCCGCGGGCGGGAGGGGTCGGGCCTCGCCGGGGGTACGCCAGGCGGAGCGGATGGGGTAGCCGGTCGCCGCTTCGATCGCCTCCGTGTCGAGGAAGCCAAGGCCCTGCGGGGTGGCCACGACCCCGACGTTCCAGTGCCGCTCCTGCGCCGCGGTGATCAGCTTGCCGACGTCACCGGCGATGCCGCAGGCGCAGACGACGACATACAGGAAGGGTTTCCTGTCCAAGGCGGCGGTTCGCTCGGTCACGCAGGGACTCCCAGTCGGCGGCTGAAGTGGTGCAGTTCAGGCAGGGTACGACCGCGGTCACGGGCAGCCATGTCGGCGACCAGTTCGCGGACGGCGGGCCGGTGTACGTCCTGAACGGCGCAGCTCTCGGCGATGCGCACAGCCCGGTAGCCGTCGGCGAGGCGGCCCTGCTGGCTGTAGGCGCGGGCCGTTTCCACCCAGAGGGCGGTCCTCCGCTCGGGGACGGGGACGCGGAGGCGCATGAGGGGACGCGCGGCCTGGAGGGCGAGGCCTGCATCACCGAAGGCCACCAGGGTGCTGAGTTCGTGGAGGGCGACGTTGGTGGGGCAGAAGTTGGCCCAGGCGTCGGGCCGGTCGAGGCAGACGTACCGGGAGACCTCCTTGGCTTCGGTGAGGAACTCCTCGGCCGCGGCCCGGTCACCACCGCTGCCCGCCGCGGTCACACCGCGCAACAGCAGCAGGCCGACGGCCGCGAGGTGCTTCGCGGGGCGGCAGTCGTAGGAACCGGAGAGCTGACCGGCCATGTGCCGGACGAGGGTGACCGCCTGATCGGTGTGCTTCTCCCGCGCCAGGACGTGGGCCTGCACGCGGACGCTGGAGGCCAGGACCACGGGGTCGCCGCAGCGCTCGGCCTCGGCCATGGCTCGGCCGGCCGCGAGCCAGGCATTTCCCTGGTCGTGCTGCTTCAGCAGCAGGCTCGTCGAGGTCTGGTACGCCGTGGCCAGCAGCCCGGACACTGCGCCCCGGTCGGCCGTACCGCCGGAGGCCGACCGCAGGTCGGCGATCAATCCCGGAAGCATGCGCTCCAGTTCGGCGTAGTCGCACGAGTAGAAGAGCCGACGGGCCATGCCCACCCGCTCACGCAACACCGCCGCATCCAGAGTCCCGCCCGTCCTGTCCGGGGCCGGCCCCGGCAGCAGGGACTGGATGTGTTCACTGTGTGCTGCGGCGGCGGCCGGCCGGGATGCGAGTGCGGCGGCGCTCGCGGCAAGAAAAGTGCGGCGGTGCATGTCCTCTGCTTCCGCATCGGCGGGGGAGGAGTCCGGAGCAGGGCCAAGGCCCAGTCGGTGCCACGGAATGCCCAGTTCCTGCGCAACAGCGCGCAGGACACGGATGTCCTCCGCTCCGCGCCCGCCTTCCAGACGGCTCACCTTGGACTGGTGGTAGCCGAGCGCGGCAGCGACATCCCTCTGCGAGCGCCGCTGCGCCACCCGGGCCCGGCGGATCACCTCACCGATCCGCGCCGCCTCACTGTGCGTGTCAGCCATCCGCCACGGCCCCTCCCGCCGTTGCCGACTCCTTGCTGCCCAACTGAGCGTAGGCCAGCAGGGCTTCGCCGCGATGCAGGTCCTGCATAACCGATGCAGCGCACGCACCTGAATCCACCGTCCGCCAGGGGCGACTGGTTGCTTGGAGTGGCCACACCTACACCGGGAGACCGCCCATGGCAGCAGCCCAGCTCACTCTGTCCGTGCCCGCCCTTCCTGCCGCGGTCACCGCCGCACGGCACGCGGCGATGGACGCCATAGCGAGCTGGGATGCGGGGCTCAGCCCTTCGGTGGTGCACACAGCGGAGGTCGTCATCAGCGAACTGGTCACCAACGCCGTCCGACACGCAGGCACCGGACCCGTCAGCCTGACGATGCAAGTCGTCGGCCCCTTCCTGCGCATCGAGGTCTACGACACCAGCCCGAGACTCCCCCGACCCGACATCCCGGACGCAGACAGTGAAAGCGGCCGAGGCCTGCTCCTCGTGGCCGCCCTCACCGACCGACACGGTGCCGAACCGACAGCGAACGGCAAACGGTGCTGGGCTGAAATCGACCTCCGTCCGAACCCGGAGCCCACAGCCGACACACCTTGCCAGCGGAACAACACCGGACTTCTCGCGAACGCACTCACCGGAGACCGCCCGTGCTGACCGACAACCAACCCCGCCGCGGCTACTGGTGCGAGTGCTGGACCCAAGACCTCAACGAGAACGCCGGGCCGACACTCCACGCATCCTTCGACGCCCACTCCGCAGCCCAGGCCGACCGGTGGGTCGCCATCGCCCTCCGCACCATCTCACCAGCACTCGACCCCAACGCCTCCGACGAAGCCTGGGCCTGGCTCTACGACGACCGCATCCGCACCAGACGAGCCCTCCTACGCGCCGAACCCTGCACAGTCACCATCACCCAAGCCGACACCCGCATCACCCTGACCATCCGACCGGTCGTCTACCTCCCTCTCACCCAGCATGCGGCGACGCCTTAAATCCTCCAGCGGACGACTGAGTTACAACTTTCTCCACTTGGGTTTTCAAGGCGGCTCGCTCCGCTCACCGCGCGCTCCCCGGCTCACCGCCGGGGCCACGCTCCTGCCTTCGGCCCGCTCTGGCCCCGGCTACGCCGGTCGCGCGGCTGGAGCGAGCACCATGGTGGGGAGAAACCCGCTGCGGCTGGGGCGGTCGGCTCCACGGCTTTAGCCACCTCCCCGGTTCGGGTCCCGCGTCGAGCAAGACCAGGGGGTCACCCGCTCCATGATCGAGACCCAGGTCAGAGACCTGGGCCTTTTTGCCGTCCCTCGTGTGGCGAGCCCCTCCGCTCCGGGAACTGAGGGGCTCCTGGAGCGTGGACCGATACGCGCACAGCGGCTCCCGGCACCGTGCGGTCAGCCGCCCGAGAGCCAGTCCGCCACGTCGTAGACGGTATGGCAGTAGGGGTCATGGACGTCCTTGCGCATGCGGTCCAGCTCGCCCAGCAGAAGGACCGGGAGTGCGGTGTGCACCGCCGTTACGCCGACCGTGACGGAGCCTCTCTCGTCTTGGAGCGGAAGGTCGATGCCAAACGGTGGTGCGTCCCGTGATTCGGGGGTGTCCAGGTAGAGGCGGCACGTTGTCCGGTCGAGAAGGAGAAAGCCGCGCAGGCGAAGTTCCGGGGGCTCTTCCGGCGCCGGGGGCAGGGAGAACGCAGCCGCCGCGGCGTGCAGTGCGTCCGGCACCTTGAAGCGCGGCTCGGCCACGAAGGCGTGAACGGGGGCGGATACGTCGATCACGGGGATCCCGAAGGCGTCGCGCGGTGCCGCCTGGATCTCGCGTTCCGAGCAGTCCGCCGCCACGCCGCGCAGGGCGGCTGCGAGGTCCCCCGAGGGGATGTTCCCGCCCTGGGTGTCCGTGAGCGGCACGTCGAAGGCGACGGAGCTGTCGAGCCGCTCTCCGTCCCAGAGGACGACGCGGCGACGCCGGGTAGGTCCGGCGAGGCCACCACACCTCTGACGAGCCACACTTCCGGTCCGAACGCGAAGGCCGTGACACGGCTCAGCATTTCGTGCGCCAACTGCGCCTGCAAACCGGACAGGCCTGTCTCGTCCCATGCCATGGAGTGCTCCGTCATACTCGGTTCAACGCGTCCGGGCATGCGTTGACACCCTGGCAGAATGCCGTGGCTGCGGCTCTTCACTCCAGTGCGATCCATGCGTGGCTGGTGAGTGTGCTGTCCCAGAAATAAGTGGACCCCAAACATGGAGCGTTGGGGGCCCGACTACACAGCGAATTCACATCGTCACGATCACGGGAGCATCTTCCGGGGCCGTCGAGGGGGCGTCCGAGGGTGCTCAACGACAACCAACGCTAAGGGCGTCTCTAATCGGATTGCGCCTGGACAGCGTCATCCTCCGCCCGCACCCAGGCCAGCTGCGCGTCGCTCAGCGGGGGGTCGAACCTTTCTGGGTACATCAGCATGAGTGGTTGCGGCCATATGCTCTCAGGCCCGTGCTCTTGGCAGTGTAGGGCGATGAAATGCGGCCCTTCCCCACAGGACTGGTGCCAGTAGGGGCGATCATGGGCCTGGCAGAAGTACCAGAACCTTGAGCACCCGTCCTTATCGCTCGGCTCATAGAAGCCGGGATCACTGACAATCTGGGTCACCCGCTCCTGCCGATTGAACCGGGGGATGGACCGGGGATCACGCCACAGCAGTCGGGGAGGGAGCATGCGCTCATCCTGCAACGCGGCCGTCCCCTTCAGATCACCGAGTTGTTGGCCTGGTCACGGCGCTGACTGATGTGCAGTGGTCGCGGAGGCGTGCCCCTTCCGTACCGGAACGGAAGGGGACTCACGGGGAACCGAGGTTCGCCAGGGTGCACACAGCCCCAGGCTGCCCAAGGCCGGGATTCCCAGATCACGCCTAGGGTCACCCAACCTCGCTCCTTTAAAGCAGTGGTCGGTCGCCGAAGTAGCGCATCCACACACACCGTCGGGTACACGGTCTGCCCCACGTCGCGCCGGAACGGGGCGTGCAGGCACGGGAGCCGTCGCGTCCGCCGGCCGTCAGTAGCGGTGGCCGGGCCAGTGCGGATCCGTCCAACGGTCCTTGCCGGTGAGTCCGAGCAACCGTATCCGGTGCTGCAGATCCGCCGATGCGCCCGACTCACGGACCGCACTGCGGCCTGACCAAGGAGCCAGGCGACCAGTTCGGCGCGCATCTCCTCCTCGTCGTGCTCGTACCAGTCAACGCTCCACGGCAGACTGTCTCCCAGGAGCTCGCACTCCCATTCCGCGACCGCCTCGGCGAGACGTCGGTCGCTGAGGTAGCCGGTCTGCTTCTCCCAGTCGGCAAGCCAGGGGCCGAGCGTTCCGGACGCCTCGGCACACACCGCGAAGACCTGGTGGATGGGACGGCCGCATTCGGGTCGGTGAGGCTCTGCGCCCACCAGGCATGCAGGAACTCGCGTACCGGCTCGCCGTGCTCGTCGGGCCACTGCTGCCAGCGGCCGCGGGCGAATGAGTATCCGGCCTCTTCCAGTCCGAACAGGGGCTCCACGTGACCGGCGACCAAGGCCGTGGCGAACTGCGGCAGGATACGGCGCAGCACAGCCGCGTGATCCATCCAGTCGATGGCCTGCCAGGTCCGGCTCAGGAGGTCCGGCTCCAGTTCCACGTCCGGCGTCTTCAAAAGGGAGAGCTCCTCCGCACTGCCCCAGTGGCAGTCGCAGTTGCTCTCGTCCGAATGTGCGGTCATGCCGTGGAAGGTGACGGAGAGGTTGTCCAAGGCGGCGCTGAGACGGCGGCGTGCGGGATGGTCGGAGAGATGCATGATGTACTCGGCCTTCAAGACTCCGTACGGCTTCCGCCGACTGAAGATCGCATAACCGGTGAGGCGGGACTTGTGCTGACCGTCCTGGGATGGGTGCGGACGGCAGTAGCACTCGGCGGCTTGGCACGGTGCCGGCATAGGACGATCGGACCGCCCCGCCAAGGCGTGCCCGCATCTTCCAAGCACTTGGTCAACAACCGCGCGGCCGCAACCGACCGAGGCCGTGCCAGGTGCGTGCAAGTCGCCGCGCAAGCGCGGCGTGCGCGGCCCGGGCCTCGGCCGGGCCTGCGCTCCTGCCTCCAGCCCGGCCGACGCCCGTGCCGCGCTCATGCCGATCAGCCGCCTGATGCCAGAGAAAGAGGACTGAGTCAGCGCTCGCCTTTATTATGCCCATATTCTCCAACTGGGCATGACCATGCACCGCGCCTGCTTGGGTCTACCCAAATAACCATATCCGCAACAATGCTCGGAACTGCTGGCCGCTGGGTACCTGGAACCACAGGAAGCCCGACAGCGTACATCTCGACATAGGCGTCCGGAATCCTATAGGCCATTTCATAAAGAACTTCCGCCTCGGGCGCCGATGGGTTGACAGTGAAGCCCACTCCCATCCCCGATTCGTCTTGGAGAAGGATCTCTACGTAGCCCTCGCTATCCGGTTCCGAAAATCCGATAGTAGGTGTGGCTTCGGTGCCCACTGAAAGGTCACGAAGGACACGCTCGGCAAGTTCCTTCAGGTTTCGCATCGATAAATCCCCACATAACCAGAATGGGCGCCCCTCCCCAGCTGGGGAGGGGCGCCCATTCTAGGTCAGATAAGCGCCACAGTGAAGTCGAACTCTGTCGTGACGTACTTCTTGCCACCAGCTATAGGAAAGTGCTCGTTGACTGTGAGTACGTAGTGACTCGTGTCTACCCGGAACGAAGAATGGACCAGGTAGTTCGCAGGTACGGCGGGGTGACTGTCACTGTACCCGAAGCTGCGACCATTGCGAGTTGCCGCAGCGCTTTCTGTCATGGGCCCAGTTGCCGTAGCAGCAACGTTGGCAAAGAGCTTTGAACTCCACGCGAACGACAGATGGGAGCCCTCGTGGTATCGCACCTGCCCAGTGAAATGCCCGTATGCTGAATTACCCCGATAGTCGGGCGCCTGCGGGGTGAAGAAGTGTGTGACCGACGAAGGCGCTGCCGCCTCGGCCTTGGCCACTTGGCCGTCAATGACGGTCTCGGTCTCAGTGCGCTCGGTCACAGTAACTTCAACCGCACGAAGCGGCTGTTTAGAGGCATCGTCACCCTGCTCAGCCGCCGAAGCGGAGGTAGTTACCGACACCACGGCAAGCGCAGCAAGACCAATACTTGCCACTCGTTGCATAATTTTCAATTTTCTCCCCCGCAGCCTCATCTGGTCAGCGATCGGCAACGGGAACTTATCGATTGGCCCCGGAAACCTGCAATCGCATTTAAAGAGACTCACGCCACACGGCCATGAGGCAACCAAAAGCAGACTTTCCCCGTCACCCCTCTCGCGTCAGAAGTGATGACCTCGACTTGTACGCCCTCGGCGGGGTGGCCGTGGCTGGACGCCTGGCTCAGGTCATGGTCGCGAACGACCTCAGGGAACTTGCCGCGCTGCTCGGCGAAAGGCCGCGCCAGACCCGTGCCAGGTCGTGCGGGGACCACGGGCGACACCGGGAGTCGGGGCGGCGGGAGCCCGGGCCCCAACACTGCTTCGCCAGAGGTCGTCCCGGCAACCTCCCCCAAATCCCTAGCACCGCAGGTAGAGAACGCGAGTTGGATTCTCGCCACCCGGTCCACGAAGAAGATTCAGGTCGGGCGGCCGCGGGCGTGTCTGCGGGTGGGAGGGGGTGGGGCGGTCCGGCCGCCGTTAGCGGCGGGCAGTCCGGTGGTGGATTGTCCAGGCTGCTGCGCCCAGGGTGAAGCCGTAGGCGGAGACCAGGCCGTGGCCGTTGGACTGGGTGAGCCACATCGTCAGGCCCAGTGCCGGGACGGCGAGGGCCAGGGCGCGTTCCTTGGGGAGGCGGGTGCGGGTGAGGAGGGCCAGGGCGAGGGTGGCGCCCAGGAAGTAGGTGGCGCCGGAGCTGCCGGCGAAGTTGCGCGGGTCGGTGCTGGGGCCGTCGCCGAGGCCGAGCAGGGTGTCGATGCGGCTGGGCAGCAGGATGCCGGCGAGGAAGAAGCCGAGGGTCAGGGGGCCGCCCCAGTACCACTGGGCGAGCGCGGCGACGGCGGCAAGGGTGACCAGGTTCCACAGGGCGCCGAAGAGGCCGCCGTTCTGCATGAACACCGAGGTGAACTCGCGCCACCAGCCGGACTTGGCGGGGTCCGCGTCCAGCGCGTCCATGGCGCCGGACCAGCTCAGCTGGAGCAGGACGCCACCGACGGCGAGCGCGGTCAGGGCGACCGCCGCCCACGGGACCGGCCGCCCGCGCAGGGTGTCCCGGCCGACCACCCCGAGACCACAGTTGATCATCATGACCATCAGCGCAGCCGTGGTCACGTTGAAGACGATCGCCCCCATGTCGGCCCACCCCCCGGACTTCGGCGCTTCTAACGCCGTTCGAAACCTGTCGACGCCAAGCTAGCACAGTTTTCTAATGGTGTTAGAAGGCGTTGTAGAGTGGGCCCATGAAGCTCACCAAGGAGCGCATCGTCGACGCGGGCATGGCCGTCTTCGCCGAGGTCGGTTATCAGAACCTGTCCATGCGTCAGGTCGCCGACCGTCTCGACGCCCGGGCCGGCAGCCTCTACTACCACGTACGCGGCAAGGAGGAACTGCTCGCCCTGATGGCCGACCGGGTCTGCCGCCGGGCCTACGACGCGGGCACCGACGCGCTGGCCGCCCTCCCGTCCGCCGCAGCCTGGCAGGACCGGATCGAAGCCCAGGCCGCCGCCCTGCGCTCGGAGATCAAGCAGCACCCCGGGGGCGCCCAGCTCCTCGCCGAGAGCCCCGGCATGCTCAGCACCGGCGCGTTCTCACTGATGGAACGCCTGCTGCGCACCCTGCTCGACGGCGGGCTGCCCGCCGTTCACTGCGGCATCGCCGCCGACGCCCTGCTCAGCCATGTCACCGGCTTCGTGCTCCAGGAGCAGAACGAGCCGACCGCCCCGCCGGCGGTGGACGCCGCTCGCTACGCCGACCTGTGCGCGCAATTTCCGCTGGTCATGGGCGACTTGATCCCGCGGCTGAGCCAGGACGAGAAGTTCACCCGGAGCATCCGCCTGCTCTGCGCGGGTTTCGCCGCGCTCGGCCGGGGGGAGCGGGACGGCGGCGACGGTTACACCGGCGATCGGTGAACTGGCGGTCGGTGAAATGGCGGTCGGGGGGCGGCGCTACCCGGTACCCCGTACGCCGGTACCCCCGGCTTTCTCGCTGCCGGGGGTACCGCTCTTGACGGGCAGCTCAGAGGCCGGCCGCCCGGCCGGTCACAGCCCGACGGGGTTGAGGTAGGTACCCGGGTGGGTGGCGCCGTCCTGCTTGAGGATCTGGCCGCCGAACGGCCACCTCAGGGTGAAGTGCGTCGTCTCGTTCGGCGGGGTGACCAGGAACTCACCCGGCACGAACTTCTCCTTCTCCGGGGTGGACTTGGCCACCGGGAGCAGGGTGATGCTGAAGTCCACCGTGTCCCCCTGCCTGAGGGTCATCGTCACAGGCTTCTTGGAGGAGCGCGCCAGCGACCAGGTGCCGTCGGTCTTCTGGGTGCCGACCATGTCGACACCGGCGAAGCCGGACAGGGTGCAGGTGCGCTTGCTCTGGTTGGTGAACCAGATGAACGCCTGGGTCTGCTTCGCGGTCTGCCCCATCTCCGGCGCCGCGTCACCCCCCGTGGCGAAGCCCGCCTTCAGGTCGGCGGTGTGGCAGCGGGTCGGGCCGGCCTGGGCGGAGGCGGCAGAGGCCGGGATGGCGGCAGCGGCAGTGCCCGCGACGACGAGTCCGGCAAGGGCTACGGCGGTCAGCTTGCTCTTCATGACGATTCGGTTCCCCTCGAATGCGAAGCGGCGCGCGAGGTCAAGACGCGCCTGTACTGAGGAAGATGGGCAATGGCGGGCGGAGGTTGGGTGGGCCCGAGGTCCTTTGCGGCGGCGCCGGCTCACCCTGTCAGCAAGCTGACGGTTCCAGCGTCTCCGGGCCGCGACGGGTGCCGGGCGGTGACTACCAGGCGAGGGCGTCCTGCGCGTTGGTCTGCCAGTAGGTGACGGTGGCGGCGCTGTTGAAGAAGACTCCGCCCTTCGGCAGCTTCAGGGTCTTCTCCGCGGTGGTCGCGTTGCCGTCCCGGTCGGCGAAGAGCACGCCCAGGGTCTTCTCCGTGGCGCCGCCCTCGCCTTCGGGGGTGGAGGTCGTGATGCCCGCGTACGCGGACTGGCCGGGCGCCAGCGTCACCACGGCCTGCGGCGTGGTCTCCTCGGCCCACGCCAGCGGGGCCTGGGCGTCGGCACCCGCCCTCAGGTAGGGGGCGATGTAGGCGTAGCAGGGCTTGGTGCCGGTGTTGGTGGCCTTGAGCAGCAGGTGGTTGATCGGGCGGGACACCTCGGTGACGGTCAGGTCGGTGTTCGCCGTGGTGCAGGTGGCGACCGAGGGCGCCTTCGTGGTGGCGGCGGAGGCGGTCTGCACGGTGGCCTGGAGACCGACGATCGCGAGGGAGGCGGCGACCACCATGGAGGAGGCGGCTGCACGGGAGGCGAGACGAGGAGCGATACGCATGAGTGGGCTGCTTTCTTTGACATGTAAGGGGAGTTGAGCGATCCGATCGCCGTGCCCGGTGGGGCGCCGTGTTCGGATGACCCAAGCCTGTGGCTCCCCGCGTCCCATCCGCCATTCCCCGGGGGAGTTCCGGGATGCTGGAACGCTCACACCTACTCTGAGCTGGGAAAACGCGGTCCTTCTGGAATGGCGGATGGGACACCGGGCGGGGCGGCGGGGGAGCGGCCGGGGGGAGGGAGGACGGTGGAGGCGGTCGGTGGGAGCGTCGGCCGCGGCGGCACGGGCACCGGACGGCGAGGCACGAACCGAGCGGCTCCGTCTACGGAGCGGCAGGCCCTACCCTGAATCCCGTGAGGCAGGCAGGCGCTGGGAAGGGTGATCGGCGATGACGCCCCTGAGCACCGGGGACCCGGAGTCCATAGGCGGGTACACCCTCCTCGGCCGGCTCGGGACGGGCGGCATGGGTGTCGTCTATCTGGGAGTCTCCGCTTCGGGACGAGAGGTCGCGGTCAAGCTCGTACATGAGGCGTACGCCCAGGAAGAGGAGTTCCGGACGCGCTTCCGGCAGGAGATCGCGGCGGCGCGCAGAGTGAGCGGTGCCTTCACCGCGCCGGTGGTGGACGCAGACCCGGACGCCGAGCGGCCGTGGATGGCGACCCTCTACGTACCGGGGCTCAGCCTTGCCGAAGTCGTCCGCCGGGACGGCCCGTTGAGCATGCGGGAGCTGCGTGCGCTGGGGCTCGGGCTCGCCGAGGCGCTGCGCGACACCCACCGGGCCGGTGTGGTGCACCGGGATCTCAAACCGGGCAACGTCCTGATGACCGAGGACGGACCGCGCGTCATCGACTTCGGCATATCGCGCGCCTCCGGCAACCAGCGCCTCACCACGACCGGCCAGATGATCGGCACTCCGCCCTTCATGTCGCCGGAACAGCTGGCCTCTCCCCGCGATGTCACCCCGGCCTCGGACGTGTTCTCGCTGGGGTCGCTGCTGGTGTTCGCGGCCGTCGGGATGGGACCGTTCGACGCCGACAGCCCGTATATCACCGGCTATCAGGTGGTGTTCGGGACGCCGGACCTCGACGGGGTGCCCGAAGCCCTCCTGGAGATTGTCGAAGGCTGCCTGGACAAGGACCCGGCGGCGCGGCCGGAACTGGCGGAGGTGCACCGCATGCTGCGGGCGCTGCCGGAATCCGACACCACGGGGTCCCCGAGGACCCAGTCCGCGCATCCCTGGGTCCTCCCCGTTCCTCCGGGCGCGGCCACCACCTCCCGGGGCTCCGCGACCGGCACCGGCGCGGGGACCGCCACCGGCGCGGGGTCCGGCACCGGCACGCGACGCCGGACCCGGCGGCTGCTCATCGGCCTCGGTGCGGTGCTGGCCGTCGCGGGGCTGGCGGTCGGGCTGGGTGTCTTCGTGTCCGGTCCGGCCACCACCACCGCCTCCGGCACCGCCGCCAGGGCCACCGCTCGTGCCGCGGCGCTGCCCGCGGGCTGGCGGCCGTGGCAGAGGCATCTGCGGTACGACACCAAGGGTGTTCCCCTCGACTACGACAGCCCCGGATGCGTACCGGAGGGAACCGCCCTGTTCTGCGGCGGTTCGGGCTTCACGGTCGCCAGGGTCGACGCCGCCTCCGGCCGCACCGTGTGGCGGACCGGCACCCGCCCTCAGGGGGCGCCGCCGATCGGCGTCCGCGGCGGACTGGTCTACATGTACGAGGACCCGGACGACAGCATCCGGCGCGTGGTGGCCCTCGACGCCGCCACCGGGCACCGGCGGTGGCAGCGCGACATCAGCAAGTCCGAGGAGGCGATGCTGTACGACGGCGGGTTGCTGACCCTCTCCTCCAGCGACTCCTCCTTCGTGGCCTACGGGCCGTCGGGCAAGGAGTTGTGGCGGGCGCCCTCGCTGGACGAGTACTGCACTCCGTCGGCGCTGGGCGGCGCGCCCTACGCCCTGTGCTCGAAGGGCAACGAGCCCGGCCAGGCACCGGTCGAGCTGATGAAGCTCGGCCCCGGCAGCCTGACCGAGACCGCCACACTGCCCGAGAAGGCGATGGCGCTCGGCGCTGTCGGCGGACAGCCCCTGTTCCTCGCCCCCCAGACCGCGAAGGAGGTGTACGACGGCGCGTACGAACGGCCGTACAACGCACTGCTGCGGGTGGCCCCGGAAACCGGGCAGGTCACCCGGATACCGCTGGCGCGCCCGCTGACCGGCGCGCCCACCCTGGTGGGCGGTGTCGTCTACTTCGTCCGGTCGGACGGGCTGGTCACCACGGTGTCGGCGGACAGCGGCCGGGAGCTCTGGCAGAAGGTGACGGACGTGGAGAGCCTGTCCGAGCCCGCGGTGTCGGCGACGTACAGGCGGGTCTACTTCGCCAACCGCTTCGGGCGTCTGCTGGCACTGGACAGCCGCACCGGAGCGGAGGCCTGGCGTACCTCCGCACTGGACGACCCCGGGGTCGAGGCGCAGAACTACTCACCGCACGTGCTGTTCGTCAAGGACGCGATCGTGGCGATGGCCGGCGACACGGTCTTCTCCCGACGCCCGGACGGGCCGGCTGACCGACCAGGGTGACCCGGGCGGACCCATGGGCCCTCCGGCGGGCCCATGGCCATCAGGCGTTCAGCAGCTCCGTGGGCTCCGCCCCGTGGGGCCCCTTCGGCAGGGCCGTCCTGGCCGTCAGGCCCCGTGACTGCCAGGCGTTGTCGCGGAGTTTGAACAGGGCCCAGTACCGGGTGGGGCACAGCAGCACGATGTTCATGAACACGGACGCCGGGGTTCCGACGAGCCACGAGTGCCAGCGCTGGCGTGTGGTCATGTCGGGCCGCATGAGCACATACAGGCCCGACTGGCCGTACCGGACCACGATGTACACCGCGAGATACACCAGGGCCACGCCGGGGTTGTGGTATCGGCCGCCGAGGGTCATCGCCGTCATCACGAGCGTCCAGGCCAGCATCACCGGGGTGATGACGAGCTGGAGCAGGCCGAAGGTCGGCGAGATGAGCTGCTTCAGGGACAGCCGCGCGTACACGAACGGCAGCATCCACCACCAGGACCGGGCCCAGCGCAGGCGCTGGCGGTAGGTCTTCTTCAGCGTGGTCGGCATGTCGGTGACGACGCCCGCCTCGTTGACGGCCACGACCTCACCGCGCATCAGGGCCCGCAGCGCGAGCCAGCGGTCGTCTCCCGTCCCGCACTCCACCTCGTAGGCGTCCAGGTGGTCGTAGAGCAGCTCGGCCCGGTAGAGGGCCAGGGCACCCGACGTGGTCTCCAGCGCTCCGAGCATGGAGCGCGAGGACCGCATCATCACGCAGGAGGTGCCGATGTCGATGTCCGCGGCGCGGGAGACCCAGGTCTCCTCGAAGTTGCGGATGTAGATCATGCCGGTGGTGGCCTGGATGCGCGGGTTGCTCATGGCCCGGAGCTGCTGCTCCAGAGCGTCCGGGAAGGGCTCGCCGTCCGAGTCGATGGTGAGGACGAAGTCGAAGTGCCTGCCCTGCTCCTGGAGGTGGCGGAGGACGGTGACCTGGGCCCCGCGCTTCCCCTTGTTCTCCTGCCGGTGCCAGAAGACCCGGGGGTGGTCGAAGGTCGCAGCGCCCCCGGTCGGGCTCGTAGCCGGTCACGGTGTGTCCGGCCTCGGCGGCCCTCAGGGCCAGGGGCAGGCCGACATAGCCCTGCCCTAGCACGCAAACGCGCATGGTGGATTCCTCTCGAACCGGCCCGCAGGCGTGTACGGACCGGGAAACGGCGCCCCTGAAGTGCGGCTGCCTGTTCCTGAAGCAGGCAGCCGCGGCGTCGGGTACTGCATGGACTGCGGTGCGGGAGCTGCGGCGCCGAACCCCCGTCGGGCCGGGCGGGCGCTCCCTCATGAGTCACCGCGGACTCAACGGCCGGTCCAGGCCCCCTGCCCGCCGGACGCACACCAGACCCACATAATGATCTTCACAATTCCCCCTCATTTGTGGACCTTAAGAATTCAACAAGACCTTGCCGCGCGGAAGCCCTGTTATCGATTCGGAACATATGAGTTGCCTGTGGGGCTCAGGGGGCAGCTTGAGGCGCCATCCTCGCCAAGTTACTTGGCAATGAACGGAATTGACCGAGTCGTTGCCGCTTCTCGATCGGGTGCGGCAGCGGGCTCGGCGGCGGACGGCCCGTTCCCGGAATGTCGGCCGACACTTCGGGCCGTACTGCATTTGATCTTCACAAGTCGCGGTGGTGAGCCGGTCTTTGTGGATCGCGCCCGTCCCCGTGGCCGGAGGGCGGGCGGCCGCAGGCGCACGGTTAGGGTGATTCGCCGTAGGGGGAATGCTGTGCGGGAGGGGGCGGGTGGGGGTGGTTGATCCCTCGGCGGTGCGGGTGCCGGTCGGTGAGGGCTCGCATCTGTGGGCCAGCCGGTCGACCTGTCGCAAGGTGCTGCTGGTGGCGCACAACGTCACCTCCGCCGGGCGGCTGCTGGACGTACTGCCCCTGTTCCACGACGACTTCCGGGTACAGCTGCTCGTGACCTCCACCGGGTCCTCCGCGTTCCGGGCCGGGCTCCATGAGTTGTTCGCCGAGCTGGAGCTTCCCGTACTGCCGTGGGAGC
Source organism: Streptomyces sp. NPDC052040 (assembly GCF_044548405.1). Classification (NCBI taxonomy): domain Bacteria; kingdom Bacillati; phylum Actinomycetota; class Actinomycetes; order Kitasatosporales; family Streptomycetaceae; genus Streptomyces; species Streptomyces sp. NPDC052040. The sequence goes on along the minus strand of NZ_JBIUBV010000012.1, from coordinate 98,697 downwards.
AGGTTCGGTCGACGCCGGTCGATCTGGCGGTCTCGGCCAGCTTCGGGGGTCACATGCACGCCCTTAAAGGGAAATTGAGCGTTCTGTCGCACGGTGTCGGTTACACCAAGAAGCTGGCGGCGCCGGGAGCGGGGAACCGGGAGGCGACGTTCGGTCTGTCACGGGAGTGGCTGCTCGTCGAGGGCAAGCCGTTCGTGGACGGTCTTGTCCTGTCCCATCCCGAGCAGTTGGAGCGGTTGCGCCGCGTGTGCCCGGAGGCCGCGCGGTCGGCGGTCCTCGCCGGGGACCCCTGCTTCGACCGCATGCTCGCGGGCCGCCCGTACCGCGAGCGGTTCCGGCGGGCGCTGGGTGTACGCCCCGGACAGCGGCTCGTCGTCCTCAACTCCACCTGGAACCCCGAGGGTTTCTTCGGGAACGGCGGCGGGGCGGACGTCCTGCCGAGTCTGCTCCCGCGCCTCACGGCCGAGTTGCCCGCCGACGACTACCGGCTGGCCGCGATCCTGCACCCGAACATCTGGTTCGGGCACGGCCCGGGCCAGATCCGGGCCTGGCTGGACCGGGCGCGCCGCAGCGGACTCACCCTGATCGACCCCGTGCACGCCTGGCGGCAGGCCCTCCTCGCCGCGGACGTGGTCCTGGGGGACTTCGGCGCCGTCTCCTACTACGCCGCGGCCCTGGGCCTCCCCGTCCTGCTGGCGGCGGCCTCGCAGGACCGGCTCGATCCCGAGGCACCGCTCGCGTCCTTCGTGCGGGACGCGCCACGCCTCGATCCGCACGGCCTTCTGCGGGAGCAGATCGACAAGGTGCTGGCCGGGCACCGGCCGCTCGCCGGACCGGCCGAGTCCACCACCTCCGCCCCGGGCGCCTCGGCGGCCCTGCTGCGGCGGCACTTCTACGCGTTGATGGACCTCCCGGAGCCCGAGGCGCCCGCGCTCCTGGAACCGCTGCCGCTGCCGCCGTACGACCCGCCGCGGCGCACGGCTCCCCTGCATGTGTGGACTCGGGTGCGCGGGACGGACGTCGCAGTCGAACGCTCCACCGGACGCCCGCACCGGACCGACGGGTATGTGCACCTCGCCGTCCACGAGGACGGCCTCGACCCCGACAGCCTGGAGTCCGCCGATGTGATCACGCGTGAGGGCCAGCCGGACGATCCCCGGCTCGGTGGCGCGGACGCGTGGACCGGCGAGGTGCTGCGCCGCCATCCGCACTGCCCGGCCGCCGCGTATGTGACGGGCCCGCACACCTGCACCGTCCGGGTCCGCGGCCACGGGGTGTTCCGGCTGGCGGCGGCCGGGCCGGACGCGGACGCCGACCCGGCGGCCTACGCGTCCGCGCTGGCCGCCTGGTACGCCGCGGGCGGGAGGGTCCCTGCGGGCGGCATCACCCTCCGGGTGCACGCGGCGGGCCGAGCGCACCCGGTGGCCGTGGAGCCCGCGGGCTAGGGTCTTTCGTTGGGATCGGGCCGGATCAGGGAGCGGGGTCTGGCACCGTGCATCGCAAGGCGGAGGAGGGCGTCATGGCGGAGCCATGGCAACCGACGACAACGCCGCGAGGCGCGGCACCAGGGCCCGCGAGCCCGGCCTGATCCACACGAGAGGCCCTATCCGGCGACCTCGCAGCGCAGCCGTAGGGCGGCCAGGTACCCCAGGTGCGGGGCCGCGCCCGGCGGGAGGAGGCGTTCGGCCTGCTCGATCTTCGCCAGTGCCTCGGTGTTCCCGCCCGCGTCGTGCAGGGTCTCGGCGAGGTCCGTGAGGGCGCGGGCCTGGTTGTACGCCTCCCCCCGCTCCTCGAAGAACTCCACCACGGCCGTGAGCAGGCCGCGTGACTCGTCGAGCCGTCCCAGGCCGCGCAGGGCCCGGCCCCGGTGGCGCCGGGACAGGGCGTAGGCGCGCGGCAGGTCCTCCGCGCCCTCCTGGCCGGGGGCGATCCTGCCGTAGACGGCCTCTGCCGCGACAAACCGCTCATGTGCCGCCTCGTAACGCCAGCGGTAGAGGTTCAGCAGGCCCTGCAACTCCACGGAGGACGCCTCGCCGCGGAGGTGCCCGGCCTCGCGCTCGGCCCGGGCGGCGGCCTCCGCCTCCCGGTCGGCCTCCTCCCACCGGCCCAGTTCGCCCAGGCAGTGGGCGAGTTGGAAGTGCAGCGCGCCCGCGATCCGCGATCCCGGCCGGTGTTCGTCGGCGCAGCGGGCCGCGACCCGGAGCGCCGGGAGCACGTCGTCCCAGTGGCCCGCCTTGAGCTGGAGGGGCCACAGGGCACGTCCCAGGCGGAGCGCGGTGGTGAGGTGCTGGTACTCCCGGGCGACGGACACCGCGCGGACGAGGTTGCCGACCTCCGCCGCCAGCGCGTCCACGCCCGCCGCCTCGTCGCGGTACGGCTCCCCGTGCGGGGGCGCGGGCTCGGTGCGCCAGCTCTGGGGCAGTGCCGCGTGGGCCGCGTGCAGCGCCCGGTGCAGCAGGGCTTCGAGGGCCCGGGCGACCGCGGCGGAGCACTCGGGGATGCCGTGCTCCGGTCCCGCCGTGTGCGCCAGACAGCGGCGCACCTCGGGCCGGAACCGGTAGCGGTCGTCGGGCAGGGCTTCGAGCAGGTGTGCGTCCGCCGCCTCGGCCAGCAGCGGAGCGGCCTCTTCCGCGGTGATGCCCGCCGAGGCCGTGGCGAGGTGGGCCGTGACGGACGGCCAGTCGCCCAGGGCCGTCAACCGGCAGAGCCGGGCGGTCTCCGGCCGGATCCGCAGGCAGCCCGCCTGTACCGCGGCGCGCACCGGGTCGCTTCCCGGCTCCCCGGTCACCGGGGCGGGGGGCGCCGACTCCGGGTCTCCGTCGAGCAGGCTCAACGCCGTTGTCCGCAGCGCGAAGGCGTTTCCCGCGCAGTGGGCCAGGAGGTCCGGCATCCACGGCCTGGCCCGCGCGATCCGCTCCCGTCCGGCGATCCTGCCCATCAGCTTCAGCGCGTCCCGGTCGCTCAGCCGGTCCACCGGTACGGGCTCCGCCTCGAGCGCGAAGGGCGAGCCGGACACGATGACCAGCAGAAAGACCTCGGGGGTCGACGGAACGAGTCCGCGGACCTGGGCGAGGGAGGACGCGTGGTCGATCACCACCATGGCCCGGCGGCCCGCCGTGAGCCGCCGGTAGAGCTGTTCCCGCCCGGCCTCGGTGGGCGGGATCCGGTCGGGCTCGACCCCCATCCGGCACAGCAGGCGCAGCAGCACGGCCGCCGGAGCCGGTCCGTTCTCTCCGGAACCGTCCCGAAGGTCCACATAGAACTGTCCGTCGGGGAAGCGGTCGTGGGTGACGGCACCCAGACGAAGGGCGACGGCGGTGGTGCCGATCCCCGGCGGTCCGTACAGCAGCGCGACTCGGGGGCGGCCTCCGGCGGGGCGGGTCGCCTCCCGCCTGAGCTGCCGGACGACGTCCTTGCGGTCGGTGAAGTGCCGGGTGGCGGGCGGGAGTCCGCTCCCGGACAACAGTGCCGGGGCGTGCTGCGGGAAGCTCCGCAGGAGCAGTGCCCACTCCGCCGCCTGCCGGGGGTCGTCGGCCAGGCGGGCGTGCACATGACCGGCGAGCGACTCCCAGTCCTCGCGGGCCGCGGGCAGCGGGGTGTCCCGTCCCGTCGCCCTTCTCGCCAGCGCGCCCGTGGACACCAGCAGCTGCTTGCCCATCTCTCCGGCCGCGCCGTTGCCCACCGATGTGAGGAAGGCGGTGAGCGCACTGAGTGCCACGATCTCCAGCAAGTCGGCCCCTCCCCAGCTACCGGATCCGCCACCGGCCGGACTGTCCGGACTGTATCGCCGCGTCGTGGGCTTGCGGAAACAATCGGTCAGCGCGCCAGGGCCCGTCTGACCGTTCGCGTCGTCGCCCGCAGACGGGAATGGTCAGACAGGCCCTACGGCCTCCGGAGCCGCCCGCGCCGTTGACGCGCGGCCGAACCGATGGACAGACTTCTGCCGGAGCGACCGGTTCCGAGGGGCGTCCCACAGCGGACTCAAAGGCTTCCCACCAGAAGGGAAGGGGGCGCGAGTTCACCCCTGCGGTGGCGGTACGGTGTGCGGCAGTCGATTGCCCGTTCGGGGATCGCTGAGCACAAGGGGGTTCCATGAAACACCGCCGCCCGAGCCACCGTCGCAGAGCCATCGCCAGAGCGGTCGGCACGGCGGGTGCGCTGGCCGTCACCCTGGGGGCGGGTATCACACCGGCACTGGCCGCCGGAAAGTCGTCCGCCAAGCCCGTGGCCACCGGGTCCTCTCCCGACCTGCCCGAGCAGGCCGACCCGAACACGTCCTGGGCGCCCGAGAACGACGAGGCACCGCTGCACCGCAAGGCCGTGCACCCCGAGGCCCTCGCCGCCTCCCCCCGCACCGCCGCCTCCGGTCTCCAGCTCAAGATGCCCGCGCCGACCGGCCCGTACAGCGTGGGCATGGTCGGACTGCACCTCGTCGACAAGTCCCGTCCGGACCCGTATGTGCCGGGCAGCAAGTCCCGCGAGCTGATGGTGTCGCTCTGGTACCCGGCCACCTCCACCTCCGGGCACTACCAGGCGCCGTGGATGCCGTCGCTCTCCGGCGCCCGCTTCCTCGCCACGCGCGGGCTGTCACCGCAGCAGGTGACCCTGCCGACCACCGCGGGCCATGTCCTCGCCCCGGTGAACACCAAGCTCGGCAAGCTGCCCGTGCTGCTGTACTCGACCGGGCTGCACTCGGACCGTGCGATGGGCACCGGCTTCGCCCAGGACCTCGCCAGCCGCGGCTACCTCGTCGTCACCGTGGACCACACCCACGACGCCAACGAGGTGCAGTTCCCCGGCAACCGGGTCGAGGGCAACCTGATGCCGGCGGGCACGCACTCCTCCGACACCCTCAAGGTGCGCGCGGCCGACATCAAGTACGTCATCAACCAGCTCGACACCCTGAGCAAGGGCGGCAACCCGGACGCGGGCCATGCCACCCTCCCCTCCGGGCTGACGAAATCCGTGGACATGTCCCGGATCGGGATGTTCGGCTGGTCGCTGGGCGGCGCGGCGGTCGACACCGCCATGCAGCTCGACTCCCGGATCAAGGCGGGCGCCAACCTGGACGGCCAGTTCTTCGGCACGGCGCCCAGCAAGGACCTGAACCGGCCCTTCATGCTGTTCAGCTCCGGCACCCACAACCGCAACAACGACAGCTCGTGGCGGACGCTGTGGTCGCATCTGAAGGGTTACCGGGTCGACGTGCAGCTCCACGGCGCGGCGCACCTGTCGTTCAGCGACAACGAGTGGATGGTGCCGCAGGAGGCGGGTCTGCTCGGGCTCTCGCAGTACCAGCTCCAGCAGCAGTTCGGCACGATCGACCCGGCCCGCGCGGTCGCGGTCCAGCGCGCCTACCTCGCCGCGTTCTTCGACAAGGAGCTGCTCCACAAGCAGACCAGCCTGCTCGACGGGCCCAGCAAGTCGTATCCGGAGATCTCGTTCGTCCGCTGACCGGACGGCGGGACGGAGCCTCCGACGGAGGTTCCGACGGACGGTTCGGCGGAGGGCTCGCCGGACACCCGAAGAGCGGGTCCTGTTCACAGGTCCGCTCTTCGGCATGCCGGGGCGGACCTGCGAGGACGCCGGGTGTCGCCGGTTGTTCCGCTCAGGTTCCCGTCCCGGACACCGAGTTCAGGTTCTTGCCCGGACATACGACATGGGAACGTAAGTGTGATGATTATGTGATCGTAAAAAGCTAGAGTGTTCGGTCTGTCGAATATCTGGGCGCTCGGCGCCAGTCGTGGAAGGATTCACTCTCCTGCCCTCCGCACCCCGGGCGTCGCGCCGACACCGCAACCGCCGCCGCGCCGATATGCCCATGCTTGGCGGGGTGCGCCCGCCAATCGCCTCGCTCGTCGTCCTGCTGCTGGTGGTCGCCGTCCTGACGGTGATCGGCCTCGGCAGCATCCACGCCTCCAGCACGCCGCAGGCGGCGCTGGACGGGGAGCAGCAGATCGCCGCGGACACCGCGCTGTCGCTGCGCACCTCGATCGACGCCGAGGCGAGCACCGTACGCCGTACGGCCAACGCCTACCCGGCGACGGCCACCACCACCCCCGCGGCCGCCCTCAAAGCGCTGACCTCCGCCCGCAAGGGGATCCTCACCAGTGCGCTGCTCGACCCGCACACCGGCAAGATGCTGGCGTCCGGCGGCAAGCCCGTGCCCCTGGCCGGGGTGGACGTCACCGGGACCGCGGACGACCGGGGGCCCGTCCCGCCCCGGCTGGTGACCTCGGGCACCACCCGGCAGCTGCTGTACTTCGCCAGGGTCGCCCTGCCGCCGCAGCAGGAGGACGCCAACCAGGACCAGAACCAGGCCGGCCACGCCGAGCGGCAGTGGCTGCTGGTGGTCTCCGAGGCGCTCCCCGGCCTCACCGCCTACGGCGACGGACGCACCGCCGAAGTGCTGGACGCGAACGGCGCGGCGCTCGCCACCACCGCCCGCGGCGCGGCACCGGCCACCGCGGACAGCGGTCTGACCACGGCGGCGGCCCACTCGGCGAACGGCTCGGGGCACGACAGCGACGCCTCGGGCAGCCTGCTGGGCCCGGCCACGGGCAGCGCCCGCACGGTGGCGGGCTGGGCCCAGGTCGCCTCGTCGAACGGCTCGGGGGACACCGCCGACCTCGGTCTGGTGGTGCTCACCTCCCGCGCGGTGCCCGTCAGCACCACCGCCGTCGACTACTCGCGCTTCGCACTGGAGGCCGCGGGCGCCCTGGCCGCGCTCGCGCTGCTGCTCGGGCTGGCACTGAACCTCCTGGTGCAGCGGCCGCTGCTGCGGCTCTATCTGTCCGCCGGGCGGCTGGCCCGGGGCGCCGCCGAGGACGGACCGGCCGCCTACGCGGACCTGTCCCGTCCGGTCCCGGTGCACGGCTTCGGCGAACTGGCCCGCACCGGACGGGCGCTGGAGTCCCTGCGCCGCCAGCTGCTGGGCGAGAGCGGCCCGGAGGAGTTCCCGGCGCGGCGCGCACCGGGCTACCGGGCACTGGCCGTGGCCTGCGTCCTGGTGGTGGCCTGCTGGGCGGTGCCGATGATCTTCGTGCTGAACCGGGCGGACACCCGGACCGCGGTCGAGCCGTCGGTCGTCGCCGCACAGCAGACGCGCACCGAGATAGCGAGCAACCGCATCCGGCAGTCCCTCGACCAGTCCTACGCCGACCTCAGCGAGGCGGCCGCGGGTCTGCCCGGCAGGGACAAGGACGCACAGCGGGAGCTGCTGCGGCACACCCTCGACGACCACAAGCAGTACCGCTCGCTGTACCTCCTGGACAGCTCGGGCGCCATCACGATGCGGGTGGGCGACGCACCGCTGCGCACCCTCGTCCATGTGCCCGGCGGCGGCGGTATCACCACCGTCAACACCTCGGGCCGTATCCCGGCGATCGCCGCCTACTCCCAGGTCCGCACCGTCAAGGGCAAGGCCCCGGCGGACGGGGTGGTCCTGTTCGGCGAGATCGATGTGAACGCGCTGAACTCCACCCTGGCCAGGCCCCAGTTGGGCAGTGTCTGGGTGACCGACAGCCGCAACAAGGTGCTGGCGGCGAGCGTGGGCTACCGCGCCTTCCAGTCGCTGCCCGACTCCGGTCTGACCCGTCTTGCCCACGCCACCCAGGGCGCCCCGGGCACGGTGGGCACCGCGACCTCGGCCGTGCTCGCCTCCTCCTCCGGCCCGTCGATCGACGCCGCCGCGCCCCTGGCGCAGACCGGCCCGACGGCAGGTCTCGGCTGGCGCGTGGTGACCGCGGAGCCCGCGGCGGCCCTCCAGCTCCCGGCGATGCAGGCCGAGCAGCGCACCATGCTCGCGGGCATCCTCGGCCTCGCGCTGGGCGTCGCCTGCCTGGGCTGGCTGCACGTCGTGGTGATCCGGACGCTGCGCGCGGTCGCCCTGCTCTCCGAGCGGCTGGCCGGCGGCGACCGCCGTACCGTGCTGCACCCGGTCAACCACGACGAGGTCGGCTCGGTGACCCGCAGCCTGGAGCTGGTCCGCCAGGCCCTGGCGGACCGCGGGCGGGCGACCAGATCCGGCCAGGCCGGGCCCTCCCGGTCCCCGCGCGAGACCACCCTCCAGCGGTAGAAGGACGAATTCACGTGCTCTTCCTCTATGTCATCGTCCTGCTGTGCTGCACCGGGCTGTGGATCGCCGGAATCGTCGAGCAGAAACGGCACTTCGCCTCGCTGGAGCAGATACCGACGCGGGTGCTGGTCAACGGCATCCGCGGCAAGAGTTCGATCACCCGGCTGTGCGCGGGAGCCCTGCGCGGCGGCGGTCTGGTCACGGTGGCCAAGACCACCGGCACCGCGGCCCGGTTCATCCACCCGGACGCCACCGAGGAGCCGGTGTACCGCAAGTTCGGGCTGTCCAACATCGTCGAGCAGATCGGCATCGTACGGCGGGCGGCGACCTACCGGCCGGATGCGCTGGTGATCGAGTGCATGGCGGTGATGCCCGCGCTCCAGGAGACCAACCAGGAGAAGCTGATCCGCTCCACCATCGGCGTGCTGTGCAACGTCCGCGAGGACCACCTCGAGGAGATGGGCCCCACCCTGGACGACGTCGCCCGCTCGCTCTCCCGGTCCATGCCGGTGGGCGGGGTGTGCGTGACGGCGGAGAAGGACCGGCTGCACATCCTCCAGGAGGAGGCCGACAAGCGGAACTGCCGTCTGATCGCGGTCGATCCGGAGACGGTGACCGACGCCGAACTGCGCGGCTTCAGCTGGTTCACCTTCAAGGAGAACGTGGCCATCGCGCTCGCCGTCGCCGAACTGCTCGGCGTGGAGCGGCACACCGCGATGCAGGGCATGTGGGACGCCCCGCCGGACCCGGGCGTGCTGTCGGTGGAGCGCTATGTCACCCCCGACGGCAAGCGGCTGCGCTTCGCCAACGTCTTCGCGGCCAACGACCCCGAGTCGACGCTGATGAACGTGCAGCAGCTGGAGGACCTGGGCGCGATCCGGCGGCCGCTCAACGTGGTCATCAACTGCCGCCCGGACCGGGTGGAGCGCAACGGCCAGATGGGCGGGATCGTCCCCGACCTCGCCGCCGAGACGGTCTTCCTGATCGGCCACCCGACCAAGAGCGCCCGCGACGCGATCCCGGAGAGCTTCACCGGGCGGGTGGTGGACCTCGGCGGCGACAAGCGCGACCCCGAGGAGCTGACCGCGGCGATGCTCGCCGAACTCGGCCCGACCTCCTCGCTGGTGGCGATCGGCAACATCCACGGCCAGGGCGAACTGTTCCTGGAATGCCTCGCCGAGCTGCCGCTCGACGAGTCCGAGGACCCGCTCGACGCGGTGCCCGCCGGTGACGGCCTGGACCAGGAGACCATGCAGATCGCGGTGTTCCGGCCGCAGGTCGCGGTGGCCCGGCCGCCCGAGCCGGAGCCGTACACCTGGGTGGCCCCCCTGGAGACACCGGCGTTCGGATTCCACATCCCCGAGCAGCGCGAACTCGCCCGCCGCTTCGCCGTCCGCCACGGCGCGCCCGACGGCGCGAGCGCCGAGGGCGACCTGCACCACGCCTACGATCCGTCCCAGTCCACGAGGAACCCGTGATCCCCGCCCACCTCACCGCACAGACCGCCGCGCTCGGGATCGCCCTCGGGCTGGTCTTCTCGCTCGTCTGCTATCTGACCACCAATCTCTCCCCCGGGGGCATGATCACCCCGGGCTGGATCGCCCTCACCCTCGTCACCGACGTGCAGATGGCCGGCCTGATGGTCGGTGTGGCGGCGCTCACCTACTTCATGACGAAGCTGCTCCAGCGCACCGTGATCCTCTACGGCAAGCGGCTGTTCGCCGCCGTGGTGCTGTGCGCGGTGCTGATGCAGACCACCGTGATGCTCGCCCTCAGCCACGAGTTCCCGCTGCTGTACACATCACAAACCCTTGGCTTCATCGTCCCGGGCCTGGTCTCCTACCAGATGGTCCGTCAGCCCCTGGCGGCCACGGTCATCTCGACCACGGCGGTGACGCTGGCCACGTATGTGGTGCTGGTCTCCGGTCTGCTGATCGGCGTCCTGCCCACCGGCTGACCTGTCCCCCCCGCCCTTGACACCCCGTATCCCAGGAGGAACGGCCATGCACTCCGACCACCCCGGCAAAAGCAGCCGCCCGACCCGTCGGGCCGTGCTCGGGACGATCGCGGGCGTGGCGGCCGCCGGGGCGGCGGGCGGCTACGCCTGGAACCGGAGCGGACACGGCGGCGGCGACCACGGCGGTACGGCCGCCGGCGGCACGGGCAGCGGCCCGGGCGCCCGGCCCACCGGGAACCTCAGCTACGAACGGCTCGCCTCCCCCGACCGCACCGTGGTCCGCTCCGCCGACGGCGGCACGCTCGCCACCTTCACCGACGGCGCCCGTACGGCCGTCTTCGCCGGGCCCAGCCGCACCTTCAGCGAACCGCGGACCACCGAGGCCAGAGTGACCACGGAGGCCTGGGTGCGGGTGCTGCCGCACGAGTGGCAGCAGGGCATGGAGAAGTCCTCCTGGTTCAAGGGCTGGTTCGGCAAGACGCTCGGCGACACCAGCCCGGACGTCTTCGCGGTGGCCTTCCAGTACAGCAGCGCCGGGGCGCCCGACAAGCAGAACTCCTCCGGAGTGCGCTATGCGGGCACCGCGCACTTCGGCCCGCGCAACTCCAAGGTGAACAATCCGCTGGACTTCGCCTACCACGACGAACAGTCCGACTTCTACGACTACCTGGGCATCCCCTGGGCCTTCCCGGACGGCCGCGTACAGCCGGAGCAGGACCGGTACGGCTGCGTCGACTGCTCCGGCTTCCAGCGCCTGGTGTGGGGCTACCGCATGGGCATCCCGCTGCACAACACCAACGCCCAGGGCACCGGCCTGCCGCGCCGCGCCTTCGCCATCGCCGCCTACGGGCCCGGCCGCCTGGTGATCCCCCACACCAACCAGCAGCCCACCGACCTGGGCGTGCTGCAACCCGGTGATCTGGTCTTCTTCGCCATCATCAAGGACCGGCCCAACTTCATCGACCACTGCGGCATGTACATGGGCATCGACGACCAGGGCCGGCACCGCTTCTACTCCAGCCGCTCCGCCGCCAACGGCCCCACGCTGGGCGACCTGTCGGGCCGCTCGCTCCTGGACGGCACCGACTTCTACGCCCGCGGCTTCCGGGCGGCCCGCCGCCTGTGATCCACCCGCCCGTGCCCCGCCGCCCCGCCTGACCTGCCGATCCGAGGACCACCCTGCCATGACCGCCATCCCCGCCGCCCAGCCCACCGGCGCGCACCGAGGCAGCCGGGCGGCGAACCGCCGCTCCGGCCCGCCGCAAGACGCCCCGCGCTGGGAGCGCCCGGCGCTCGCCGCGGTCCTCGTCGCCGCCACGGCGCTGTACTCCTGGGGCATCGGGAATGCCGCGCTCCACCCCTTCTACGGCGCGGCGATACGGTCGATGGCCGGAAGCTGGCGCGCCTTCCTGTTCGGCGGGGTCGACACCGGCGGTTCCATCAGCATCGACAAGCTGCCCGGCGCCTTCTGGCCCGACGCCGTCTCCGTCTGGCTCTTCGGCCCGCACACCTGGGCGGCCGCCCTTCCGCAGGTCGTCGAGGGCGTGCTCACCGTATGGCTGCTGCACCGGATCGTGCGCGCCTGGGCCGGTCCGCTCGCCGCGCTGATCGCCGCACTGGCGCTCACCCTCACCCCGGTCACCGTGGTCCTCAACCGGGCCACCATCCCCGACACCGCGCTCACCCTGCTGCTGGTGACGGCCGCCGGGGCGCTCCAGAAGGCGCTGCGCACCGAGCGGCTGCTGCCGCTGATCCTCTGCGGGGTCTGGGTCGGGCTCGCCTTCCAGGCGAAGATGCTCCAGGCGTGGCTGGTACTCCCGGTCTTCGCCCTCGTGTACCAACTGGCCGCCCCCGGAACGCCGTTGCGGCGCGCCCTGCGCCTTCTGCTGGGCGGGGCGGTCGCGCTGGCGGTCTCCTGCTTCTGGGTGCTGATCGCCTGGGTGACACCGGTCGCCGACCGCCCGTACCTCGACGGAACGACCGACAACAACCCCTTCGCCCTGGTCTTCGGCTACAACGGCCTGAGCCGCTTCAGCAGCGACTCCGGCGCGTTCGGCGCCGTCGCGGGCACCGCCGCCAGCCGCACCACCGGCAACACCGGCTGGGACATGCTGGTCAACCACACGGTCGGCCCGCAGGTCGCCTGGTTCCTGCCGCTCGCCGTGCTCGCCACGGTCCTCGGCATCATGTGGCGCTCCGGGCAGCCGCGAACCGACCCGCTGCGCACGGGATTTGTGCTGTGGGGCGGCTGGCTGGCGATACACGCCCTGGTGTTCAGCTCCTCCAACGGCAACCACGCCTACTACACGGCCGTCATCGCCCCGGCGCTCGCCGCGCTGGCGGGCGGCGGCCTCACGCTCTTCTGGGAGGAGTACGAGGAGGGCGGCCGACGGCGCGTGGCGCTTCCGGCGGCCATCGCGCTGACGGTGGCCTGGGCGCTGGTGCTCGACTGGCCGACCCGCTTCGTCTCCTGGATGCTGCCCATCGCCGTACTGCTCGCGCTGTGGGGCGTGGTGGGCCTGTGGTCCCGCGGTCCGCGCACCTCCCTGCGCATGGTCCACGGCGCCCTCGCCGCCGGGATCGCGGCCACCCTGGTGGTCCCGGCCGGATGGGCCGCCTCCAGCCTCGACCCGCTCTACGCGGGCGCCGACACCTCCCCGCTGACCGGCCCGGTCGGCAACGCGTACCACGACAGCGTCGAGGCGCACCACGCCCCGCGCAGGATCGGGCTCGACCGCCCCAGCGCCCGCGACACCGACCTGCTCAACTACCTCACCGCGCGCCGCCACGGCGAGAAGTACCTCCTCGCCACCCAGGCCGCCTACACCGCCGAGCCCCTGCTGCGCGCCAAGTCCGAGCCCGTCCTCGTCATGGGCGGCTTCACCGGCAGCACCCCCTTCCCCACCGCCCAGCAGTTCGGCACCCTCGTCAGCACCCACCAGGTGCGCTACGCCCTGCTCACCACCCAGCGCCCCACCACGGCGACCACCACCTGGATCAAGTCCCACTGCACCCGCATCCGCCCCACCGCCTACGGCCGCCACACCGACGGCAGCTTCCGGCTCTACGACTGCGCCGCACGGAAGTAGAGGTGGGGACGAGCGGAGGCCGCGCCTGCGTACGCTGCCGGGGCGGACTCACGAGGGTGCTGGGGAGGACGCGTACATGCTGGTGACGCTGACCGGCGGCGCGGGAGCGGGCAAGACGACACTGGCGGCCGCGCTGGCGGCCGCCGCGCCCCAGATGTCCGCACAGGTGCTCCACGGTGACGACTACTACTTCCCAACCCCCGGGCAGGGGGTGTGGGCACCGGACGACACCGGGGAGTTGCGGCTTGACGTCGGCGACCCCCGGTCGCAGGATCTCACCCGTCTGTCCGACGACACGGACACCGCCCTGGCGCGCGTCCCCGTCGTCATCGTCGACGGGCTCTTCGCCCGGCACGTCACTCCGCGGACGCCCTGCACCCGCTTCGACGTCTTCGTCGACCTCCCGGCCGACCTCCGACTGGCCCGGAAGATCCAGCGGAAGTGCCTGCGGGACGGCTTTCCGCTCGACGTCCTCCTACGGAACTACCTCGACCACCGGCGCGACGCCCACGACCGGCACATCGAACCCCTCCGCGACGACTGCGACATGGTCGTGGACGGCAGCCTCCCGGCCGACGACCTCGCTCGGCGGGTCTGGTCGGCGATGGCGGACCGAGACCTCGTCCCCGGTCCTCGGCCTCCGGTCCCTGACGACCGTTGCCCCTGACGGCCGTTCGCCGGGCGGCTCAGGCCGTACTGGCGGCGCGGGGGCACGTCTGCTCCGTGTTCGGCCGGCGGGGGCGGTGACGGCCGGAGGCGGGGCCGTCGGGACAGGGGCGTCGGGGCGGTCAGGAGGGTGCCGGGGGGAACGGCACCCTCCTGGGTGGGTCAGGCTGCCAGGGCGGTGGGGTGGTCCGCGGCGTTCAGGAGGTGCAGGAGGGTTGCGCGGGCGCGGGCCACGCGGGAGCGGACCGTGCCGATCGGGCAGCCGCTGACCTCGGCGGCCTCCGCGTAGGGCAGGCCGAGCAGTTGGGTGAGGATGAACGCCTCCCGGCGGTCGCCGGGCAGCGCGGCCAGCAGATCCAGCAGTGCCACACCGTCGTCGAAGCCCGGCAGATCGCACGGCTGGGCCAGTTCCACGGCCGTCTGCCAGTCCGCCGCGTCCGACAGGCGCGGCCGGGCGGCGGCGTAACGGTAGCTGTCGATCACCGCGCGCCGGGCGATGGACAGCAGCCAGGCCCGTGCCGAGGAGCGGCCTTCGAACCGGTGCAGGCTGCCGAGCGCCCGGAGGAACGTGTCCTGTGCCAGGTCGTCCACAGCCTGGGGATCGCCGCAGAGATGGGCGACATAGCGCTGGACGTCCCGGTGCAGGGCGGCCACGAACCGCTCGACCGCCTCCGTGTCACCGCCCCGGGCAGCCAGCGCCCATGCGGTGATCGATTCGTCGAGCGCCGCCGTGGTACGGGTTTTCACACGCGAGGTGGGCAGGGCAGAGGTCTTCACCTGGTGTCCTTCTCGGGTCGACCGTGGTCCGGACCGGCGCACAGCAAGGACGCGGTCCGGTGAAGGGGAAAGACGGCCTGCGCGCGCCGCGGCGCTCTCACGCCTGTGCGGCCGTACGGCCATGGCCCGAAGTGCCGACGGGCAGCTCCGGGTAACCGGCTGTCCTCAGATGACAGCGGTCCCCACGGGCGGACCCCGGGACGTGATCGCATGGACGAGAAGGAGGAGACGCGGCGCCCGCTCCGAGCGGCGGCGCCGAGGCCGGACCCGCGGACGGTCCGGGGTGACGGGCAGGGCGAAGAGCGGCCGGAGGGGCGCGGCCAGCCATCCGGCCACCGCCCGCAGGATCCGGAAGGCCGCCTTCTCACCGTGGGCCAGCCACAGGCCGCACAGCAGGGCGGCGAGAAGGTGGGCGGCGAACATGCCGAACGAGGAGCCACCGTCCATGGGGTGGTGGTAGGGCAGGGAGCCGTTCATGGGGTGGCTCGTCTGGGCCAGCCCGTTCATGCCGCTCATCGGGCTCATGTCCATGTGCATGTGCATGGGCATGGGCATGGGGTGGCTCGGTGGGGCGCTCGTGGGGCGGGCCGACTGGGCGTAGGAGAACGCCTCGTGCAGCAGGCCCTGGGCGGCGACCACGACCGTCACGATCAGAGGGAGTCCGCGTTCACGTCCCGCGAGGCACCAGCCCGCGGCACCGGTGGTGGCCACGCCCGCGGCCAGGGCCCACGCGGGGACGTCGGTGCCGGACATCAGGACGTGGCCCAGGGCGGCCAGCAGCACACAGACGGCCGCGAACACCGCGGCCCGCACCGTGCGAGCGCACCACCCTGCCGTCATGGCGACTCATCCTCGCATCCGGGCTTCCGTCGTCATGGGTGGGTACGGAAATCCACCGGACCCCTCACTCAATTGCCGGACAGTGATCCGGATCACGGCGACGCAGCGGCCCTGTCGAACCGGTCCGGTCGGTGCCCGGCCGGTCCCACGCGGGGGCGCGGCCGGGCACACGGGGTGGGTCCTGCGGACTACTCGGCGCGGGAGCCCGCGGCGCCGCGGAAGACGGCGAACGCCGCCGCGGCCAGGCCCAGCACACCGACGACCAGACCGGCGATACCGAGGTTGCGGGCGGTCGAGTCGTCGGCCGAGGCGGTCGACTTGGAGCTGCCGGAGTCGCTCGCACCCGCCGACGGGGCGGCCGGGGCGGCGCCGTCGTCCTCGGCGGCCTTGGCCGTCAGCTTGAGCACCGGGGCCGGGTTCTCCGGCTCCTCCCCGCCCTTCGGGGTCTGCTCGATCCAGCGCACGACCTTGCCGTCGGAGTACGTCTGGAGCGCCTTGAAGGTCAGCTGGTCCGTGTCCTCGGGCAGCTGCCCGAAGGCCACGTTGAAGTCCTGGTACTGACCGGGCGCGACCTTGCCCCCGGTCCAGGTGATCTCGGAGACGGCGTCCGTGATGGTGCCGTCGTCGGTCTTGATCGGCTTCTTCAGCTTGGTGTTCGTGACCTGCGCGGTCCACCCGTTCTGCGGCTGGACCAGCACACCGAGGACGGGGTGGTCGGTGGGCAGGAAGACCTGCACCTTGTTGGTCGAGGCCTTGTCCTCCTCGTTGGGGACGCGGAAGGTCAGGACCCCGTCGGTGGCGCCCTTGGCGTAGCTGCCGGGATGGACGGTGACATGCGCGGAGGCGACACCGGCCGCGGCGAGAAGTCCGGCCGCGGTCAGCGTGGTGACGGCGGCGGCCCGGCGCAGGGGGATGCGGTTGGGGGACATGAGGGGTCTCCGTACAGGAAGTAGAGAGTGGAGTGGGTGGGGGGTTCAGGGGTGGATCGCGTACGGCGTCCCCGTCGGCGGCCCCCGCCGTCGCACGGCGTACCGCAGCCGCGCGCCCCTCAGTGCCTCCCGCTTCTCTACGACCCGGCGCACGATCCCCAGCGCGTCCGGGATGGCTCGCGCCCCTGTGCATGTCTGCCACCAGGCGGCCAGCCCCGGTGCACATCCGGCCGCCCGCCGCAGCAGCGACCACACCGCGGCCTCCCCGCGCCGCAGCCACCAGGTCAGCACCACCGCGGCCCCGACATGGGCGGCGGTGGCGTGCGGTGTCAGCGCGTGGGCCTGGGTATGGGCCATCCGCATGCCGTACATGACCATGTCCGCGTGGTGCGGGCGGACCGTGTGGGAGAGGTGGAAGAGCAGGTGCAGCCCGCCCTGGGCGGCGAGCATCGCGCCGCCGATCCCGGCGAGCGAACGCTCCCGGCCGCCCAGCAGTGCGCCCGCGGCGAAGACCGGTACGACCGCGGCGGCCTGTATCCCCAGTGAGGGTGCCGCGCCCGTGGCCAGGGCATGTCCCCCGGCAGCGAGCAGCACGCACAGCACGGCGAAGACCGCCGCGCGCACGCCGCGCACGCCCAGGGACACCTTCATGGCATCCGATGCTGCCATGCGGCGAGACGATCTCTGCCCCCGCCTGCGCATGTCCGTCTCCGCTCCCGCCCGCACCTGTCCGTCACCGCGCGCGGAACACCCGGCCGTCCGCCCCCCATACGGGCCGGAGACGGGCACCGTTCAGCCCCGGTGACGGGGCGGCCCACTGGTCCGGGGTGCCGGGGCCGATGGGCGCGCCGGTCACGGCTACGGCGCTGCGGAGGGGGCTGCCGTGGAGCCGGTCTCGGCGCCGGTCGCGGCGGCGGTGCAGCGGTGGGCCAACCGGGCGAAGGCGTCCTTGAGTGCGGGCGGCCCGACGACCTCGATGTCGGTGTCGAAGCCGCTGACGGCGGCGGCCAGACCGGCCCAGGACCAGGAGCCCAGCACGAGGCGGCAGCGGTCCGGGCCGAGTTCCTCCACGACCCCGTCACGGGCGTAGGGGGACACCGCGGCGGCGGGCAGGCCGAGGATCACCTCGCCGCGGCACGGCCAGCCGCCCGAGCCGTCCAGGCCCCGGAACCGGTCCGTCACAAAGGCGGCCACATCGTCCCCGGGGAGGGCGCGCGGAGTGAAGCGGGGGCCCGTGGGAGTGCGCGGGGTGATCCGGTCCGCGCGGAAGATGCGCCAGTCGTCGCGGTCGAGGTCGTGGGCGACGAGGTACCAGCGGCCGCCCCGGGCGACGAGATGGTGGGGCTGCACCCGGCGCGGCGGGGCCGTGGGCACCGGAGCCACGGGGGCGTCGGGAGCTCCCGGCACCCCGGCAGGGACGTAGTCGAAGCGCAGTTCCTCGCAGGCGTGGACGGCGGCGCTGAGCGCCATGAGCACCCCGCTGTCGGCCTGGGGGCCCGACCGGGGCGAGGGCCGGTCCACGGCGGTGAAGTGGAGGGTGTCGATGCGGCGGCGCAGCCGGGCGGGCATCACCTGCCGGACCGTGGTCAGCGCGCGGGCCGCGGCCTCCTCGATACCCGCGCCCGTGGTGACGGCCAGCTGAAGGGCGACGGCGAGGGCGACGGCCTGCTCGTCGTCGAAGAGCAGCGGGGGCAGTTCGGTACCGGCGTCGAGCCGGTAGCCGCCGTCGGGACCCTTGACGGCGGTGATGGGGTAACCCAGTTCCCGCAGCCGGTCGACATCGCGGCGCACCGTGCGCGGGCTGACCTCCAGTCGCTCCGCCAGGAGTGCGCCCGGCCAGTCCCGGCGCGCCTGGAGAAGGGACAGCAGGGAGAGCAGTCGTCCCGAGGTTTTCGGCATGGCGCCAGTATGGGCAGGAGAAGCGGCCACTTCCTGTCCGCTTCTCCTGGAACAGTCGGGGTGTACGGCGGAGCCCGCGCACACCTCGGAGCCGGATCCGTACAAGGACCAACGAGCGACGACCGGAAGGACCCGTACGCCATGACCTCAAGGGCCACGACGACCACGACCACTACGCCCACGGCCACTGCGGCCACGGCGCCCCCGCCCGCCGCCGTCGACGCCGAGCGGGCCGATCTGCTCGCGGCGCTCGCGGGCGCGCGGTCCGCCCTGGTCACCACGGTCCGAGGGCTCACCGACGAGCAGGCGGCCGCGCGGCCGACGGCGAGCGCGCTGTGCCTGGGCGGCCTGGTCAAACACTGCGCGTCCGTCGAGGAGACCTGGATGCGCTTTGTCGTCGAGGGCCCCTCGGCGTTCCGCTACGACCTGCCCGAGGGGGTCACCTGGGCCGATCTCGCGGCCGGTACCGCGCGGGAGATCCCGCAGTGGGCGATCGACCGCCAGACCGAGTTCCGGATGCTGCCCGGCGAGACAACGGCCGGGATCCTCGAACGCTACGAGCGGGTCGCCGCCCGGACCGAGGAGATCCTCGCCTCCGTGCCCGATCTGTCGGCCACGCACCCGCTGCCCGAGGCGCCCTGGCACGAACCGGGGGCGGTGCACAGTGTCCGCCGGGTGCTGATGCACCTCATCTCCGAGACCGCCCAGCACGCCGGGCACGCGGACATCCTGCGCGAGACGCTCGACGGGCGGACGACCACCTGACCGGGCGTCACCCCGGCAGGGCGTCACACAACGCCCACGAGCCGAGGAGAATCCGCTCAGGAGTGCCACACAGGCCGCACACAGTCCCCCTGAAGCCCGGTTAGCGTTGCTGGCCGCTGGAACCCACGTGCGAACGTGGCCGGGCCGCGGCCGAGGCCGCAGGCGCAGTCGACTCAGGAAGACCGCAAATGGACTACTGCTCCTCGTGCCGACGGCATCTCAACGGCGCCCTGGTGTGCCCCGGATGCGGCGCCTACGCACCGGACATCGCTCCCCGCACCACCGCGAGCACCCCGGTACGTACGGCGGGCCCGGCGGCGACGAGGCCGGTCCCTGCCCCCGTACCGCGGGTGCCCGACGCGTTCGACGCTTGGCAGGACCGCGGCCCCCGGAGTGAAACGGCCGCTCCGCCCACCGTTCCGGAGGCCCTGGAGGCTCCGGAGGCTCCGGAGACCCCTTCCGGTGCGTCGCGGGGCCGGGCGGCCCGGCGTCGGCAGCTGGCCCGCTGGAAGAAGAACAAGCGGCGGGCCGCGGTCGCCACCGCCGTCGCCCTGGTCGGCGGCGGTCTGACCCTGACCGCGATGGAACGGCAGTCCGGCGACCGGGCGCAGGCGGCCACGGCGCCCGACAACCGGCCCATGGGCGGCACCGGGGAGCAGGCCGCCGAGGAGCCCCCTCCGCCGTCGGCGCCCTCCGGCACCCACCGCTCCGCGCCGTCGCCGCGCACCGCGGCCCCCGGGCAGGCCGACGACCGCGCGGTGCACCGGAGCAGCGGGGCCGCCGCATTCCGTACCGCGGCCCCGGACACCCGGCCGGACGCCGCGGCGACCCCCCGTCCCGTCGCGACACCGGCCGCGCCGCACCGGAGCGCCGCGCCCGTAGGCGGTGCCACGACCGCGCCGGGCGGCTCCGCTGCCGCGGCGGCACCGCGGCCGTCCACGCCGTCCGCCGCCGCGCCGTCCACCCCGCCCGCGTCATCGGGCGGGACGGATCCCTCGGGCGGTTCGGGCTCGCAGTCGGGCGCCTCGGCCCCCGCGACCTCCCCGGCGCACCTCTGCCTGCTCGTGGTCTGCCTGAGCTGACCGCCCGGGTCGCCGCGCACCCGGCGGCCGTCCCCGCTCAGCCCGCGCGGCCGGGATCCGTATCCGCACCCCGCGGCCGTCCTACCCACCCGCGTGGACCGGAATCCGTACCCGCACCCCGCAGCCGCCCCGCTCAGTCCGCGTGGGCCGGAATCCGTATCCGTACCCGGTAGCCCCCGTCCTCCGCCGGGCCGGAGTCGAAGGTGCCGTGCAGGATGTCGGCCCGTTCCTTCAGGCCCACCAGGCCCTGGTGCGCGCTCGGCAGGGGCAGCGGCGGCCGGGACGGCGCGGTGTTGGTCACGGTCACTCCCACGTCGGGGCCCTCGTGCCACAGCTCGACGGACGCCCTGGCCCCCGGGGCGTGTTTGCGGACGTTCGTCAGCGCCTCCTGCACCGTGCGGTAGAGCGCCCGCTGTGCGGGGGTGCCCACGGTGGGCGGGAGTTCGCCCGTCAGCTCCGCCTCGATACCGCTGGACTCCACCAGCCGGTGCAGATCGGCGAGGGTGGGCTGCGGGGTCAGTTCGGTGGCGCTGCCGCCGGAGGCGCGCAACAGCGTGACCATGGTGCGCAGTTCGTCGAGCGTGCCGACGCTCAGCGAGCGGATGGAGCGGGCCGCCTCCCGCGCCTCGGGGTCCCGGGCGGCGACCTGGAGGGCTCCGGCCTGCACGGCGATCAGGCTGACCTGGTGGGAGACGACATCGTGCATCTCACGGGCCAGCTGGGCGCGTTCGCGGGCGAGGACGGCCTGTGCGTGCAGGGCGCGTTCGTGCTCCCTCGCCTCCTCGATCTCCGTCAGCCGCTGCGACAGGTCGTGCCGTGCCAGGACGAGCTGGCCGAGCAGCACGGGGGCGGCGGCGGTCGCCAGGGTGTAGACGAAGTCGACCAGGGTCCAGGTCCGGCCGAGCCAGGCGCTCTGGCCCGGGGGCCAGGGGACCGCGGTGGCGGCCGCCGACAGGGTCGCGCACACCGCGAGCAGACGGCGGTCCCGGGACCGTACGGACAGGGTGAACAGGGCCGCGATCGGGGCGACCAGGGTGTCCTGGATCAGGGTGGCCGGCAGGGTGAGCAGAAAGACCAGCAGCGGGAAGCGGCGGCGCAGGGCGAGGGCCGCACAGGCGACGGCCGCGAGCGCCAGCCCGAAGGGCGTGTCGTCCGAGAGGTTGAGCCCCGCGTCGAGCGCGGCGAGGGCGACCAGTCCGGCGTCGGCCACGGGCGCCGGAACACGCTCCCAGAGCTGCTTCGCGTCCCGCTTCGGAGACGGGCCGGGAGGCGTCATCCCGGTCACCCGCCTTCCCCGTCGGTGTCCAGCAGCCCGGCCCGCTGGGCGAGCAGGGCTGCCTGTACCCGCCCGGCCACCCGCAGCTTGGTGAGGATGGCGCTGACATGGTCCTTGACCGTGCCGGTGCCCAGGTGCAGCCGGGCGCCGATCTCGGCGTTGGACAGGCCCTCCGCCAGCAGGAGGAGCACGTTCCGCTCCCGGTCGGTCAGCAGCTCGACCCGGGCCGCCTCCTCGTCGACGCCGGGGGAACCGGCGTCGGCGCGGGCCCCCAGCAGGGTCCGGGACGCCTGCGGGGACATCACCACCCCGCCCGCGGCCAGCGTGCGGACCAGCTGCGCCAGCTGGTCCGGCTCGGTGTCCTTGAGCAGGAAACCGGCCGCGCCGGAGTGCAGGGCCGTCAGTACGTACTCGTCGGCGTCGAAGGTCGTGAGCATCGCCACCACGGGCGGATCCGGCCGGGCGCGCAGCTCCCGCAGCACGGTGAGACCGTCGACGTCCGGCATCCGGATGTCGAGCAGGACGATGTCCGGCCGGTGCTCCGCGACCGCGGCCAGGGCGTCCGCGCCGGTCGCGGTGGCGACCACCTCGATGTCGTCGGCCGCGTTGAGGATGAGGCTGAAGCCGGACCTGACCAGTGCCTCGTCGTCCACCACCGCCACCCGGATCACCTGCGTACCGCCCTCCGGTACCTCTTCCCCTGCCTTCCCCCCTCGCCGTCGGCCCTGGAATCCCCCTCCCTATCGACCCTAGAGTCCCCTCTCCGTACCGACCAGCGACCGCCGCCGTTCCCTCTCCCCGTACCGCCCAGCGACCGCCGCCTCTTCCGCGCCCCGCCGGTCGGGGGGCCCGTGGCCGCCGGTCGGCGGGGATGGCCGGGTCTCCTGCCGGGTACCCCGCCTGACCAGTGCTTTTCACTCTGGATCCATGGCATACGACGCAGCCCTCACGGCGCCCCCGGCCCGCATGGCGGACGGCAGGACGCCCTCCACGAGCCGCCTGGTCGGCGTGGACCTGGCCCGCGGCCTGGCCGTCTTCGGCATGTTCGCGGCCCATGTCGGACCCGACCCGGACCAGGGCGGTGTCACCGGCTTCCTGATGGAACTGTCCCGCGGCCGGTCCTCCGCCCTGTTCGCCCTGCTGGCCGGTTTCGCGGTCGTCCTGATCACCGGGCGTCGTACCCCGAAGACCGGGCTCGCCGGACGCCAGGCCGTCGCGAAGGTGGTCATCCGGGCCGTCATCCTGCTGGCCCTGGGCAGCGCCCTGACCATGTGGGGCACCCCCATCGATGTGATCCTGGCCTTCTACGGGCTGTTCTTCCTGCTGGTGCTGCCGCTGTACCGGCTCGGCGCGGGCCCGCTCGCGGCCCTGGCGGCCGGTACGGCCCTGGTGTTCCCGCAGCTGCTCTACGCACTGGCCCCGATGGCCGGCGGCATCGGCACGTCCCCCGCGGACGGCCACCCCGACGGGCTGGTCTCCCTGCTGCTCACGGGCAGCTACCCGGCCCTGACCTGGCTTTCCTTCGTTCTGGCCGGCATGGCCGTAGCCCGCCTCGACCTGTCCTCGGCCGCCGTCCGCACCCGGACGGCGCTCACCGGCGCGGCGCTCGCGGTCGTCGGCTACGGCGGCTCCTGGCTGGCGCTGCACCTGTTCCCCGGCGCCGTGAAGGCGATCGCGGCCTCCGGGGCGGGCGGCTCGGCGGCGTCGGCCTGGTGGTCCGACACCGCGGGCTCCCCGGACGGCACCACCCCGGCCTGGATGCTGGCCGCCGCCCCGCACAGCGAGACGACCCTGTCGATCGTCGCCAACACGGGTGTGGCGATCACCGTCGTGGCCCTCTGCCTGACCGCCATGGACTCCTTCCCCCGTCTGCGCCGCCTGGCCCGGCCGGTCGTCGCGGTGGGCTCCATGTCGCTGACGGCGTATGTCCTCCACATCCTCGCGATCCGGGTCCTGGGCCCCGACCTGGACGATCTGCCGGGTACGGCGATGCACGAACTGCTCGGCTTCATCGTGTCCGCCG
The DNA here is from genome assembly GCF_044548405.1 of Streptomyces sp. NPDC052040. Taxonomy (NCBI): domain Bacteria; kingdom Bacillati; phylum Actinomycetota; class Actinomycetes; order Kitasatosporales; family Streptomycetaceae; genus Streptomyces; species Streptomyces sp. NPDC052040. The sequence continues at coordinate 75,317 of NZ_JBIUBV010000012.1, read as the reverse complement.
CCGTCTTCGCCACCCTGTGGTCCCGCTTCTTCCGGCGCGGCCCCCTGGAGTGGCTGATGGGCCGGGCGACCGGGCTCGCGCGGTACGTCCCCGAGGGACGCGGGCCCCGCAGGGCGCGCGGAGACCTCCCGGTACCGGCCCAGGCACTGCCGTAACCCCACCGCCCCCGAGCACCACGCACCGGCACCCGGCCCTCGCCGGGTGCCGGTCCGTCGTCCGCGGACGATCGGCCCCGACCGGAAGGACTTCCCTGCCACAGCGGGCCGGCCCCGGGCAACGAACCCCCGTAGTCCCCCCAGCACGACGAGCCACCCGCACCCCTCCCCCCAGGGCGACGGACCGCCCGTAGTCCCCCATCACGCCCCGGCGCCCCGCGCAACCGCCTTGGGCTGTCCGGGGAATTGTGTTCATCGGATCGGGTGACGCGTTGCGGCGCCTCCGCCGCGGTCGTGTGCCGCGCGCATGGACTGGCCGCGGACCACGGCGAGGCCGCCCGTCACTCCCGCTTCGCGACCGGCTGCCCGCGCCCGCTCACAGGCGCCGACCGGCGCCGGGGAAACGAAGGGGACACCGGATGCGCCTACTGCCCGTCGTCGTACGGAGCGCCCTCGCATCGCTCCTGCTCCTGCTCGGTATCGCACCGGCCACCGCCCAGGCCACCGAGGCCGGCGCCGCGCACCGCTTCCACTGTCCCACCATGAACCGGGACCGCGGAACGAACACCGCCCCGCCGCCGCTCCAGCGGTACTACCGGATGGACTGGCGGCTGGGACCGGCGCACCTCCCCCGGTCGGGCCCGCTCGGGCGGATGCTGAGGGGCTATCACCGTACGGACGACACCACCGCCTCCCGCTTCATCCGGTGCTTCTGGCAGACCAACCCGGCGACCACGATGTCCGGTTGGTGGTACCCGAACAACAACGGCTTCGTCCTCAGGAACGGCAGGCCGGTCGAGCACCCGCAGACCCTGCGCCGGGGACAGCTGCTCGATCTGTTCGGCAGCGGCTTCGGCCACTTCCTGGCCCCGGCGGGCACCCCGTACGCCCGGCGCGCGATCCCGCCGAGCAATCTGGACACCTACGACCCGAACCACCCGTTCAGCTACCACCTGTACCGGGTCGTGCGCCCGTTCACCGTCGCCGCGGGCCCGATCCGGCCCTGGTTCGGCCAGCCCGGCCTGGGTCTCCAGTATCTGACGACCCCGTCGATCCCGGACCTCGTCGCCTCCCACAACCTCAAGGAACTGCCGGTAACCTGACGCCGCCCGGCCCCGGGTGGCCCCGGATCCGCCGGACCACCCGGGACACGGAGGACGGACGGCAGCGATGAACCGCACCGAACTCGCCGACAGGCTCCGCTCCGCGGGCGTCCCCGACCCCCTGTACGAGATCACCGGGGTCCACGCCGTACCCCTCCAGCCCGACGCCTACTACTTTCTGCGCCCCGAGGGCGCCCGCTGGGCGGTCGGTCTGCGCGAACGCTCCCGGGACACCGACGTACGGCACTTCGCCACCGAGGCGGAGGCCTGCGCGCATCTCCACCACCTGCTCACCCGGGTCCCCCCGCCTTCCTCCGAGGCCGCGGAACCCCTGGAGCGACTCCTCGCCGACCCCGAGGAGATCCAGCGGCAGGCCTGGGAGGACTTCCACCACGCGGCCGGGCACGGCCGGGGTGAGGACCGGGACGACGGCGCCTGAAGGTACGTCCCCCCTGGCCGCAGGCCGCGCTCAGTCCTCCGGGCGGCGGTTGCGGGCATAGAGGCCGAAGGTGGTGGCGGGGGCGAGGCGTTCGCCGAGCGACTGGAGCACACCCGACTGCGTCGACCAGTAGCGCCGCAGCTCCACCCGCTCGAAGGCGGCCGAGAGCAGTTCCCGCAGGGCCACCTCGTCCACGCCCTGCCGTACGACGTGGTACTCCGCCATGTCGGCCTCGTTCGTCTCGTCGTAGTGGCCGCGCAGTCGGCGCACCCGCGTGGCCAGTCCGCGCCGCAGATCGCCCTGGCCGAGCCGCCACAGCAGATACGCCCCGCGGTCCAGCCGCATCGAGGCACCGGACCGGCGCGGGTACCACAGGGGGTCCTGGACGCTGAAGAACGCGCCGCCGGGCGCGATCCGTGTGACGAGGTGTCCGACGGTGCCCAGGTAGTCGGGGATGTGGTGCAGTACGGAGATGCAGACCACGGCGTCGACCTGGTCGGTGCGCAGGAGTTGGCCGCCCTCCGGGTCGTGGGTCACGGTGACGCGCGGGTTGTTGCGGAAGCGGTGCCGCAGGACCGCCGCGCTGGGGGCGCTCATCTCCGTCACCTCGACGCTCGCCCCGGCCGCCGCCAAGTGGTCGGTGAAGGTGCCGTGTCCGGCCCCGACCTCCAGGACCCGGCAGCGGCCGGTGCGCGCGGTGACCTCGCCGACCAGGGTGTGCAGGCCCGCGATCACCCGCTCGCGGATGCGGTGGTGGCGGATGTGGGGGGAGCCCTTGGCGTAGTCGTGCCCCTCGTGGTGGGCGCGTTCCTGAAGCTCCCCGATGGTGGGCCTGCTCAGCATGTCCGTCATGCCGGGGACCCTATGCGCGGCGCCGCCCGCACGGCCCTGCCCTCCGGCGGCCCGGGCCCGTAATTCATGCGTCCGGACGCAGCCCGCCGGACGAGCCCGTTCCGGCCGCCTCTTCACCGGAAACAACGGGCCCGGGCGAACCGCCTTGTCCGGCAGTCCTGTTCGCGGACGAGCCTGACGGGCCGTCGGGAGTGGCGGACTCGGGGCGAGGATGCGGACGTACCGTCACCCGTCGGTCACCACCGGGGGGAGAGCGTGATCGAATCGGGTCCGGTGCCGCTAGGCTGGGATCCGCTCCGGCTCTCCGCCGTCGCCCGTTCCGACGGCGTCATGGCCGGGGGCGGTCGAGCGGTCTCACGGCATTCGTCCAACGGCATGAGGATGTAACAACAGGTGCTGATCGCGGGCCGGTACGAGCTGAACACCACCATCGGGCGCGGCGCGATGGGAGAGGTCTGGCGGGCGTACGACCGGATGCTCGGCCGACCGGTCGCCGTCAAGCTGCTGCTGGCGCAGAACTCCGACCCCACCGCCGCCTCCCGCTTCCGGCTGGAGGCCCAGACCGCCGGGCGGCTGCACCACCCCCACGCCGTCGGTGTGCTCGACTTCGGCGAGCACGAGGAGCGGCTGTTCCTGGTCATGGAACTCGTCGACGGCGACAGCCTCGCCCGGGTCCTCACCGATGACGGCCCGCTGTCCGCGGAGCGCGTGGCCCATATCGCCGCACAGGCCGCGGCCGGGCTGGCGGTCGCCCACGACCAGGGCATCGTGCACCGGGACATCAAGCCGGGCAATCTGCTGCTGGACGCGGACGGCACGGTCAAGATCGGCGACTTCGGCATCGCCCGCTTCATGGACGACCCCTCGGCCGCGCTCACGGCGACCGGGCAGATCGTCGGCACCAGTCTGTACATCGCGCCGGAACGCGCCCTCGGCAAGCCCGCGGGACCGCCCAGCGACGTCTACTCACTGGGCTGTGTGCTCTATCAACTCCTCACGGGGAAACCGCCGTTCCGGGCCGACACCCCGATCGCGATCCTCCACCACCATCTGGACAGCACCCCGGTGCCGCCCCGGGAGCTGGGCGTCCCGCTGCCGCCCGCCTTCGAGAACTATCTGCTGAGCCTGCTCGCCAAGCGGCCCGAGGACCGGCCCACCGCCCACCAGGTCGCCGACTGGTTCGGTACGGGCGCCTGGCAGGGGCGTTCCGAACCGCTCCCGGCCATCGCACCGCAGCCGCGCCACGCACCGGCGGCCGCCCTGGAACCGCCCACCCTGCCCGCCGCGGACACGGGCCCGGCGACGACGTACAAGCTCCCCTCGGCCGGACCCGTCCCCGGCCATCGCGCGGCCCACCGCCAGCGCCCCCAGCCGGGCGGCCACCGGGAACGCCCCGCGGCCTCCGCCCACCGGGAGCGCCCCGCCCAGTCCGCGCGCCGCGAACGCCCGGGCGCGGCGGCCCACCGGGAGCACCCGGTGGCCCCGGGCCACCGCGAACGCCCGGTGACGGCCGGACACCGCGACCGTCCGCCGACCGCGGGCCACCGTGACCGGTCCGCCCCGGCCGGTCACCGGGAGCGGGCGACCCCGGCGGGACGCCGTGACCGGTCCGCGGCGGGCGGCCGGGGCGCACCCGGCTCGCTGCGCGCCTTCGCCTCCGCGCGGCCCCGCGCCATGGGGCTGATCGCCGCGGCGGCGCTCTTCCTCACCGCGATGTTCGTGAGCATGGCGGTGTTCTCGCCGGACAGCAGCTCCGCGGAGACCCCCCAGGAGACACAGTCCAGCCCGGTACGGCCCGCCCCCTGACCCCACCCTGTTCCCGTCAACGCCCCTGCCCCGCAAAGGCGTTGTGTTGACAGAACATTGACCATCCGAAAAGGAACCGCGCCGGGCCCGAACTGTAGGTTCACCGGCATGCCCCCACAGCCCCCGCGCCTGCCCGTACTCCCGTACCGCAAGCCCACCCGCGGCCGGGACTACTGGATCATCGACGACGTCCTGCCGAACGTGGACGAGATCCGCGCCCGGTGCCTGGCCAAGGGCGAGGACGAGTGGACCAAGGGCCATCCGTACACCCAGGAGAGCTGGCCGGGGCTGCGCACCATGCCCGGCCTGGAACCGTCCGAACTCGGGCGCGTCGAACGGCTCGTACGCAAGGAGACGGGCGCCCAGAAGCTGTGGCAGGAGACCGCGCCCGGCGGCGGCACGCTCAACCACAACTGCATCCAGGTCGTCGGCAAGGACGAGGGCGAACCGCGCCCCCACACCGACTCGCGGGCGCTGTGCCGCTATGCGTCGGTGCTCTACCTCAGCCCGGACATCCCCAAGGACTGCGGTACGAGCTTCTTCCGGCAGAGCCTGCCCGGCGGTGTCCTCGGCGGCAACATGGTGCAGGCGCCGCACACCAACCTGGTCGAGGCACTGGGCACCCGCTATGTCGCGCCGGACGCCTTCACCGAGGACATCCGCGTGCCGCAGCGCTACAACCGGCTGCTCCTCTACAAGGCCAACATCATGCACAGCGCCACGGGTTACTGCGGCAGCGAGCTGGAGGACAAGCGCATGACAGCCGTCTTCTTCTGGATGGCCTGACGGCACCGCCCCGGGGCCCGGGCGGTGCCGTCAGCGGGTGGGGTTCAGCGGCAGGTCGTCCGTGTACGCGTTCACGGGCCGGGTGATCCGCTCGACGGTACGGGCGTCCAGCGCGGCGGGCGCGGACGAGGTGCCCAGGGTTCCGCCGGGGTGCCAGGTCCCCGTCACGGCCACCCAGGTGTCGGCGGCCGGGGCGGGCCTGCCGTGCACCCGCACCAGGACGGTCTGCGCGTCAGCGGCGCAGCAGCTGAAGATGATCCGGGTCAGCTGCCAGCCCCCGCCCCGCTTGTCGGGGGTGACGAAGCCGGACATCCGGATGACGCGCCCCCTGATGTCCCCCGCATGGTCCTGCCGCACCCGGGTGGTGAAGCCGGTGAGGGTCATGGGGACCGGTGAGGTGCGGGGCAGCGGGTCGAAGCGCTGCTGCTCCTTGACCACCGTGGGCGCCTGGCGGGCGGCGGTGTAGGCCCCGAGGGCCGGCGGCGCGAAGAGCAGCAGGCTCAGCGCGGGCAGAAAGAGCAGCCAGGCGACCCGCGGAGTGGCGGAGTGGTCGTGCCCGTGGCCCTCATGGCCTTGGCTGCCGTGCTCGCCGTCGGTGGTGCGCTCGTTGTCAGTGGCATGGTCGCCGTCGGTGGCGTGCTCGTCATGGCCGCCGTGATCGCTGCTGTCGCTACGACCGCTGTTGTCGCTACGGCCGCCGCTGTCGCTACGGCCGCTGCGGCGACCGCGGCCGAGGCCCGACGCCGCGTCCAGCAGTCCCAGGGCGAGCAGCAGCACCCCCGACACGACGAGCAGCGGCCGCAGTCCCTCCTTCACATAGCGCAGGGACAGGTCCGTGAAGAGCGAGACATGGAGCAGACCGAGCCCGCAGAGGACGAGCAGCAGCACCTGGGCGGGACGTTTCACAGCAGGACCCCTCCGACCAGCGCGCTGCACAGCACCGCGACGACGGTCGTCGCGGTGGAGAAGCGGGCGGCGAAGGCTCGCCCGAAGGTGCCCGCCTGAAGGGCGATCAGCTTGAGGTCCACCATCGGCCCGACCACCATGAACGCCAGCCGCGCGGTGGGCGGGAAGCCGCTGAGCGAGGCGGCGACGAACGCGTCGGCCTCGGAGCACACCGCGAGGACCACGGCGAGCCCGGCCAGGAAGAGCACCGACAGCCAGGGGGAGCCGGAGAAGGCGTCCAGCACCGAGCGCGGGACGGCGACGTTGAAGGTGGCCGCGGCCATGGCACCGAGCACCAGAAAGCCGCCCGCGTGCAGGAAGTCGTGCTGGAAGCCGAGCCGGAACTCGGTCCAGCGGCTGTGCCCCGGCCGGTGCCCGGTGTGCCGCACGGTGGGCCGCAGCCATTCCTCGCGGCCCAGCCAGAGCCACAGCCAGCCCATCACGGCCGCGGTGGCGAGCGAGGCGAGCAGCCGGGCCAGCACTATGACGGGGCTGCCCGGGAAGGCGACCGCGGTCGCCGTGAGCACGACCGGGTTGATCGCGGGGGCCGACAGCAGGAACGCGAAGGCGGCGGCCGGTGTCACCCCCCGGCGGATCAGGCTGTTCGCGACCGGCACCGACGCGCACTCGCAGCCGGGCAGCACCGCACCGGCCACGCCCGCGACGGGCACGGCGAGCACGGCCCGCCGGGGCAGCACCCGGGTGAACACCTGGGCCGGTACGAAGGCGTTGATGGCACCGGACAGCGCGGTGCCGAGCAGCAGGAAGGGCAGCGCCTGGACGACGATGGCGAGGCACACGGTCCGCCAGGCCTGCATGACGGGCTGCTCCAGCCACCGGCCGAGCAGGAGCAGCACCGGGCCCGCGAGGACGGCCGGACCGAAGAGCAGCGGCCAGGGGAGCTTTCGCGGGCCGCCCGGGGGCGGGGGCGGGGGCCCGTCGGCGGCCGCCCCGGGGGCGGCGGCAGTCGGATCCGCCGCCGCGGTCAATGCATCCGCCTTCTGCATGCCAACCCCGAATGTCCGATGTTCGGATCGAACATAGCGGGTGCCGATCCGCGCCTCCCCGCTCCGCCACGCACCGTCTTTCCGTGCTCCGACGAGCGGTTCCGGGGAGACGACCGGGGACTCGGGGCGCGCCCTGTGTGACGACGGCCACAGCGGGAGGCCCGGATTTTGCCTGGGGAAAAGGTTTCGGGTGCCGCCGTGCGCGTATCCCTGGACGTTCGATCAACCAGGAGGTGCCATGCGCATTTCGCGGAACGCGGCGGGAACCCTGTTCGTGGGGGGTGCCCTGACGCTGACGCTGACGGCGCTCGTCTATCCCTCGATGCTGGGCGTGCAGACCGTGTCGAGCGCTCCGGCGCGTGTCATCGCCAACACCGCGTCGGGACCGCTGACCGAGGCGGACCGCGACTTCGTCGTCAAGGTGCGGGCCGCCGGTCTGTGGGAGTTTCCCTCGGGCGAACTCGCCGTGAAGAAGGGCACCACGCCCGCCGTGCGGATCGCCGGTGAGCACCTGATCAACGGACACGCCAACCTCGACGCCACCGACCGCAAGGTGGCCGCGGAGCTGGGCATCACCCTGCCGAACCAGGCGAGCCCGCAGCAGCAGGGGTTCGTGGCGACGCTCACGGCCGACCAGGGCAAGAAGTTCGACTACGACCTGGCGAACATCCTGCGGCTGACGCACGGCCAGATCTTCCCGGTCATCGCCAACATCCGCGCCACCACGAAGAACACGCTGGTCCGCCAGCTGGCCGACCAGGCGAACGACACGGTCCTCGACCACATCACGGTGATGGAGCAGACGGGCCTGGTGGACTTCGACACCCTCCTGTTCCAGGAGACGACCCCGCCGAAGCTCCCGAAGGCCAGCATGACCCCGCCCGCGCCCGCGCCCGGCGAACCGACGGTGATCCTCTCCCCGCCGCCCGGCTTCACCCCGCCCCCGTCGACCACCCCGTCCCCGGTGCCGACCCCCACGACGGGCTGACCTCCGCGACCGGTCGGCCTCCGCGGCGGGGCGGCCCGACCTCCGCGCGGCCGCCGGGCAGAAAGGTGGGCCCGGCGCTCATCGGGGGATTAGAGCGCCGGGCCCGTGGAGGAAGGTCACTGGGCACCGGGGGCGCAAGGGGCGCACGCGGGGGCGCTTTGCGCTCCGGTTTGAGCCATGTTCGATCACCGCTCCAAGGCTGTCAACCTCGTTGAAAGCGCGACGAGTTCATTGCCCCATCACGTTTCGGCCACATCAGGAAGGTGACCTTCCGGTACCGGATCGCTGCCTCGTCCTCCATCCGGGTGACGTCCGAACTCCCCCCGGGCACTTGGGAACTTCTTTACCCGTGCGACCGGTTCCACGGACAGCGGATCGGTCGCGCACCACCCGCGGGTGCGGGCCGCCGGACGGACGGCGAAGGCGATCAGTGAAGGAGCGCACCGGCATGGTGTTCAAACGGCTGCTCGGGGCGATCGGTGCCCACGGCCCCTCGGTGGACACGGTCCTGGACGGGGGCACGGCCCTGCCCGGCGGGACGCTGTCCGGCCGGGTGGAGCTGCGCGGCGGCGGTTCAGCCGTGGAGATCGAGCACATCGGGCTGGAGCTGATCGCACGGGTGGAGGCGGAGCACGAGGAGGGCGAGAGCGAAGGCGCCCTTCCCTTCGCCCGGTTCACGGTCGGCGGCGGCTTCCGGCTCGGCGCGGAGGAGCGGATCGGCGTCCCGTTCAGCGTGCCGCTGCCCTGGGAGACCCCGATCACCGAGTTGTACGGGCAGCGGCTGGGCATCGTCCTCGGCGTGCGCACGGAGCTGGCGGTGGCCGGGGCCCGGGACAAGGGCGACCTGGACCCGCTGGCGGTGGGCCCGCTGCCGGTCCAGGAGGCGGTTCTCGAGGCCTTCGGACAGCTCGGCTTCGGCTTCCGCTCGGCGGACCTGGAGTACGGCCGGATCGGCGGGACCGGCCAGCAGCTCCCCTTCTACCAGGAGATCGAACTGACCCCGCCCCCGCGGTACGCGCACACGGTGACCGAGGTCGAGCTGACCTTCCTCGCCTCTCCCGAGGGCGTGGGGATCGTCCTGGAGGCCGACCAGCGCGGCGGCCTCTTCTCCTCGGACCATGACGCCCTGGCCCACTTCACGGTCGGCCACCACGAGGCCCACACCCGCGACTGGAACGCGGAGGTGGACGGCTGGATGGCCCGGCTCCTCGACCACCGGGCGGTCCAGGGAGCGGGTGCGCTGCCCGGAGCCCACGCCCCCGCCCCGTACGGCGGCGGCCACCCGGTCCACGACGGCGGCTCCTACGCCAGTCCCTACGGCAGTCCGTACGGCGGCCCCCACCACGGCCACCACGACGGGTACTACGGCGGCCATGGCGACCATCAGGCCGGGCACTACGGCGACCACGACGGCGGGCGTCACGACGGGCACCGCTCCGGACCCGGGATCGGCACGGCGGTCGGCGCGGGAGCGGCCGGGCTGGCGGTCGGGGTGGTGGGCGGCCTGGTCGCGGCCGAAGTGGTGGACGAGATCGGCGACTTCTTCGAAGACGAGGAGGACGGGGGCGACGACGACTAGCCCATCCGGTCCACGGCGTCCCCCGGAGCGGCGGCCGTGGGGTGCCTCGAAGGGGTGCTCGCCGCTGGCCCGCGCCGGGCGGTGCCTCGAACGGGTGCTCACCGCTGGCCCGTACCGCGCGGCGCCCGGAGGCTGGCTCCATGGACGTTCCGCCGCGCGAAGGCTCTCCGCCCTTCGAGGACCGTACCGACTTCGAGAACGCCGACCGCGGTTTCATCGCCGCCCTGGAGCCCGCGACGGTGCGGGACGCGGGCGGCAGGGTGGTGTGGGACGGGGAGGCCTACGGCTTCCTCGGCGGGGACTGCCCCGGCACCGCGCATCCCGCGCTGTGGCGGCAGTCGCAGCTCTGTGTGCGCCAGGGGCTGTACGAGGTGACCGAGGGCGTCTACCAGGTGCGCGGACTCGACCTCGCCAATATGACCCTCGTCGAGGGCCGGGACGGGGTCCTGGTTATCGATCCGCTGGTCTCCGCCGAATGCGCGGCGGCCGGACTCGACCTGTACCGGCGCCACCGCGGCCCCCGCCCCGTCACCGGACTCGTCTACACCCACTGCCATGTCGACCACTTCGGCGGCGCCCGGGGAGTGCTGCCGCACGGCGAGGAAACGGGGGTGCCGGTGCTCGCACCCGTCGGCTTCCTCGAACACGCGGTCAGCGAGAACGTGTTCGCGGGCACCGCGATGACCCGCCGCGCCGCCTTCATGTACGGCACCCGGCTGCCGAAGGGACCCGGCGGGCAGATCGGCTCGGGTCTCGGCACGGCCCTGTCCACCGGCACGATCACCCTCGTCCCGCCGACCGTCGACATCACCCGCACCGGGCAGCGGGAGACCGTCGACGGCGTGCCCATCGTGTTCCAGACGACCCCGGGCACCGAGGCCCCGGCCGAGATGAACTTCCTCTTCCCCGAGCGGCGCGCGCTGTGCGTGGCCGAGAACGCCACCCACACCCTGCACAACATCCTGACCCTGCGCGGCGCCCCGGTCCGCGACGCCCACGCCTGGTCCCGCTACCTCGACGAGACCATCGACTTCTTCGGCGACGCCTACGACGTGGTCTTCGCCTCGCACCACTGGCCGACCTGGGGGCACGAGAACGCGGTCCGGCTGCTGGCCGAGCAGCGGGACCTCTACGCGTATCTCCACGACCAGACGCTGCGGCTGCTGAACAACGGTCTGACGGGCCCGGAGATCGCGGAGGAGCTGCGGCTGCCGCCCGCCCTGGAGGCCGCCTGGCACGCCCGCGGCTTCTACGGGTCCCTGAGCCACAACGTCAAGGGCATCGCCCAGCGCTATCTGGGCTGGTACGACGGCAATCCCGCGCATCTGTGGGAGCACCCCCCGGCCGCCCTCGCCCGGCGCCATGTGGAGGTGGCGGGCGGCCCGGAGGCGATGCGCGCGGCGGCCCGCCGCTACGCCGACGCCGGTGACCTGCGCTTCGCCGCGACCCTCCTCAACCATCTGGTCTTCGCCGACCCGGCGGACACGGAGGCGAAGGAGATGCTGGCGGGCGTGTACGAGCGGCTCGGGCACGGGGCCGAGAACGGGACCTGGCGCAACATCTATCTCACCGGCGCGATGGAGCTGCGCGAGGGGCCGGGCAGCGCGGGCACCGCGGGCGACACGGCCGGGATGAACCCGGCGCTCACCGTGAGCATGCTGCTGGACGCCATCGCGGTACGCATCGACGGGCCGCGGGCCGCCCAAGAGCCCCGGCTGATCATCGACCTGGTGATGGCCGACGAACAGTGCAGGCACCGCCTCAACCTGGAGCACGGCGCCCTCACCCACCGGAGCCTGCCGCTGCACCGCACCCCCAGACCGCACGCGGGTCTGACCCTCACCCTGACCCGCCCCGAACTGCGCGCACTGCTCGGGGGCAGCGGCCTCGCGGGCATCGAGACGGACGGTGACCGGGATCTGCTCAAGCGGCTGTTCTCGTATGTGACCCGGCCGGAGGAGGAGTTCGCGGTCGTGACGCCGTAGGGCTCACAGCGGTGGCTGCGCCGGGGCCGGGCCCAGGGTCGTGGTGCCGGGGGCGGTGCGGTGCCCGAGGCCCGTGCGATAGGCGTCCAGGGCCGCTTCCACCCGGCCGGTGCGCCGCAGCAGATCGCCCAGCAGCCGGCACAGGTCCGCCAGGTCGCCCGCCGCGCCCGCCCGTTCCAGCAGGCTCAGCGCCCGTACGTAGTGCTCCTCCGCCGCCTCCGTGTCGCGGGCGTCCTCCGCGATGATCCCGAGGAGCCGGTGCGCGGCCGCCGAGTGCACCGCGCCCCGCTCGGGGCCGATGTCGCCGAGCACCCCGCGCAGCAGTTCCGCGGCCTCACCGGACTTCCCGAGCCGGTGCAGCACGTCCGCCAGCTCCACCGCGACCTGGCTGCCGTAGAGGGCCGCCCGCTGCTCGGTGAGCATGGCGAGCGCCTCACGCAACTCGTCCTCAGCGCGGCGCAGTTCGCCGTTCTGGGCGTGGAGATAACCGCGCATCCAGTGGCAGTTGGCCAGTTCGGTGCGGATCTGGAGCTGGCGGTAGAGCTCGGCGGCCTTGGCGAGGCTGGTGTCCGCCTCGGCGATCCGTCCCTCCGCGAGGAGGGTGCGGGCGACCGACCGGTGCATCCGGGCCACCAGGGCGGGATCCTTGACCCGGGGCGCCAGCGCCAGCGCGAATTCCGCCGCCTGGGCCGCCCGCACCTGGGCTCCCATGTCCATGTACGGCCCGATGGCGCTCGCGTAGAGCAGCAGCAGGGCGTCCGGGTCGTGCAGCCCGGAGCGGTTCAGTTCGTCGAGGGCGGACTCCAGGAGGTAGCAGGCGTAGCGGAGTTCACCGGCGAGGTAATGCGAGACGGCGCGCCCGCGCAGGGCCGGGACCCGGCTCGGCAGCGGCGCGTCGGCGAGGCACTCCTCGGCCCGCTCGAAGTAACGGCGGCCCGCCGTCAGGTCGCCCAGCTCCAGGGCGCACTCGCCGAGCCCGAGCAGCGCCTCGGCCCGCTCGGCGTCCAGCCCGTGCGCCTCGGCCTCGGCGAGCAGTTCGCCGTACTGCTCGGCCGCGACCCGGGCCACACCGGTGGCCAGGGTGCGACGGGCGTCGGTCAGCCCGAGCCGCAGCGCGGTGGCGAGATGGGCCGGACGGCCGGTGACCAGCTCCTCGTAGGCGACGCCGAGCCGCTCGGCGATGTGCCGCAGCGCCTCGTCGGAGGGACGGACCCGCCCCGCCTCCAGCGTGGAGATGTACGCGGGCGTGTAGGAGGGCTCGGCCAACTGCCGCTGGGTCAGACCCCGTTCGTGCCGGAGCTGCTGCACCCGGCGGCCTATGGTCTCCGGGTCGTCCCGCTTCACCATGCGATCAATCATGTCAGTAAGCGCAGTTGACGGCGGCGTATTCCGGCTTTTCGCCCGTGGCCGCCCACTTCCGCCGGGTCTTCCGACCCCCTAGGTTGGGAGTCACCTTAAGCGTGCTTAATGCATTGCTGTCATCGCTGTCATTGCTGTCATTGCATCCATTGCTGTCATTGCGAGGTCGGTCACCGTGCCCGGACGCCCTTCCGCGCTCCACGGACGCATCTACGCGCGTTACCTCAGAGGACTCGGCGCCGCCGTCGTCACGGTGGCCGCCCTGGTCACCGCGGCCAACGCGGGCCCGGCGGGGGCCGTTCAGCCGGTGCCGGACCGGCATGTCCGGCATCTGCACGCCGCGGACGGCACCGTACGGTGACCGGTCCGCACCGGTGACGGACCGCACCCCGCCGCCTACCCTGGCCCCGTGACCTCCCCCGCCGCACGCACCGCGCTGGACCTCACCGCCGACCTTCCCGTGCCGGACCTGGAGGACTGCTACCGGGACCTGCACCGCCATCCGGAGCTGTCCCTGCGGGAGCACCGCACCGCGGGACGGCTCGCGGAGCGGCTGCGCACCGCCGGGTACGAGACGGCCGAGGGCGTCGGCGGCACCGGGGTCGTCGGGGTGCTGCGCAACGGCGACGGGCCCGCCGTCCTGCTGCGGGCCGACATGGACGCGCTGCCGGTCGCGGAGGAGACCGGACTGCCGTACGCCTCCGAGGTGCCGGGGGTGATGCACGCCTGCGGGCACGATCTGCATGTCACCTGGCTGATCGGCGCGGCGGGCGCGCTGGCCGCCGGGCGCGACGCCTGGTCGGGCACGCTGCTGGTGGTGGGCCAGCCCGCCGAGGAGACCGGCGAGGGCGCACGGGCGATGGTCGAGGACGGGCTGTACGAGCGCTTCCCGCGCCCCGACGCGCTGCTCGCCCAGCACGCGGTGCCGGGCCCGGCCGGTCTCTACGCGCACCGGCCCGGTCTGATCCTGTCGGCCTCGACGGACATGGACATCGTGGTGCACGGCCGGGGCGGCCACGGCTCGCGCCCGGAGGCGACGGTGGATCCCGTGGTGACGGCCGCGTATCTGGTCACCCGGCTCCAGACGGTCGTCAGCCGGGAGACCGCGCCCCGCGACTCCGCGGTGCTGACCGTGGGCCGGATCGAGGCGGGCACCCGGGCCAACATCATCCCGTCGACGGCGCGCGTCTCCCTGAATCTGCGGACCCAGTCGGCCGAGGTGCGGGACCGGATGATCGCCGCGGTCCGCCGGATCGCGGCGGGCGAGTGCCTGGCCGCGGGCTGCCCGCGCGAGCCCGAGGTGACCGTCGCCGCCGACTTCCCGGTCACGGTCAACGACGATGCCGTCGGCCGGCGGGTGGCCGCGGCCCACGGCGAGGTGTTCGGCGCCGCCTCGGTCTTCGACCCGGGCCCGGCGATGGGCAGCGAGGACTTCCCGCATCTGGCGGCGGACGGGATCCCGTACGGCTACTGGTTCGTCACGAGCACCCCGGCCGACGTCTGGGCGGCGGCACCGGGCACGGAGCTGATGGAGAAGTCCACGGCGGTCCCGAGCAACCACAGCCCCCGCTTCGCCCCCGACCTCTCCACCCTCGTCCCGGGCGTGCGGGCCCTGGTGTCGGGGGCACTGGCCCACGTCCCGGTGAACTGACCGACGGCGGCCCGCCCGGGTGCCGGGCCAGGCTCTTTCGTGTGGATCGGGCCTGATCCACACGAGAGGCCCTAAAACCATGTGCGGGCGGCCGGGAGTTCTCCTTACCCTCCGGCCATGCATCTTCGCGAGGAACGTCCGGGCGACGCGGAGTCGGTGCGGGACATCCATCTGCGGGCCTTCGGCGGCCACGGCACCGTCGTGGCCGACCTGGTCGACACCCTGCGGGCCACGATCACGCCCACGGACGGCCTCTCCCTGGTCGCCGAGGACGGAGGGCGGGCGGTCGGGCACGTCATGTTCACCCGCGGTCTGCTCGACGCCCCGCGGCGGCTGGTCGAGGTGACCGTACTCAGCCCCCTGGCCGTCGTGCCCGAGAGCCAGGAGCGCGGTATCGGCTCGGCCCTGGTCCGCCGCGGGCTGACGGTACTCGCCGGGCGGGCCGTCCCCCTGGTCTTCCTGGAGGGCGATCCGGCCTACTACTCCCGCTTCGGCTTCACGCCCGGGGGCACCCGAGGCTTCCGCAAACCGTCCCTGCGCATCCCGGACGGAGCCTTCCAGTCCCTCGCGCTCCCGGCGTACGAGCCGTGGATGACCGGGACACTGGTCTACGCGGAACCGTTCTGGCGGCACGACGCGGTCGGCCTCCGGGACCCCGGCGCATAGCGCCGCGGGCGACTCCGCCGCGGCCGGGCCCCGCCGCGTGGGCGGATCGTCACGGCTGGGGCTGAAGACCGGTCTCCAGGCGGCGCAGGTGCTCCCGGACGTGGTGCAGGGCGCCTTCGCGGCGGCCCGGCACCCGTTCCCGCAACTCGACCAGTTCCGGGCCCAGTTCGCAGGCCCGGGCCGTGTCGGCCATCCGGCCCCACTGGTGGTGCGCCCGGTCCACGGCCGCCTCCACCGCCGGATCCCCGGGCGGCTGCCCGGCGGCGAGCCGGGCCGCGGCGACCGCCAGCCAGGCCGCACAGCTGACGCCGGGGTCGCCCGCGAGCATCGCCAGGTCGGCCCGGACCTCCATCCAGTGCAGCACCTCCTCCGAACCCGCGCCGTGCTCCCGCTGCGCGACCCGCTCCCACCACAGGGCGAGCGCGGCGGCCTCCGTGTGCCTGCCCTCCTGCACAGCGACGGCGAGCGCGGCGTGCGGGTCGGGGAGGGGGGTGGGGGTGGGGGTTGGTGCCGGTGCGGGTGCCGGGCTCGGGCTCGCGCCGGGTGCCGGTTCCGGGTTGGAGTTGGGGCTGGGTTCCGGGCGCGGGCGCGGGCTGGGTTCCGGTGCCGGGGGTGGCGGGGCCGGGGCCGCGAACACGACGGCGGGCGGGTGCGGCGGAGCGGGGATCTCGCGTACGGCGGTGGGGGGCTCGGGGTACGGCGGAGCGGGCAACTCGCCTACGGCGGTGGGGTGCTCGGTCTGTGGCGGGGCCGGGATCTCGCGTACGGCGGCGGGGTGCTCGGGGTACGGCGGTGGGGCCGTAGGACCGGAGCCGGAGTGAGGCTGCGGGTCGGGGTGGGGGGTGTGTCCCGGGGGCGGGGTGGGCCAAAGGCCGGGCGGGGCGGCGTAGTTCGGAACGGGGGCCAGGATGATGTCCGCCTCCGGGCCCGGCGCGGTGCCCGTCTCGCCGAGGGTCCGGGTGAGGGCCTCGTGGTGGAGGGTGGCCGGGTCGGGGCGGTGCCCACTGCGCAGGATCGTCGCCACGGCCTTCATGTACGCCGGTGCCCCCAGCGCACGGCGGGGAGGGGGCGGGGCGACACGGCCGTAGAGGAGGACGGACCGGCCGCAGTCCAGGGGCCGGGCCCGCAGCAGCCGCCAGCTCTCCGCGTCCGCGTGCAGATCCGCGAACACCGTCGTCGTGCCCGGTGGCCGCAGCCGCAGCTCCTCGCCGATCCAGTGCCAGGGGAAAGCCGTGTAGCGCACGGTCGCCGGAGTGGTCCGAGCCAGCGCCAGATGGGGCAGGTGCTCGCGCCGGTCGAGCTGGAGCTGCCCGGCGAGGAACAGCGTCAGCGGTCCGGGCACCGCCGCGGCGGCCCGCAGCCGGGTGAGGACGGCCTGCGGCTCCAACGGGTCGGCGAGTTCGACCACGTTGGCCGTGTCCGTACCGGACAGCACCGGCGGGGCCACGGCCGCGAGCACCGGGAGCACGGAGGCCGCGTCCACCAGGCACCCCCTGCCCGCAGGTGAGGCCGCGAGCAACAGCACGGTTCCGGGCATCGTTCCCTCCCCGATCGATCACGTACGGCAGCACGGTAACGGCTGCGCCTGCAAAGCTGCGACGGAGTGAGAACAAACGCCCGGCTATGGACCGGCTTGTGCGGCAGCGGGGTGATGCTTCGGGCGGGGCCGCGGCTCATGGTTCGCCGGGCGGCCGCGGCCGCCGCAACGCGAAGATCGTCGTGTCGTCGCCGAGGCGTCCCCGGCAGTGGCGCAGCGTGCCGTCGCGGACCAGCCGCACCAGACGGCCGGGCTCGGCGGTGCCCGGGTCCGCGGCCACCGCGCGGGTCAGCCGGTCGAGCAGCGGGAAGAAGCGTCCGGCGGTGTCCCGGGCCTCGGACACCCCGTCCGTGACCAGCAGCAGCGTCTCGCCGGGGGCCAGCGGGGCCCGTACCGCGCCGGGCGGCCGCCCGCCCAGGTCGCCGAAGCCCAGCGGCAGCCGTCCGCCGGGCGGCAGGGCCCGGATCCCGCCGGGGGTGACCACCAGCGCCGGTTCGTGCCCGAAGTTGATGAACTCCACATGCCCGGGGTCGGCGGGCGGGAAGCCCAGCAGCACGGCGGTCGCGAAGCGGTCGTCCTCGTCCCGGCCGATCGCCGCGCCGTAGCGGATGTGCCGCCGCATCCGGGTCTCCAGCCGGTCGGCGACGGTGTCGAGGAGCGGTTCGTGATAGGCCGCCTCACGGAAGGTGCCGAGCAGCGCGGAGGCGGCCGCGACCGCGCCGAGGCCCTTGCCCTGGACATCTCCGAGCAGCACACGGGTGCCGAGGGGGCTGGGCTGGATGTCGTAGAAGTCGCCGCCGACCCGGGCGACGCTGTCGGCAGCCAGATAGACCGCGGCATGGTCCAGGCCGCCCCAGCCGGGCGGCAGCGGGCGCAGCACCGCGCGGCGGGTCGTCTCCACGATGTCCTGCATGTGCAGCATGCGCCGCTCCCCGCGCAGCCGCACCGCGCAGACCAGCACCGCCAGCGCGCCGCCCAGGACGACGAGGACGAAGTCGGGCAGCCCGGTGCGGTACTGGTGCGGCCAGGCGCGGTCCTCCACCACGTAGATGACCACGGCGAGGACGGCGGCGGTGATCGTGCCGCCCAGTCCGCAGATCGCGGCGGCGACGCTGGGGACGAGCACCACCCAGGAGATGATGCGGAAGCTGCTGCCGCTGGCCCAGTCGACCACGGCGATGAGGAAGAGCAGCACGAGCGGTGGCAGCCAGGCGACGCTGCGCCCGCCCACCCGCAGCAGCTGCGACCGTCCGCTCACCAGGGGGTCGGCGCCGGAGGGCCGGGGAAGCAGACCGCGCAGGGGACCGAGCGGGCCGTCGGCGGCGGGGGGCTCCGGGTCGGCCGGGGTGCCGGAGAGCGTGTCGAACCGGGACGGCAGGTGCGCCTTCGGTACCCGCCTCCCGTCCCCGGGGACGGGCTCGCCCTCGTGGGGTGGTCGCCTGGTGGGCACCCGGCACCGCCCTTCGCCTCGTCAGTACGCGACCGAGATACGGGCGCGCGGATGGGCGCCCCGCTCGACTTCGTCGACGAACGCGACCGCGTAGTCCTCCGCGCTGATCCGGCTGACCCCGTCCGCGCCGGTGAGCAGCCGGTCGCCGTCCACCCGGAAGTCGCCCGTGCGTTCGCCGGGCGCGATCTCCGCGGCGGGCGAGACATAGGTCCAGTCCAGGTCGTCGAGGGTGCGGAAGTACTCCAGGGCCGCGCGGTGGGCGAGCGCCTCGGGCCGGACCGCCGCGGGGAAGCCGGGCTCGTCGCACAGTTCCCGGCCGGGCGCGACCTCCAGGCTGCCCGCGCCGCCGACCACGACGAAGCGCCGCACCTCGGCAGCGCGCAACCCCTCGACCAGGGCGTGGTTCAGGGCGAGGAAGGGACCCTCGGGGTCCGAGCCGTCCCGCGGCGGCGCACAGGCGCTCGCCACCGCGTCCGCGCCCGCCACCAGGAAGGTCACCTTCGCCGGGTCCGAGGCGTCCGCCGCGGCGGCGGTCACCCCCGGCACGGGCGACCGCCCGGAGCGGCTCACGGCCATGACCCGGTGGCCGCGCTGCACCGCCTCCCCGGCGATCCGGACGCCCACCATGCCCGTGGCGCCGAACAGCACGATCCTCATGAGGCCCAGCGAAACACGGCCCGGGGGCCCGCGCATCCCGACTTGCCCGCCACCCGGGCCAGGTGTGCCCTGGAGTACGGGGGGAGTACGGGGGGCGAGGCGACACGAGGAGAGGAGCGCTCATGACTCACGCGACACCCGCGTCGGGCACCTCGCGCACAGCCGTCACCCCGGCCCGCGGACCGGTCACCCGCTACCGGCCGCCCGACCTCTTCGACCACCGCGCACACCGGATGGGACGGCTGGCGGTCCCCGTGGCCCTCGGACTCGTCTACGGCTACTGGGCCGCCGCCAACCGCCGTGACGCCGGTGCCATCACCGGCTGGAACATCCTGTTCGGCTTCGTCTGCGCCGTGGTGTTCGCGGCGCTCTGCGCGGGGCTGTACCGGGTGGCGCCGCTGCTGCGGCGCGAACTGCACGCGGTGCTGTGGGCGGCGTTCGCCGGTATCGCGTTCGGCTTCCTGTACAGCCAGACCGGGCACAGTGTGCTGCGGTCCACGGGCGTCTCGCTCGCGGTCGCGGTGGCGGTGTTCGCGTTCAACTTCTACCGCTACTACACCCATGAGGACGCGGCGGGCCGCAGAATCACCTGACCCGGCGCCGAAAAGCCCGAGCCGGAGACCTGGCCGACCGGCCGGTCTCCGGTTCGGGCTACGTGTACTTCGCGTCGGCGTCGGTGCGTCGCGCCCAGGTCCGTCGCCCTTGGCGCACGAGACCCCGGTGCGGTGGCCCATGCCTGGGCGCCCGGGGCCTCATGCGTCTCCCTCACTCACCCGTCGCCCGGAACGTGGCCGCTCCCGGCGCCGGTCGAGGAGCCCTGCGAACGGGAGAGGACACGGCGGGCCGACGCACGGACCGCTCCCCATCGGATGCCGTCCGTTCCTCTCCCACCCACCAGGTAACACCCGTTCGGACGAACCCTCCACTGGAGAGGGCCAACTCCCCGGCCCGGGGCGGACCGGACGGTACCCCGCCTCCGGATCCCGCCCATCGGCCCCCTCGGACTCCCCGCGGGTTCCCCGCGGACTCCCCGCGGACTCCCCGCGGGATCCGCTCGGGCTGCCGTCGGGCTCCCATCGGCTTGTCATATCCACCCATTTGCAGTCATATCGCTGGCCAGAGATGCGGGAACGCGCTTCTCTGGTGACGTGCCTCGACGTGTCCGGAGCCCCCTGTCCGCCCTGCTGGTCTGCCTCGCATGCCTGCTGGTGCCGTTCGGCGTTCTCGCCATGTGGGCGAAGTACGGCGTCGAGGACAGCGCCCGCTACGCCGCCACCACCGCCCCGCTCGCCTCCGACGCCCAGGTGCAGGACGCGATCGCCAGCGCCGTGACCGACGGCATCATGCGCGAAGTGCACGTAGGGCCACCCCTCCAGGGATCCGTGCACGCCTTTGTGCACGACGCCGTCCGCTCGTTCACCGGCACCGATGCCTTCCGCTCCGCCTGGGACACCGCGAACCTCAACGCCCACGACGCGGTGATGCGCGCGCTGCGCGAGGACGACGACAACCCCGTCACCCTCGACCTCGCCCCCGCCACCGAGCAGATCAAACGGCAGCTCGCCGACGAACACGTCCCGTTCGCGGGACGCATCCCGGTCGCCCATACGGAGATCACCCTCCTCCAGTCGAAGGACCTGACAAAGCTCCGGAAGGGGTTCCACGTGCTCGAAGTCGCCGGTGTCTGGCTCCCCGTCGCCTCCGCCTGCTTCGCGCTGACCGGCATTCTCATCTCCGTCTCGCGCCGCCGCGCGGTCCTCGCGACCGGCCTCGGCACCGCCCTGGGCGCCGCGCTGCTCGCCGTGGCCATCGCGGTGGGCCGCAGGATGACGCTGGCGGACCTCCCGCCGGACGTCTCGCACCCCGCGGCGGGCGCGGTCTACGACGCGCTCACCGAAACGCTTCGCCTGGTCTCCTGGGTCCTGATGGGCGTCGGCCTCGCGGTCGCCCTGGGCGCCTGGCTCACGGGCCTGTACCTGCGCCGCAGGCGGGCGTCCACGTCCCCGACGCCCGTGACCACCACCGAGGAGCCGACGCAAGTCCGGGCCTGAACCATCGGGTCCACGGCGGCCACGACCACCCATTCGGCCTACATCATCCTGCGCGCCGCCTCAGCCGGGGGGAACCTGCGGATGAAGGGTCCCAAGGTCCCGAGGAGGCGGCCCCATGGTCCAGCACACCGCACGCACCAGCTCCACCCCGCACGCGAAGCACACGGCCTGGGCCACCGGCGGCACGGCGTTCGCCGGTGTGCTGATGATGGTCAGCGGCATCCTGGGCGTGCTGAACGGCATCGCGGGCATCGCCCTGAACGACATCTACGCCCGCGTCGGCAACTATGTGTACGGGTTCAGCCTCACCACCTGGGGCTGGATCCATGTGATCATCGGCGCCCTCGTGGCGGTCACGGGCTGGGGAGTGCTCCAGGGCCGCGACTGGGCCCGGGCGGTCGGCGTGGGCCTGGCGGCCCTGTACATGGTCGAGTACTTCATGTTCCTGCCGTACGCGCCGGTCTGGTCGGTCATCGCCATCGCCATAGGGGCCTTCGTGATCTGGTCCCTGGTCACGTCGAGCCGCACGGAAGGCATGCCCCGGTCCTCGATGGGCCCGCGCGACAGCCTCTGACTGCCCGGCACACGCCCCGCGGTGGGGCCCCTCCACGGAGAGGGGGCCCCACCGCGGGGCGTTCGGCATGGAGGAGACGGGGGCGCGAGGGGCGTTGCCCGTGGAACGGCCGGTAACGGCGAGATCGCGGTATTGACAACAGCGCTACCGATGACCGGACCCTGCCCAAGATCAGCACCTGCGGCAGCTAACCTTACGTGTCCGTCCTGGCCAGGGATTGACGGGCATCAACTCACGCGAAGGGTTGCGCACATGGGCATTCTCACTCTCCTACGGAATGCGTTCGGCCGCTCACGCAAGGGTCGCACCGCCGAGGAGGAGCCCTCGCGGGAGACAACGGCGACCACGGAATCGGCAGCGGCCGGCACGGTCGTCACCGAATCTCCGGCGTCACCGGAGGTCCCGGCCCAGGCGACCGGGCGGGACGACGAACACGAGCTGGTGTCGGCGGCGTTCGACCAGGTGACGGTCCCGAGGCAGGCGACCCCGAACGAGGGCCCCGCCACGACGGCCACGGAGGAACACCGCTCCACTCCGGACCAGAAGCCGGAACCGGAATCGGTATCGGAGCCGGAACCGGAGCCCGTGGCGGAGACCCCTACGGACACCGAGCCGGAGGCCGAGCCCGAAGCAGAGGCAGAGCCTGTGGCGGAGGCCGAGCCCGATGCCCCTGCGGACGCCGAGCCGGACACCGAGGCAGAGACTGAGCCTGTGGCGGAGGCCGAGCCCGAGGCGCAGGTGGAGGCCGACGCCCCGGTGGAAGCCGAGGCAGAGGCGCAGGTCGAGGCAGAGGCGCAGGCCGAACCCGTAGAGACGGAGCCCGAAGCGGAGGCCGAGCCCGGGGAGCAGCCCGAGGAGGTGGCGTCCGAGAGCGAGACGCCCGCCGAGGCGGCCACCGGGACCCCCGAGCCGGAAGCCGTCGAAGCCACCGAGCCCACCGCGGAGCCGGAACCGGAGCCCGCACAGGCCGAAGCCCCCGTAGCGGCCCCCACCGAGGCCACCCCGGAGCCTGAGCCGACGACGGCCGCGGAGCCTACGACCCCGGAGGCGACGACCGCGGAAGCGGAGCCCGCGCAGGAGCCCGAGCCCGCTCAGGAGCCGGAACCCGAGCCCGCGCAGGAAGCAGCGCCCGAGCCCACCCCGGAACCCGAGCCCACGGCCGCGGAACCGGAGCCCACCCCGGAACCGGCCCCCGAGGCCCCCACCCAGCCCGAGCCGATCACCGCCGAAGCCGAAACGGAGGCCGACGCCGAAGCAGAAGCCGAACCGGAGGCCGAACCCGAACCGGAAGCCGAACCCGAACCGGAAGCCGAACCCGAACCGGAAGCCGAAGCCGAGGCCGAACCCGCAGCAGAGACCGAACCCGAACCTGCGGCCGAAGAAGCCGGAACCCCCGCCCTCGGTCTCGACGGACTGACGTCGCGCGCCCCCGGTCTGGCTGCCGCCTACAAGGCCGCCGCGGGTGTCCTGGACCAGCGCGGCCTCACCGGCACCCGCGCCAAGGTCTATCTGGTGCTGGACCGCTCCGCCTCCATGCGGCCGTACTACAAGGACGGCTCCGCCCAGGCCCTCGGTGAGCAGGCGCTCGCCCTCGCCGTGCACCTCGACCCCGAGGCCGCGGTGCACGTCGTCTTCTTCTCCACCGAGGTGGACGGCACCGGGGAGCTGACGCTCGCCGAGCACGAGAACCGGATCGACGACCTGCACGCGGGCCTCGGCCGGATGGGCCGTACCAGCTACCACGTGGCCGTCGAGGCGGTCACCGGTCACCACGACGCGTCCGCGGACCCCTCGCTGCCCGCCCTGGTGATCTTCCAGACGGACGGCGCGCCGGACGCGAAGACCCCGGCCACCCAGTCCCTCACGGACGCCGCCAAGAGCCACCCCGGTGTCTTCTTCTCCTTCGTCGCCTTCGGAGACCCGGAGAACAAGGCCTTCGACTACCTCCGCAAGCTGAAGACGGACACCACGGCCCACTTCCTGGCCGGGGAGGCCCCGCGCGAGCTGACGGACGCCGAGGTCTACGAGGGCATCCTGGCGAACTGGCGCCCGTAGCACCCCGCACGGACCGCCGGACGATCCGTCCGGATATGCCGCCCGCTTCTCACCCCGTAAAACGGGAAGCGGGCGGCATACCCATGTCGGCTACGATTTCAAGGTTCGTAGACGACACGGACGGCATGAAGACTGCCGGTCGTCACCCCACGTAGCGACTTGGGAGCAGCCCGCGATGGCTCGACACCTCATCACCAGCGCCCTTCCGTACATCAACGGGATCAAGCACCTGGGCAACATGGTGGGGTCCATGCTCCCGGCGGACGTCTACTCCCGCTATCTGCGCCAGCGCGGCCACGACGTCCTCTACATCTGCGCCACCGACGAGCACGGCACCCCCGCCGAGCTGGCGGCCAAGGAGCTGGGCGTGCCGGTCGACCAGTTCTGCGCCCAGGCGCACGACGCGCAGAAGGCGGTGTACGACGGCTTCAACCTGGCCTTCGACTACTTCGGCCGCAGCTCCTCCCCGCAGAACCGCGAGATCACGCAGGAGATCGCCCGCGAGCTGAAGGCGAACGGGTTCATCGAGGAGCGGTCCATCCGCCAGGTGTACTCGAACGCCGACGGCCGCTTCCTGCCCGACCGCTACATCATCGGCACCTGCCCGCACTGCGGCTACGACAAGGCCCGCGGCGACCAGTGCGAGAACTGCACCCGCGTCCTGGACCCCACGGACCTGATCGACGCGCGCTCCGCGATCAGCGGCAGCAGCGACCTGGAGATCCGCGAGACCAAGCACCTCTTCCTGCTCCAGTCGGTGCTGGCGGGCGAGGTGGAGGCCTGGGTCGACGAGCGCGCCGACAACTGGCCGGTGCTGGCCTCCTCGATCGCCCGGAAGTGGCTCACCGAGGGCCTGCACGACCGGGCGATCACCCGCGACCTGGACTGGGGTGTCCCGGTCCCGGCCGACACCTGGCCCGAACTGGCCGCCGAGGGCAAGGTCTTCTACGTCTGGTTCGACGCCCCGATCGAGTACATCGGCGCGACAAAGGAGTGGGCGGACCAGGACCCCGAGAACCGCGACTGGCGCTCCTGGTGGTGGGAGTCGGACGCCGACGTCCACTACACCCAGTTCATGGGCAAGGACAACGTCCCCTTCCACAGCGTGATGTTCCCGGCGACCCAGCTGGGCACCCGCTCGCCGTGGAAGAAGGTCGACGTCATCAAGGCCTTCAACTGGCTGAACTACTACGGCGGAAAGTTCTCCACCTCGCAGAAGCGCGGTGTCTTCACGCACGACGCGCTGGAGATCCTGCCCGCCGACTACTGGCGCTACTTCATGATGGCGAACGCTCCGGAGTCGGACGACACGTCCTTCACCTGGGAGCACTTCACGGCCACGGTGAACAAGGACCTCGCCGACACCCTGGGCAACTTCGTCAACCGGGTGCTGTCCTTCTCCCGCAAGCGCTTCGGCGACGCGGTCCCGGAGGGCGGCGAGCCGGGCGAGGCCGAGGTGCGGCTCGGTGAGGAGATCGCGCGTCTCCTCGCGGAGTACGAGGAGCACATGGAGGCCATCCAGTTCCGCAAGGCAGCGGCCGCGCTGCGCGCCCTGTGGTCGGCGGGGAACTCCTACCTGGAGGAGAAGGCCCCCTGGCTGGAGATCAAGACCAACAAGGAGGGCGCGGCCCTCACCCTGCGCACGGCGATGAACCTGATCCACCTCTACGCGGTGGTCTCCGAGCCCTTCATCCCGACGTCCTCGGCGGCCATGCGCGCGGCCTTCGACCTGGCGGACGACACGGCTCCCTGGGTGACGCCGGAGGAGGCCAAGTCCCTCACCGCGGTCCCGGCCGGGACGCCCTTCACGGTGCCCCCGGTGCTGTTCGCCAAGCTGACCGACGACGACCTGGCCGCGTACAAGGAGCGCTTCGGCGGCGAGGCCGAGTAACACCCACACGCTCATGGTGCCTACGACAGTGGCCCGGAACCGTTCACCGGTTCCGGGCCACTGTCGTTACTGCCTACCGCCTAAGCACTTACCGCCTACTTCGGCTGCGGCTTCCGGACGGACAGGTGCAGCTCGCGCAGGCGCGTCTCGTCCAGCTCCGTCGGGGCGCCCATCATCAGGTCCTGGGCGTTGCCGTTGAGCGGGAAGGCGATCGTCTCGCGGATGTTCGGCTCGTCGGCCAGCAGCATCACCATGCGGTCGACGCCCGGTGCGATCCCGCCGTGCGGCGGGGCGCCGAAGCGGAAGGCGCGGAGCATACCGGCGAACTGCTCCTCGACGGTGTCCCGGTCGTAGCCCGCGATCTCGAAGGCCTTGAGCATGATCTCCGGCTCATGGTTCCGGATGGCGCCGGAGGACAGCTCGACGCCGTTGCAGACGATGTCGTACTGCCAGCCCAGGATGTCCAGCGGGTCCTGGGTCTCCAGCGCCTCCAGGCCGCCCTGCGGCATCGAGAAGGGGTTGTGCGAGAAGTCGATCCGGCCGGTCTCCTCGTCCTTCTCGTACATCGGGAAGTCGACGATCCAGCAGAAGCGGAAGACGCCGTCCTCGAAGTGGCCGGCCCGCTTGGCGGCCTCCACCCGCACCGCGCCCATGATCTTCGAGACCTCGTCGAACTCGCCCGCGCCGAAGAAGACCGCGTGACCGGCGGCCAGCTGGAGCCGCTTGGTGAGCTCCGCGACGTTCTCCTCGGTGAGGAACTTGGCGATCGGGCCGGTCAGCGAGCCGTCCTCACCGACGCGCACCCAGGCCAGGCCCTTGGCGCCCTGCTCCACCGCGTACTCGCCGAGCTGGTCGAAGAACTTCCGGGGCTGCGCCGAGACGTCCGGCACCGGCAGCGCGCGGACGTGCTTGCCCGCGAAGGCCTTGAACTCCGAGCCCTCGAAGATGTCCGTGATGTCGACGAGCTCCAGCTTGGCGCGCAGATCCGGCTTGTCGGAGCCGTACTTCAGCATGGCCTCGCGGAACGGGATCCGCAGGAAGGGGGAGGTGACATGACGGCCACCGCCGAACTCCTCGAAGATCTCCGTCATCAGCTTCTCGATCGGCTGGAAGACGTCTTCCTGCTCGACGAAGCTCATCTCGACGTCGAGCTGGTAGAACTCGCCCGGCGAACGGTCGGCGCGGGCGTCCTCGTCACGGAAGCAGGGCGCGATCTGGAAGTAGCGGTCGAAACCGGAGATCATCAGCAGCTGCTTGAACTGCTGGGGGGCCTGCGGCAGCGCGTAGAAGCGGCCGGGGTGCACCCGGGAGGGGACCACGTAGTCACGGGCGCCCTCGGGGGAGGTGGCGCTCAGGATCGGGGTCGCCATCTCGTTGAAGCCCATCGCCGCCATCTTGTGGCGGATGCTGGAGATCACGGCGGTGCGCAGCATGATGTTGCGGTGCATGCGCTCGCGGCGCAGGTCCAGGAAGCGGTACTCCAGGCGCCGCTCCTCGTTCACCCCGTCCTCGGCGTTGATCGTGAAGGGGAGCGGGG
Source organism: Streptomyces sp. NPDC052040 (assembly GCF_044548405.1). Lineage (NCBI taxonomy): Bacteria > Bacillati > Actinomycetota > Actinomycetes > Kitasatosporales > Streptomycetaceae > Streptomyces > Streptomyces sp. NPDC052040. The sequence goes on along the minus strand of NZ_JBIUBV010000012.1, from coordinate 48,244 downwards.
CGGCCGCGCCGAGCAGCTCGACCTCGCCCACCTCGACCTCGATCTCACCGGTCGGCAGGTCCGGGTTCACGTTCTCGGTGCCGCGGGAGACGACCTTGCCGTCGATGCGGACGGTCGACTCCTTGGAGACCTTGTCGAGGGCCTCGTACGCGGGCGTGCCGGGACGGGCGACGAGCTGCGTGATGCCGTAGTGGTCGCGCAGATCGATGAAGAGGATGCCGCCCAGGTCGCGCCGATTGTGCAGCCAGCCGCTCAGCCGGACGTCGCTGCCGACGTCAGAGGCGCGGAGCTCGCCGCAGGTGTGGGACCTGTACCGATGCATCGTCGTTCATCCAGTCTTCGCGGGTCGGGTCTTTCCCGGGGCCGCTCGCCCCGGCACCTCCGGGCGGGCACGGCCCGGACCTACCAAGGGTACCGGCCGCCCCGGCGTCACCTCCCCCCGATAACGGGGCGACGCTCCGCGAAGACATCCGGAGGCGATATGCACAGAGGCGCGGCAATCGTCATATTTTCACCTTCGGTGGCATGGTTCGATCACCTCTTCTTACAGTGGGGCAATGCGCACTGGTGAGCCCCCGCCCGCCGTGGGGGAGCTGCTGGCCGCTCTCGCGACCGGCCTGTGGCGCTACGACGCCGCCGCGGGGGTGGTCACCCTGGACGCCGAGGCCGCGCGGCTGGTCGGACTGCCCGCCCGGCCGACGCGGCTCACGGAGGCGGGCATCCGGGCCCGCTTCCACCCGGTGGACTGGAACGAGGTCGACGGGATCGTCCAGCTCGCGCTGGCCGAGGGCACCCTCGCCGAGGTCCGGATGCGGATCATGGACGAGCAGCGGCGGGTGGTCCGGACCGTCCGCAGCCGGTCCAGGCCGTCGGTGGACCCGAAGTCCGGGAGGTACCGGCTGATCGGCACCCTCCAGGAGGTCGGCGAGCCCCCGGGCGGGGCCGCGCGCTCCCCCGTCACCGGCGACTGGCGGCGCTCCCGGGAGGCGTTCCTGCTGGACGCGGGGCGGGCACTGGCCGAGGCGCGGTCCACGGAGGAGGTGCTGCGGGTGGCGGCCGGGCTGTCGATGCCCGGCTTCTCGCCGGACGGCCTCGCGGTCTTCGGGGCCGAGGCCGACCGGCTGACCGTCGTCGGCCACTACGGGCAGAAACCCGGCGACGAGGGACCCTTCACCCAGATGTCGCTGGACACCGACTACCCCGCCGCCGAGGTCGTCCGCACCGGCCGCGCCGTCTATCTGTCCTCGCCCCGCCAGTACCGCAGCCGCTACCCGGTGTGCTGGCCGCTCGCCGAGCACTTCAACCGCCACTCCTGGGCCTTTCTGCCGCTCACCGTGGCGGGACGCACGATGGGCGCCTGGATGGCGGCGTTCAAGAACCCGGTCACCTTCACACCCGACGAGCGCTCGGTGCTCACCACGGTCGCCCGGATGCTCGCCCAGGCCCTCTCCCGGGCCGGTGCCGCCGAGACGGAACGGGAGCTGACCGACGGGCTCCAGCGCTCGATGCTGCCGACCCTGGGCCCGCGGATACCGGGCATGACCGTGGCCGCGCGCTACATACCCACCGGCGGCGGCCTCCAGGTCGGCGGCGACTGGTACGACATGATCCAGCTGCCCGGTGCCCCCTCCGGCACGGCGGGCGGCCGCTTCGCGCTCGTCATCGGCGACGTCCAGGGGCACGACGTGCGCGCGGCCGGGCTCATGGGCCAGCTGCGGATAGCGCTGCGCGCCTACGCCTGTGAGGGCCACCGCCCGGACGCGGTCCTCTCCCGCGCCTCCCGCTTCCTGCACGGGATGACCTACGGCACCGAGGGCACCGACCTGCGCTTCGCGACCTGCCTCTACGCCGAGGTGGACCCGGCGAGCGGCACGCTGGAGATCGCCCGCGCCGGACACCCGGATCCCGCGGTCCGCATGGCCGACGGGACGGTGCTGATGCGGCCGACCGCGGGCGGGATGCCACTCGGGATCGACCCCGACGTCGACTATCCGACCACCCGGCTCGTCCTGGAGCCGGGCGAGGCCATGCTGCTGTGCACGGACGGGCTGATCGAGACCGGCGGCCACGATCTGGACACCGGCTGGCGGCGGATCCGGCAGATCATGGAGGAGCGCCACGAGGACGCGGAGGCGCTGGCCGACGCCCTGGCCCAGGCCGTCCACGGGCCCTCCTCGCACCATGCCACCGGGCCGCTGACCGACCGCCGCGAGGACGACATCGCGCTGCTGCTGCTCAGCCGCACGGACGAGCGGGGCCGCGCCGGGCGCCCCGCGCCGGTGCGGCGCACGATGCTGACGGTCGCGCAGGCCGAGCCCGAACGGGTCTCCGGCGCCCGGCGGCAGCTGCGCGAACTGCTGCACGACTGGTCCTCCCCGGACCAGGTGGACTCGGCCGAGCTGCTGGCCTCCGAGATGCTGACGAACGTCCTGGTGCACACCGACACGGACGCCCTGCTCGTCGCCGAGGTGTCCGCCGCCGGGAACGACAGCGACGGCCCTGGCGGGCGGCGGATGCGGGTGGAGGTCGCCGACGCCGGGGACGACCTGCCCCATCTGCGCCACCCCGGCGAACTGGCCTCCTCCGGCCGGGGCCTGCTCCTCACGGAACTGCTCGCGGACGCCTGGGGGGTGGAACCGCGGGGCCAGGGCAAGAGCACCTGGTTCGAACTGCACGAGCCACCACCGTGAGCCCCCGGCCCCTCGCTTCGCTCTCCCCACTCCTCACGCGGGCGGTTCCCCCCGCGCCGCCGCTTCCGGGCCGTCCCGCCCGTAGCGTTCCCGCAGTTCATGGCCGACGCCGAAGGCCGCCGCGGTCAGCGGCACCGCCAGCAGCATGCCGAGGATCCCGGCGACCGACGCGCCCGCGGTGAGCGCCAGCAGCACCGCCGCCGGATGCATCCGCACGGTGCGGCTCTGCACCACCGGCTGGAGCACATGCCCGTCCAGCACCTGCACGGCGACCACCACACCGAGCGCCCACAGGGCGATGACCAGCCCGCGGTCCGCGAGGGCGACCAGGATCGCGACCGCGCCGGAGAGGAAGGCCCCGAGGTAGGGGATGTAGGCGCCCACGAAGACCAGCGCGCCCAGGCCGATCGCCCCCGGCACGCGCAGCACCAGCAGCCCGATGGTGGTCAGCGAGGCGTCGATGAGAGCGATGACCGTGGTGCCCCGCATAAAGCCCTCGACGGCCTCGAAGGCCCGGCGCGCCATCGCCTCCACGGCGTCGCCGGTGCCGCCCGGGGCGAGCGAGCGGACCTGGTCGGCCACCCGGTGGGAGTCGCGCAGGAAGAAGAAGACGAGCAGCAGGGCGAGCACGGCCATGGCGATGTACTCGGCCACCACGCTGACCCCGCTGATCACATTGGAGGCGGCGGTGCCCCCGAACTTGGAGATCAGCTCCCGGGAGTTGGTGGTGAGATCGTCCAGGGAGGTGCCGGCCGCCCCGAAGTACCCCGCGAGCGATGTCGCGGCCCGCTTCAGCGAGGCCAGGATCTGGTCGCCGGTGTCCACCAGCGCGCCGACGACGATGTAGACGGCGCCGCCGACCACGACCACCACGGCGACGCAGGTGATCCCGGCGGCGAGGGAGCGGTGGACCCCGGCCCGCACCAGCCGCCGGTGCAGCGGCCCGAGGAGCGCGGTGCCGAGCAGCGCGAGCAGCACCGGCACCACGGCGGTACGGAACTGGGCGCACAGCCGGATCACGATCCAGACGACCCCGGCGACCAGCAGGATCGCGGCGCACCACGCGGCGAGCCTGCGGACGGGGTCGGGAAGGAGCTGCACCCTCCCAGCCGATCATGCGAGGGGCGGGCTGTCCTGTGCGGACAGCCCGCCCGAGTGAACGCCGCGGCGCGGTGCCGCCGCCGTGCCGCCGTTCCGCCTGCCCCCCGGTCAGGCGTCCTGCGGTCCGCTCGCGGTCATCCCGTGCACGGCGGGGACGGAGCCGAGGCGCCCCTTCTGGAAGTCCTCGAAGGCCTGCTGGAGTTCTTCGCGGGTGTTCATCACGAACGGTCCGTAGTGCGCCATGGGCTCCCGGATCGGCGCCCCGCCCAGCAGGATCACCTCCAGGTCCGGCGTGTGGGAGTCCTGCCGCTCGTCGGCGCGGACGGTGATCGAGGAGCCCGCGCCGAACACGGCGGTCTGGCCGAGGTGCACCGGCCGCCGCTCCGCGCCGACGCTGCCGCGTCCGGCGAGGACGTACGCGAGGCCGTTGAAGTCCTCCCGCCAGGGCAGGGTGACCTCCGCGCCCGGTGCCACGGTGGCGTGGACCAGGGTGATCGGCGTGTGGGTGATGCCGGGGCCCTGGTGGCCGTCCAGCTCTCCGGCGATGACGCGGAGCAGCGCGCCGCCGTCGGGGGTGGTGAGCAGCTGGACCTGGCCGCCGCGGATGTCCTGGTAGCGCGGGGCCATCATCTTGTCCTTGGCCGGCAGGTTGACCCAGAGCTGGATGCCGTGGAAGAGGCCGCCGGACACGACGAGCGACTCCGGCGGGGCCTCGATGTGCAGCAGGCCCGAGCCCGCGGTCATCCACTGGGTGTCGCCGTTGGTGATGGTGCCGCCACCGCCGTGGGAGTCCTGGTGGTCGAAGACGCCGTCGATGATGTAGGTGACGGTCTCGAAGCCCCGGTGGGGGTGCCAGGGGGTGCCCTTCGGCTCGCCCGGCGCGTACTCCACCTCGCCCATCTGGTCCATCATGATGAACGGGTCGAGGTGGCGGTAGTGGATCCCGGCGAACGCGCGGCGGACCGGGAAGCCCTCGCCCTCGAAGCCGCTGGGCGCGGTCGTGACACCGAGCACGGGACGGGACACCGCGTCGGCGGACGCGGCCACACGGGGCAGGGTCAGCGGGTTCTCGACGGTCACTGCAGGCATGTCGGTACCTCCTTGTGCTCCCACTTTAGTTGACTGTTGAACTTTCTGCCAGCCGTAACGCAGAAAGCCCGGAGGGCATTCCCTCCGGGCTTCCGTGCGGCAGCGGGCGACGTCCGCGCGTACGGCGCCTACCCGTACATCCGGCGCATCGCGAACTCCACCATCTGCTCGACCGCCTTCGCGTCGAACACCATCCGGTGCTCCCCCTCCATGTCGAGCACGCACCCGTACCCCGTCGGCAGCAGGTCGATCACCTCCGCCCCGGTGATCACGAAGTACTTCGACTCCTTGCCCGCGTACCGCCGCAGCTCCTTGAGCGAGGTGAACATCGGGATCACCGGCTGCTGGGTGTTGTGCAGCGCCAGGAAACCGGGGTTGTCACCGCGCGGGCAGTACACCTTGGAGGTGGCGAAGATCTGCTGGAAGTCCTCGGCGGACATCGACCCCGTGGTGAACGCGCGGACCGCGTCCGCGAGCGACGGCGGCGACGGCTCGGGGTAGAGCGGGGGCTGCTGGCCGTATCCGCCGGGCATCTGGCCGCCCGGCATCTGCTGCCCCGGCATCTGCTGCTGCGGCGAGGCGTACTGCTGCTGCGCACCCGTGTTCTGGTAGCCGTACATGCCCCAAAGAGTAGTGGGCCACATATGACCCATGAGGGGTTGCTTCTTATTACCGACGGGTAGCATCATCGGAGCTACTAGTCAGTACGCACCACCCGGACGCGAGGATCCAGTGCCTCGCCAATTCCTCTACGGAGCCGTCGCCATGGGGCACTACAAGTCGAATCTCCGCGACATCGAGTTCAACCTCTTCGAGGTGCTCGGCCGCGACAAGCTGTACGGCACCGGCCCGTTCGCGGAGATGGACACGGACACGGCCAAGAGCGTCCTCGAGGAGCTGACCCGTCTCTCGGAGAACGAGCTGGCGGAGTCCTTCGCGGACGCCGACCGCAACCCGCCCGTCTTCGATCCCGAGACGAACACCGCGCCCGTCCCCGCGTCCTTCAAGAAGAGCTACAAGGCCTTCATGGACTCCGAGTACTGGCGTCTCGGCCTGCCCGAGGAGATCGGCGGCACCACCGCCCCGCCGTCCCTGATCTGGGCGTACGCGGAGCTGATCCTCGGCGCGAACCCCGCGGTCTGGATGTACTCCTCCGGCCCGGCGTTCGCCCGCATCCTCTTCGAGGAGGGCACCGAGGAGCAGAAGAAGTGGGCCCAGATAGCCGTCGACAGGACCTGGGGCTCCACCATGGTCCTCACCGAGCCGGACGCCGGTTCGGACGTCGGCGCGGGCCGCACCAAGGCCGTCCAGCAGGAGGACGGCTCCTGGCACATCGAGGGCGTGAAGCGCTTCATCACCTCCGGTGAGCACGACATGGAGGAGAACATCCTCCACTACGTCCTCGCCCGCCCCGAGGGTGCCGGTCCCGGCACCAAGGGCCTGTCCCTCTTCCTCGTCCCGAAGTACCACTTCGACTTCGAGACCGGTGAGCTGGGCGAGCGCAACGGCGTCTACGCCACCAACGTCGAGCACAAGATGGGCCTGAAGGCCTCCAACACCTGCGAGATGACCTTCGGCGACCGCCACCCCGCCAAGGGCTGGCTGATCGGCGACCGGCACGACGGCATCCGCCAGATGTTCCGGATCATCGAGTTCGCCCGCATGATGGTCGGCACGAAGGCGATCTCCACCCTGTCCACCGGCTACCTGAACGCCCTGGAGTACGCCAAGGAGCGCGTCCAGGGTCCGGATCTGGCCAACTTCATGGACAAGACCGCGCCCAAGGTCACCATCACGCACCACCCCGATGTGCGCCGCTCGCTGATGACGCAGAAGGCGTACGCGGAGGGCATGCGCGCGCTCGTCCTCTACACCGCCTCCGTCCAGGACGCGATCGCGGTCAAGGAGGCGAACGGCGAGGACGTCTCCGCCGAGCACGCCCTCAACGACCTGCTGCTGCCCATCGTCAAGGGCTACGGCTCCGAGAAGGGCTACGAGCAGCTCGCCCAGTCGCTCCAGACGTTCGGCGGGTCGGGCTTCCTCCAGGAGTACCCGATCGAGCAGTACATCCGCGACGCCAAGATCGACACCCTCTACGAGGGCACCACCGCGATCCAGGGCCAGGACTTCTTCTTCCGGAAGATCGTCCGCAACCAGGGCGCCGCGCTGAACTCGCTCGCCGAGGACATCAAGAAGTTCCTGGCCATCGGCACCGGCGGTGAGGAGCTGGCGGGCGCCCGCGAGCACCTGGCCAAGGCCGCCGTGGAGCTGGAGGCGATCGTCGGCCTGATGCTGACCGACCTCGCGGCCGCCGCGGAGGACGCCAAGCAGATCTACAAGGTGGGTCTGAACACCTCCCGCCTGCTGCTGGCCTCCGGTGACGTGATCGTCGGCTACCTGCTGCTGAAGGGCGCCGCGATCGCCGCCGAGAAGCTCGAGACGGCCTCCGCCAGGGACCGCGCCTTCTACACCGGCAAGATCGCGGCGGCGAAGTTCTTCGCGGCCAACGTCCTGCCCGGCCTCACCCTGGCCCGCAGGATCGCCGAGGGCGTGGACCTGGACCTGATGGACCTGGACGAGGCCGCGTTCTAGTCCACCCGGTTTGCGGGCGTCGCAGCCGGACCGGTCGGTCCGCCGGGCGCCCGCCAACCTCCACATCCTCCTTACGAGGGCCCGCTCCCGACCACCGGGAGCGGGCCCTCGCCCGTCGTTAAGGTGAACCCATGAGCACAAGCCCTCGCTTCGACCGCGGACACACCGACGACCTCATGTCCTTCCTGGCGGCGAGTCCGTCGCCGTACCACGCCGTGGCGCACGCCGCCGAGCGGCTGGAGAAGGCCGGATTCCGACAGGTCTCGGAGACCGAGGCATGGGACGCCACCAGCGGCGGCAAGTATGTGCTCCGCGGGGGTGCGATCATCGCCTGGTACGTCCCCGAGGGCGCCGACGCGCACACCCCCTTCCGGATCGTGGGCGCGCACACCGACTCCCCGAACCTGCGGGTCAAGCCGCGGCCGGACAGCGGCGGCCACGGCTGGCGCCAGATCGCGGTCGAGATCTACGGCGGCCCGCTGCTCAACTCCTGGCTGGACCGCGACCTCGGCCTGTCGGGCCGGCTCACCCTGCGCGACGGCTCCACCCGCCTGGTGAACGTCGACAGACCGCTGCTGCGCGTGCCCCAGCTGGCCGTGCACCTGGACCGCTCGGTCTCCTCGGAGGGGCTGAAGCTCGACAAGCAGCGCCATCTGCAACCCATCTGGGGCCTGGGCGACGAGGTGCGCGACGGCGATCTCATCGCCTTCCTGGAGCAGGAGCTGAGCCTGTCCGCGGGCGAGGTCACGGGCTGGGACCTGATGACCCACTCCGTCGAGCCGCCCGCCTATCTGGGCCGGGACAAGGAGCTGGTCGCGGGCCCCCGGATGGACAACCTGCTCTCCGTGCACGCGGCCACCGCGGCCCTCGCGGCCGTCGCCGGCTCCGCCACCGGCCCCTCCTGCATCCCCGTGTTCGCCGCCTTCGACCACGAGGAGAACGGCTCCCAGTCCGACACCGGCGCCGACGGCCCGCTGCTCGGCTCCGTCCTGGAACGCTCGGTCTTCGCCCGCGGCGGCACCTACGAGGACCGCGCCCGGGCCTTCGCCGGCTCGGTCTGCCTGTCCTCCGACACCGGGCACGCCGTCCACCCCAACTACCCGGAGCGGCACGACCCGACCCACCACCCCCGCGCGGGCGGCGGCCCCATCCTCAAGGTGAACGTCAACAACCGCTACGCCACGGACGGTTCGGGCCGCGCGATCTTCGCCGTGGCGTGCGAGAAGGCGGACGTCCCCTTCCAGTCCTTCGTGTCCAACAACGCCATGCCCTGCGGCACGACCATCGGCCCCATCACGGCGGCCCGCCACGGCATCAAGACGGTCGACATCGGCGCGGCGATCCTCTCGATGCACAGCGCCCGCGAACTCTGCGCCGCCGACGACCCCCACCTGCTGGCGAACGCACTGACGGCATTCCTGGAGGGCTGACGCCGCCGGACCTGCGCCCCGGCCCGGTACAGCGGTCCCGACCGTCGCAGCGGCCGTGACCGGGGCTCGGTCGTCCGTGGGATCCCCCGGCATGGCCGCCGCCTTCCCGGGTACCCGGGTTGCGGGCCGGAAGGACCGGACCCACTGGGAGGGCAGGGCTCATGGGCCTGGGAGGATGCGTCATCCTGATCGCCGTGGGGGCCATCCTCGCGTTCGCGACCGACTGGCACATGCAGGGCGTCAACGTTCACCTGGTCGGCTTCATATGCATGATCGCCGGTCTGATCGGGCTCGCCACCTTCAGCAGCATCTACCGCCGCAGGCGGGTCGTGGTGCCGCCCACCCCCGTCGTCGAAGAGGAACGGCACCGCCCCGGCGACGGCTACGGCATCTGACCGGACACCTGCTCCTCCTCCGCGTCCATGCCCGCCAGCACCAGCGGAAGCCGGGCCGCCCCACCGTCCGTGACCCGGACCGGGACACCCCAGTCCTGCTGGTGGACGTGGCACGCCGGATACTCGTTCGCCGGGTCGTCGTCGCAGGACGCGGCCATCGCCGAGACATGCAGGACACCCTCGGACACGGACGGGTTCAGCTCCAGGTCGCGTGCCAGGTCCGTGCCGGCCCCCTCGCCCTTGAGCAGCAGCCCGGGCGGGGTCGAGGAGACCAGCAGACGGGTCGAGGGACCGTAGCGCGTGTCCAGCTTCTGTCCCGCCGGAGCCTGGAAGACCACGTCCAGCCGGAGCCCCCCGGGCGCCACCTCCGTCGCCGCGCGCCGGGTGCGGTGGGCGACCGCGTCGACCCGGACCGCCTCCTCGGGCAGCCGCAGCCGGGTCAGCCGGTGGCGGGCGGACTCCACCACCACGATGTCCTCACCCGCCAGCACCGCGTCCGAGGGCTCCCGCAGATCCGTCGCCAGGGTGGTCACCTCGTCCGTCGCCGGGTCGTACCGCCGCAGCGCATGGTTGTAGGTGTCGCTGACCGCCACCGAACCGTCCGGCAGCGCGGTCACGCCCAACGGGTGCTGGAGCAGCGCCTGTCCGGCCGCGCCGTCGCGGTGCCCGAAGTCGAACAGCCCCGTGCCGACCGCCGTATGGACCGCGCCCCGGCGGTCCACCCAGCGCAGGGCGCTCGTCTCGGAGTCCGCGAGCCACAGCCGCTCCCCGTCGGCGGACACCGCGAGACCCGAGGGCTGCGCGAACCATGCCTGTGCTCCCGGGCCGTCCACCAGCCCCTCGTTGGTGGTGCCCGCCGCCACCTCGACCGTGGCGGTGTCCGGGTCGTACGCCCACAGCTGGTGCACGCCCGCCATGGCGATCCACACCCGGCCGCCGAAGACCGCCACGTCCCACGGCGAGGAGAGGTCCACCTCCCGGGCCGGGCCGGACGTCGGGGAGCCCTGCCACCACTGGGCACCGGTGCCCGCCAGTGTGCCGACCTCGCCGGTGGCCAGGTCCAGGCGGCGCAGCGCGTGGTTCACCGTGTCGGCGACGACCACCGTGCCCTCGTCCAGCAGTGCCAGGCCCTGCGGCTCGCTGAACGCCGCCGCGTCGGCCGGGCCGTCCAGGAAGCCCCGCAGGCCCGAGCCGATCCGCCGCACCACCGTCTCGCCGTCCGCAGCCAGTTCCACCAGCTGGTGCCGGGTGGTGTCGCTGACCAGGAAGGTGCCGGAGGGCAGCAGCAGCGCCTTGCCCGGGAAGCGGAGGGTGGTGGGCTCCGGCTCCGGCGCCACATAGGGGCCGTCGCCGCGGCGCAGGGTGCCCTTGGCCGCGTGCTCCTGCTCCAGCTCCTCGACGAGCCGCGCTATCGCATGGGCATGGCCCTCGCCCGCGTGCTGGGCGACCACATACCCCTCCGGGTCGATGACCACGAGGGTGGGCCAGGCGCGGACCGCGTACTGCTTCCAGGTGGCCAGCTCCGGGTCGTCGAGGACCGGGTGCTCCACCCCGTACCGCTCGACGGCGTCCACCACCGCCTGGTGCTCCGCCTCGTGGACGAACTTCGGGGAGTGCACGCCGATGATCACCACGGTGTCGCGGTGCTTCTCCTCCAGCTCGCGCAGCTCGTCCAGGACGTGCAGGCAGTTGATGCAGCAGAACGTCCAGAAATCGAGGATGACGACACGTCCCCGCAGATCGGCGAGGCTGTACTGCTCACCGCCCGTGTTCAGCCAGCCGCCCTTGCCGATCAGCTCGGGGGCACGGACACGGACGCGACGCGGAGTGGAGTCGTTCATGGCTCAAGGGTGCCACCTGTGCGCGGCGGCCCGGGAAGCCTGTGGACAACCCGGTGACCGTGGGAAGCGGTTCCGTGCCACGGGAGGACGGCGGCCCGGAAACACCTCAGCCCCTCGGCGTACGGGCGGCGTTTCGGAACGGTCAGGGGGGAAGTCCTTCACGTATGAGATTCCTTGTGCGGGACCGGCTCCTCGGCATCGGCGACGACTACTGGATCGAGGACCAGCACGGCAACAAGGTGTTCCTGGTCGACGGCAAGGCGATGCGGCTGCGGGACACCTTCGAGCTGAAGGACACGCAGGGGCGGGTCCTGATCGACATCCATCAGAAGATGTTCGCCCTGCGCGACACGATGGTCATCGAGCGCGACGGCGAAGTGCTGGCCAAGATCAGGCGCAAACGCCTTTCCCTGCTGCGCAACCACTACCGCGTCGCCCTGGCGGACGGCACGGAACTCGACGTCAGCGGCAAGATCCTCGACCGCGAGTTCGCCATCGAGTACGACGAGGAGCTGCTGGCGCAGATCTCCCGCCGCTGGCTGACCCTCCGCGAGACCTACGGCGTGGACATCGTGCGCGAGGACGCGGATCCGACCCTGCTGATCGCGGTGGCCGTCTGTGTGATCCACCTGGCGGACAAGGAGCGGGAGGAGGACTGAGCCGCCCCACGGAACCCGCGGGGCCCCACGGCCCGGGCGCTGCACACCGGCCGGGCGCCGCAACCGGTCGGGCGCCGCACACCGGCCGGGCCCCGGGATTCCCGGACCGCCCGGTCCCTCGGGCCGCCGGGGCGCCGGGCCACCGGGCCGCCCGGGCCGCCCGGGCCGCTACCTGGTGACCGCGAACGCCAGCAGGATCGCCGCTGTCAGCTCCGGGTCGCCCTCGGCCTTGATGCGGTCCGCCACCAGGTCCGCGGTGACGCGGCCGCAGGCCAGGCGGACATAGGTCTCCCAGTCCAGCGTGAGCGACACCGCCGGGCCCAGCGAGGGCGTGCCGTCGACCGAGCCGCGCCCCTCCGCGTCGATCCGGACCGTGCGCAGGAACTCCACGGGTCCGTGGACGTCGAGGACGACCGCCGAACCGGCCGGTGCCCCGGCTCCCTCCGCCACCACGGCGGGCAGCGCGGCCAGCAGCTCGTCCCGGGCGATGAGCGCACCCGGCGAGTCCAGGTTCCCCGGCTGCCCCAGCGCCGCCCGGAGGTCCTGCTCGTGCACCCAGAGGTCGAACGCCCGGTAGCGCATGGCCTCCTCAAGGGTCTGCTCGCTGCCGAACGGTCCCCGCACCGTGGTGCCCGGGTCCCGCGACTCGTTCCGCAGCTGGCGGTTGCGGCGGATGACCGTGTACTCCAGCTCGGAGGTCATCTCCGGCGCCGTATGGTGGCGGCGCACATCGACCTGCATCTCCGTGTAGCGCTGATGCTCGTTCGTCACATGGAACAGGTCGCGCGGGAGGGTGTGGATCGGCCGGGGGTCGCCGAGCATCTCGCAGTCCATGCCGATGACATGGGAGACCACGTCCCGCACCGACCAGCCGGGGCAGGGTGTCCGCCGGTTCCACTCGCCTTCCACGAGTGACCCCACCAGCCCGGATATCGCTTCGATGGAGTGGGTCCAGGCGTCGGCGTAGGGCTGGAGGGTGGGATGCAGACTCACGGAACGGGACCCCTCGGGCGGTCGGTGCACGGGCGGTTGAACAGCTGTGTCGACGGGAGGCGACTGACGGCGGGTGTCGTGGAACGTTAAGTTACGCTGCTGAGAGGCACCCCGGCAGTGCTTTCGTGTGACGATCGTAGGCCTGAAGAGCAGGATCGAATGCCAGGACGGTGGTAGTGTGCGCGCCTCCCTGATTCAGATGCGGGTGGACAAGGACGAATCGGTAGCGGCACGTCGCCGACGGGCCGCCTCCCTGGTACGGGACCAAGCCGGAGCGGATCTCGTGGTGCTGCCGGAGCTGTGGAGCACCGGCGCCTTCGCTTACGAGGACTTCGGGACCGAGGCCGAACCGCTCGACGGGCCCACCCATGAGGCGATGGCGAAAGCCGCGGGCGACGCGGGCGTCTGGCTGCACGCGGGCTCGATCCCCGAGCGCGATCCCGAGGGCCCCCTCTACAACACGTCTCTCATCTTCTCCCCTTCCGGTGAACTGGCCGCCGTCTACCGCAAAATCCACCGCTTCGGCTTCGACGAGGGCGAGGCCGTGCTGATGGGCGCGGGCAGCGAGCTGGTGACGGTGCGTCTGCCGGAGACCACCATCGGGCTGGCCACCTGCTACGACCTCCGCTTCCCCGAGCTGTTCCGCTCGCTCGTGGCCGCGGGGGCCGAGACGCTGGTGGTCCCGGCGGGCTGGCCGGAGCGCCGCCGGTCCCACTGGACGCTGCTGGCCCAGGCGCGGGCGGTCGAGAACCAGGCGTACGTCCTTGCCTGTGGAACGGCCGGGACGCACGCGGGAGTTCCACAGGCGGGTCACTCGATCGTGGTGGATCCGTGGGGCGAGGTCCTCGCGGAGGCCGGTCCCGACGAGGAGATCCTGACGGTGGAGTTCGACGCGGGGAGGGTCGCGGCCACCCGGGAGCAGTTCCCGGCCCTGAAGGACCGTGTTCTGGGCCTGGACCGCCCCCGGCGCTGACCGGCGCTACGCCGGTACGTGGACCGTTTCCACCCGGCTGGCGACCAGCCGCTCCTGCTCCCTGCGGGCCGCCTGGCCGCGCAGCCGCAGGATCTGGCTGAGCCCAAGGGCCTGGAGGACGAACACGGCGGAGAACGCCACCCGGTAGTCGTCACCGGTCGCGTCCAGCAGCACGCCGATCGCCAGCAGGGTCGTCATGGAGGCGATGAAACCGCCCATGTTGGTGATGCCGGAGGCGGTGCCCTGACGCTCCGGCGGATTCGCCGGGCGCGCGAAGTCGAAGCCGAGCATCGAGGCGGGTCCGCAGGCCCCGAGCACCGTGCACAGCACGGCCAGCAGCCACATCGGGGCGTGCGGGCCCGGGCAGAAGAGCACGGCCGCCCACAGCGCCGCCGTCGCCCCGACCGTGCCGAGCGCCAGCGGCAGCCGCGCGGAGTGGTGCCGGGCCACGATCTGGCCGTAGACCAGTCCGACGACCATGTTGGACAGCACCACGAGGGTGAGCAGTTCCCCGGCCGTCGCCCGTGACAGGCCCTGGGCCTGGACCAGGAACGGCAGGCCCCACAGCAGCAGGAACACCATCGCCGGGAACTGGGTGGTGAAGTGCACCCACATGCCGAGGCGGGTGCCGGGCTCCCGCCAGGACGCGGCGATCTGCCGCCGCACATAGGCCGACCCGTGGTGCGGGAACGGCTCCGGCTCGTGCCCCTCCGGGTGGTCCTTCAGGAAGAGGAGCAGCAGCACCAGGACCACGACCCCGGCGAGCGCGCTGCCGCCGAACGCGGCCGTCCAGCCGATCCCGTGCAGCAGCCGGGCCAGCACCAGGGTGGAGACCAGGTTGCCCGCCATGCCCACCAGACCGGCGAGCTGGGCGACCAGCGGCCCCCGGCGGGCCGGGAACCAGCGGGTGCCCAGGCGCAGCACACTGATGAAGGTCAGGGCGTCGCCGCAGCCGAGCAGCGCACGCGAGGCGAGCGCCGTGCCGTAGGTGGGGGAGAACGCGAAGCCGACCTGTCCGGCGGTGAAGAGCACCACCCCCATGGCCAGCACCTTCTTGGTGCCGAGCCGGTCCACCAGCAGGCCGACGGGTATCTGCATGCCCGCGTACACCAGGAGCTGGAGTATCGAGAAGGTGGACAGGGCGGACGCGTTCACATGGAAGCGGTCCGCGGCGTCCAGCCCGGCCACGCCCAGGGAGGTGCGGAAGATGACGGCGACGAAGTAGACCGAGACGCCTATCGCCCAGACCGCGACGGCCCGGCGGCCGCCCGGCGGGTCCCCGGGCAGCGAGACCGGGCGGGAGTGGGGGGTGCGGGAGTTCATCGGACCTCACCCCGCGCCAGGTGGGAGAACCAGCTGACATGGCGGTGGACGACCTCCACGGCCGCCTCGGTGTCGCCGGAGCGCAGGGCCTGGAGGATCTCCTCGTGCTCGGTGAGCGTCTTGGCGATCCGGTCGGGGTGCGAGTGCATCACCGCGACTCCCATCCGCAGTTGGCGGTCGCGGAGCTGGTCGTAGAGTCGGGAGAGGATCTCGTTGCCGCCGCTGCGCACGATCTCGGCGTGGAAGGTGCGGTCGGTGACCGCCGCCCCGGCCAGGTCTCCTGCGGCGGCCTGCTCCTTCTGACGGGCGAGCAGTTCCTCCAGCCTGCGGATCAGGGCGGGCGGGGCGGGCACGGCCTTGCGGGCCGCGTGTTCCTCGACGAGCTGGCGGGTCTCCACCACGTCCGCGATCTCCTGCGCAGAGACGGGCAGCACCAGGGCCCCCTTCTTCGGGTAGAGCCGGATCAGCCCCTCGACCTCCAGCCGGAGCAGCGCCTCGCGCACCGGTGTCCGCGAGACCCCCACCGCTTCGGCCAGCTCTCCCTCGGTGAGCAGGGTGCCGCCCTCGTAACGCCGTTCCAGGACACCGCGTTTGACGTGGGTGTAGACCCGGTCGGCGGCGGGCGGCTGTTTGGCGGACGAGGTCTCGGGAACGGGGGCGGCGGGAGGCGCGGCAGGCATGCGCACATCATAGATACAACACGTACGCAAGCCGGTGGAACGTCCACCATGCGGACCTGGCACACTTCTTTTCTCAACCGTCCCGGCAACTGCACATCTTCTTGTGCTAGTTACGAGTCTCATGAGAAGGCGGTCGTGTCATCGGACCGTCCTTCAGGGGCATGTGGATGCATTCAGTGCATCAGAGACGCAATCGGAGCGTTCAACTTGATTACCGGCATTAAGGGCGCGCGAGTCCGCAGGGCGGCCGCAGCAGTGTTCACCACCGGCGCCGTGCTCTCCGCCGCCGCCCTCACCGCGGCACCCGCACAGGCCGTCACACAGCCCACGATCACCGCCAAGGGCGGCTTCGTGATGAACAACGGCACCGGCAAGAGCCTGTACACCAAGGCCGCCGACACCAAGCTGTCCACCGGCTCCACCACCAAGATCATGACCGCCAAGGTCGTGCTGTCCCAGTCCAATCTGAACCTGGACTCCAAGGTCACGGTCCAGAAGGCCTACAGCGACTACGTCGTCAAGAACAACGCCTCCCAGGCCCATCTGATCGTCGGCGACCAGGTCACCGTCCGTCAGCTGCTGTACGGGCTGATGCTGCCCTCCGGCTGTGACGCGGCCTACGCGCTGGCGGACAAGTTCGGCTCCGGCTCGACGCGCGACGCACGCGTGAAGTCGTTCATCGGCAAGATGAACACCACCGCCCGGAGCCTCGGCCTGACCAACACGCACTTCGACTCGTTCGACGGCATCGGCAACGGCAACAACTACTCGACGCCGCGCGACCTGACGAAGCTCGCGAGCAACGCCATGAAGAACAGCACCTTCCGCTCGGTCGTCAACACCAGGTCGACGCAGCAGAAGGCGACCACCAAGAGCAAGGGCTACCGCTACTACAACTGGTCGAACACCAACCCGCTGCTCGGCACCTACAGCGGCGCCATCGGTGTGAAGACCGGCTCGGGCCCGGAGGCCAAGTACTGCCTGGTCTTCGCCGCGACCCGGGGCGGCAAGACCGTCATCGGCACGGTCCTGGCGTCGTCCACGATCGACAACCGCACCGCCGACGCGAAGAAGCTGCTGGACTACGGCTTCGCCGTCTGACCGGCCCGCACAGCATCAGAAGGGGCCGGCCGCTCTGTGCGGCCGGCCCCTTCTGTGTGCGCTCTCCGGGCGCTCTCCGGGCGCTACGCCCAGGTGATCAGCCGCTTGGGCTGCTCCAGGATCGCCGCGACATCCGCGAGGACCTTGGAGCCCAGCTCGCCGTCGACCAGGCGGTGGTCGAAGCTCAGCGCCAGGGTGGTGACCTGGCGGGGCTTGACCTTGCCCTTGTGGACCCAGGGCTGGAGCTTGATCGCGCCGACCGCGAGGATCGCGGACTCGCCCGGGTTGAGGATCGGCGTACCGGTGTCGACGCCGAAGACGCCGACGTTGGTGATGGTGACCGTGCCGCCCTGCATCGCGGCGGGCGCCGTACGGCCCTCACGGGCCGTGGACACCAGCTCGCCCAGCGCCTCCGCCAGCTGCGGAAGGGTCTTCTCGTGCGCGTCCTTGATGTTCGGCACGATCAGACCGCGCGGGGTGGCCGCCGCGATCCCCAGGTTCACATAGTGCTTGCGGACGATCTCCTGGCTGGCCTCGTCCCAGGCGGCGCTGATGTCCGGGTTCCGCCTGATCGCGACCAGCAGGGCCTTGGCGATGAGCAGCAGCGGGTTGACCCGCAGACCCTGCATCTCCTTGTCCTGCTTCAGCTCCTCGACCAGCTTCATCGTGCGCGTCACATCGACCGTGACGAACTCGGTGACATGCGGTGCGGTGAAGGCGGAGCCGACCATCGCCTGCGCGGTGGCCTTGCGGACGCCCTTGACCGGGACACGGGTCTCCCGCGCCGCCGCGGACACCGGGGCGGCCGGGGACTCCGCCGCGGGCGCCGGGACCGACGGGGCCGGGGCCGCCGCGGGGGCCGCCGCCGCGTGCACGTCCTCCCGGGTGATGATCCCGTCCGGGCCGGACGGGACGACCGAGGTCAGGTCGACACCCAGGTCCTTGGCGAGCTTGCGCACCGGGGGCTTCGCCAGCGGGCGGCTCTTCGCACCGTGCCCGTTCAGCTCGCCCTGGAGGGCCGTGACCGCCTGGACGGCCTCCTCGCCCACCACCACGGTGGTCTTGCGGGGGCGGCGCCTGGTGGAGGACTCCGCGACGCCGTACCCGACCAGGACCGGCTGGCGGCCCGCCGGCTTCGGCTCCTGGGGTGCCGCGGCGGGCTCCGCCTGCGGCTCCGCGGCAGGCGGAGCCGCAGGCGCCCCGGCGGGCGCGCCGCCCGCCACGTCGACCGCGATGATCGCGGTGCCGACGTCCACCGTGGTGCCCTCGGGGAAACGCAGCTCCCTGACCACCCCGTCGTACGGGATCGGCAGCTCCACCGCCGCCTTGGCGGTCTCCACCTCGCACACGACCTGCCCGTCGGTGACCGTGTCCCCGGGCTGGACGTACCACTTGAGGATCTCGGCCTCCGTGAGGCCTTCGCCCACGTCGGGCATCTTGAACTCGCGCACGGACGCGTCAGTCATCGTCGTCACGGCCCTCTCCTCAGTACGCCAGGACACGGTCGACGGCATCCAGGACCCGGTCCAGGCCCGGCAGGTACTCCTCCTCCAGCCGCGCCGGAGGGTACGGGGCGTGATAGCCGCCGACCCGCAGCACGGGCGCCTCCAGGTGGTAGAAGCAGCGCTCCGTGATCCGGGCGGCGATCTCCGCTCCCGAGCCGAAGAACACCGGTGCCTCGTGCACCACCACCAGGCGGCGGGTCTTCTCCACCGACGCCTGCACCGCGTCGAAGTCCAGCGGGGAGACCGAACGCAGGTCCAGGACCTCCAGGGACCGGCCCTCCTCCTGGGCGGCCGCGGCGGCCTCCTGGCACACCTTCACCATCGGACCGTAGGCGGCCAGCGTGACATCCGTGCCCTCACGCACCACCCGCGCCTTGTGCAGGGGATACGGAATGGCCTCGGCGTCCACCTCGGACTTGTCCCAGTAGCGCCGCTTCGGCTCGAAGAAGATCACCGGGTCGTCGCTCTGGATCGCCTGCTGCATCATCCAGTACGCGTCCGACGCGTTCGACGGGGACACCACCTTCAGCCCCGCCACATGCGCGAACAGCGCCTCCGGGGACTCGGAGTGGTGCTCCACCGCGCCGATGCCGCCGCCGTAGGGGATACGGATGACGACCGGCAGCTTCACCGTGCCCAGGGACCGGGCGTGCATCTTCGCCAGCTGGGTCACGATCTGGTCGTAGGCGGGGAAGACGAAACCGTCGAACTGGATCTCCACCACCGGCCGGTACCCGCGCAGCGCCAGGCCGATCGCCGTGCCCACGATGCCCGACTCGGCCAGCGGGGTGTCGATGACCCGCTCCTCGCCGAAGTCCTTCTGGAGGCCGTCGGTGACCCGGAACACGCCACCGAGCTTGCCGACGTCCTCGCCCATCACCAGGACCTTGGGGTCCGACTCCAGGGCCTTGCGCAGCGACTCGTTGATCGCCTTGGCGAGAGCCATCTTCTCCGCCACGTCACTTGCCCCCTTCAACGTCCGCGAACGACGCCTGGTAGGCGGCGAACCGGGCCCGCTCCTCGTCGACGAGCGCATGCCCGTCCGCGTACACGTTCTCGAAGATGGCGAAGTGGTCCGGGTCCGGCATCGCACGGACCGCCTCACGCACCCGCCTACCCAACGCCTCGCTCTCCGCTTCGAGTTCCGCGAAGAATCCCTCGTCCGCGTGGTGTGCGGCGAGGAGATGGGCGCGCAGCCGGATGATCGGGTCCTTCGCCTCCCAGGCGGCCCGCTCGTCGTCGTGGCGGTAGCGGGTGGGGTCGTCGGAGGTGGTGTGCGCGCCCATCCGGTACGTGAACGCCTCCACCAGGGTCGGGCCCTCGCCGTTGCGCGCCCGCTCCAGCGCCCACTTGGTGACCGCGAGACAGGCCAGGACGTCATTGCCGTCCACCCGCACGCCCGGGAAGCCGAAGCCTTGCGCCCGCTG
The DNA here is from genome assembly GCF_044548405.1 of Streptomyces sp. NPDC052040. Taxonomy (NCBI): domain Bacteria; kingdom Bacillati; phylum Actinomycetota; class Actinomycetes; order Kitasatosporales; family Streptomycetaceae; genus Streptomyces; species Streptomyces sp. NPDC052040. Next base: position 28,445 of record NZ_JBIUBV010000012.1, on the reverse strand, counting down.
GTAGAGCGGGACGCGCATCTGCTTCTCGGTCGGCTCGGAGATCGCCCACTGGTTGTTCTGGCAGAAGAACACCACCGGCGCGTTGTAGACCGCCGCGAAGGTGAAGGACTCCGCGACGTCGCCCTGGCTGGAGGCACCGTCGCCGAAGTACGCGATCACCGCCGAGTCCGCGCCGTCCTTGGCGACGCCCATGGCGTAGCCCGTGGCGTGCAGGGTCTGCGAGCCGATGACGATCGTGTAGAGGTGGAAGTTGTTGCTGGCGGGGTCCCAGCCGCCGTTGTTCACACCGCGGAACATGCCGAGGAGATTGGCCGGGTCGACCCCGCGGCACCAGGCGACACCGTGCTCGCGGTAGGTCGGGAAGACGTAGTCCTCGTCGTTCAGGGCACGTCCCGAACCGATCTGGGCGGCCTCCTGGCCGAGCAGCGAGGCCCACAGGCCCAGCTCGCCCTGGCGCTGAAGGGAGGTGGCCTCCGCGTCGAAGCGTCGGGTCAGCACCATGTCCCGGTAGAGACCTCGCAGCTCGTCGGGCGTGATGTCCTCGACGTACCGGTCGTACTCGGGATGCGCGACGCGCTCGCCCTCCGGCGTCAGCAGCTGGATGAGATCGGCGTCGGCGCCCTTCTTGGGCGTGGTGCGGGTGGTGCGTTTGGTGCCGGTGGTGCCGGCCTTGCTACCGGCGCTGCGTCGCGGCCTGCGCGCGGCAGTGCTCTCCACGGTCACGTGTGCTCCTCCGTCGGTCCGGCCCCCGGGTTCGCCGGGTGCCTGGGGGTCCCCTCGGCCCACTGGGGGCCGGTGAGAGCGGCTCGCCTGCAGCGCACGGACGCACGGGGTGGGTGCGACGCGTTCGAGACAGACGTGACAGGTGCCCCGGCGGCAGCCCTGCAAAGGGCACGTTACCCAGTGCGCGACATTTCTGTGAAACCCCTCCTGACCTGGGATTTTGCTTGGATATCCAAGTAAATCGAGTAAGTCGGGCACAGATGCTGGTCACAGCGTTGCAGGGGACCGGAACAACGGCACGTTATCCCGCTCACCTGGAGCACGGGAAGATGTCTTTTCGGGGTGATCCCGGTGTGGCGCCCTCGACCTGCGCGCGACCCGGACCGCCCCGGGCGCGCCACCTGGGCAAACGGAAGCGCGCGTGGAGCCCGTCTCCGGGTCCCACGCGCGCCTGTGGCCGTTTCCGGGGCGGCCCGCCCCCTGCTGCTGCGCTCCGTGCGGCTCAGGGCACCTGGGGGATGCCCGCGCCCGTGGTGTTCCCGCCGTCCGGCGCGGTCGGCCCCGAGGTGTCGCCGCCGTCGTCCGTGGGGGTGTCCGTCGGGTTGTCCGTGGGCGTCGTGTCGGAGGGCTCGTCGCTCGGCTGGTCCGGCGACGTGGAGGGCTGCGGCGGCGGCTGCTCGCTGTAGCTCTGCGACGGCGTGTCCGAGGGCGTCCAGTCCTGGCCGCTGCCCGTCTCCGAGCCGTCACCCGTGGAGGAGTCGGTGGCCTCGTCGCTCGGCGTCTCGGGGGACTGCTTGTCGTCCTGGGACTTCGACGGGGGCGGGGACTGCGTGGTGCCCGGGTCGGCACTGCCGCCGCCCGTGTTGTTCATCGCCAGCGCGACACCGCCGGCGATGGCGATCACCGCGAGCACCGCGAGGATCCACAGCTTGCCGCGGCCGCTGCCCCGGTTGCCGTGCCCCTCGAAGCCGCCGTCGTCCCCGCCGCCGTAGCCGGAGGGCAGGATGGGCTGCGGGATCTGCGTGGTGCCGGACTCGCCGGGGTGCGGCATCGCCGTCGTACCGGCGAAGCCGCCCGCGGGCGTGTGCCGGCCCTCGTGCGCCTGGACCGGGCCGGTGTTCCAGGTGCCGGTGTGGCCGCCCTGGTCGTACAGCATCTGGAGCGCGTACTGGATCAGGCCGCGCATCTCCTCCGCGGTCTGGAACCGGTCGTCCGGGTCCTTCGCCAGGGACCGCATGACCAGGCCGTCCAGCTCCGGCGGGGCCGCGGCCTCCGAGATCCGGGACGGGGGCACCGGGATGTCCTGGACGTGCTGGTACACCACGGACAGCGGGGTCTCGCCGACGAACGGCGGCCGCAGCGACAGCAGCTCGTACAGCAGGCAGCCCGTCGCGTACAGGTCCGAGCGGTGGTCGACGGCCTTGCCGAGCGCCTGCTCCGGGGAGAGGTACTGCGGCGTGCCCATGACCATGCCGGTCTGCGTCATCGTGGTGGACGCCCCGTGCAGGGCGCGGGCGATGCCGAAGTCCATCACCTTCACGGCGCCGTTGTGGGTGATGATGACGTTCGCGGGCTTGATGTCGCGGTGCACGATGCCGTGCTGGTGCGAGTAGGCGAGGGCCTCCAGCACGCCCGAGACGATGATCAGGGCCTGCTCGGGTCCGGGTGCTTCCGCGTTGAGCAGCAGGTCGCGGATCGTCCGGCCCTCGACCAGCTCCATCACGATGTACGGCACCGCCTGGCCGGCCACCTGGTCCTCGCCGGAGTCGTACACGGCGACGATCGCGTGGTGGTTGAGGCCGGCCACCGACTGGGCCTCGCGGGTGAAGCGGGCCTTGGAGACCGGGTCCTCGGCGAGGTCCGAGCGCAGCAGCTTGACCGCGACGGTCCGCCCGAGGCGCACGTCCTCGGCCGCGAACACCTCGGCCATGCCGCCCCGGCCGAGTCTGTGGGTCAGCCGGTACCGGCCGTCCCCGACGAGCCCCCCGTTGCCCCAGTTCTCCGGCGCGTCCGACATCCCGCCGCCAGTCGCCTCGGGGTCGGACGGGCCCTGGGCGCGCTGCGTCTGTGCCATCAGTCCTCGCCGTCGTTTCTGCCCGCGGTCTGCGCGGTCGTTGTCACGGTCTCCGACGGGCCACGCTACAGGCTCCACGCCAGGCGCCGGTCCGGGATTCGTCCGAGACGGACCGGCCATCAAACCTCGCGTCCCGTCCCGAGTGCAAATTCCGTGCAGAGGCCGTTCGACCCCCGTAACGCTTCCGCGAAGCTTCTTGCGCGTACGGTCACGAACGGGCGGGAGCAGGGCATCTTCGCACCCCGCGGCAGAGTTGGCCGGAAGGTGTCAGTCGATCGCGGAGCAAACGGTTCCAGATCACCGGCGGCCCGACGGGGATCATGAACAGCGAGGCGCGGGGGCCCTGTTGCCACCGGGGCGAACGGCCCGGGTGGAGGGGGCACCCCTGGCAGCCCGTCCGCCGCGCACGGTGTTCGCGCTACCACACACCGTGCCGTTCCAGCAGATCATGATCAGGACACTTCACAGCGCGTCGAGTCGCGAACGGGCCGTCCGGGGGCGGGTGAACCGCGCGGGCGCTCCGTGGCGAAACTCACGTGTGCCCACGAGCGTACGTGAGCGCCCGCGTGCGCTCGCCTGGGCGCGCATACGCGGAGGGGCCGCACCGGGAACCTGATCAAGGCCGCCGCGTCCGCGCGTACGCGGAAGGGCCCGGCACCGTGGTGGTGCCGGGCCCGGGGGGGGTCGCAGTCGTGCGGGTCAGAGGTACGGGCCGCCCGTGCGGCCGCCCGCATGGTGGTCCTCTTCGCCGTCCGGGGAGCCGACACCCGGCGGGAGGGCGCGGCGCATCTGCTCCAACTGGGCGCGCGCCGCCATCTGCTGGGCGAACAGCGTGGTCTGGATCCCGTGGAAGAGGCCCTCCAGCCAGCCCACCAACTGCGCCTGCGCGATGCGCAGTTCCGCGTCGCTCGGGATCGCCTCGTCCGTGAAGGGCAGGGAGAGCCGCTCCAGCTCCTCGACCAGTTCGGGAGCGAGACCGTCCTCCAGCTCCTTCACCGAGCTGGCGTGGATCTCCTTCAGGCGCTGGCGGCTCGCCTCGTCCAGCGGGGCGACGCGCACCTCCTCCAGCAACTGCTTGATCATGCTGCCGATGCGCATGACCTTCGCGGGCTGCTCCACCTGGTCCGTCACCGGGATCTCCCGGGAGCCATCGTCTCCGGTGCCGCCGAGCGCCATTCCGTCCTGGCCCACGACCAGGATTCTCGGGGCGTTCTCCGACGAGCTTTCGTTCCTCGGCATCTCCATGCCGCCATTCTCTCGTACCCGTACTCGACATCAGCCATGTGCCCTCGGTAAGCGATGATCCACCCTCTGTCCGCGCCCCGACCGCACCCCGACCGGGCCGCGGGCTTGCCTCTGTCGGGGCTCGATCGGGGCTGGGGCTCGGTCGGGGCTCGATCGGGGCTGGGCGGAGCCTCAGCCGGTTCCGCTCGGGTGTTCCGTGTCCGGTGCCCCGGGCAGGCGTTGCAGTCTGGCCTCGCAGTGTTCGAGCCAGAGCAGCCGGGCCTCGGCGGTCAGCACCATCCGGTCCAGGACCAGCAGCCGGGCCACCTCGTCCCGGTGGGAGGGGAGTTCGGCGAGGGCCTCACCGCGCCTGCGGGCGAACTCCCGCAGGGACTCCCTGAGCTGTCGGCGCTGGGTCTCGACCACGGCCCGTACGTCGACACCGGGCGCGCCCACGGCCATCACCAGCTTGACCGTCAGCTCGTCGGGGGCCGGGTCCCCGCCCTCCACCGGGCGGGCGTACCAGTCGCGCAGTTCGGCACGGCCCGCCGCGGTGAGCGCATAGCGCGCCCGCGGCTCCGTCTCCCGCCTCTCCCGCACCACGAGCCCGTCCCCCTCCAGGGCCGCCAGGGTGGCACGCAGCCGGGCGGGTTCCGGGGCCCACGGCTCTCCGGTCCGCGCCGCGAACTCCGCACGCAGCCGGGCCCCGCTCCGGGGACCGTGCTCCAGCAGCGCCAGCAGACCGTGGCGTATCGACATGCCGTATCTGTAGCCCGCGGGAGGGGAGAGCGCCAGCGGGGATACGGGGGTGGGGGTGGCGGGAGCGGGGCGAGGGCGGTTGGGGCGAGGGGTGGCGGGAGCGGGGCGAGGGCGGTTGGGGCGAGGGGTGGCGGGAGCGGGGCGAGGGCGGTTGGGGCGAGGGGTGGCGGGAGCAGGGCCGGGGCTTGAGTGCCGGGCCGGTCGGGGGCTTGGGCCGGGTGGATCGGTCGAGATGCCGGATATGGGGAGCCGTGTGAGGCTGAGGGCGTTGATCTTGCGCTCCGAGCACGGGAGGGGGTCACACGCGTGACTCCAAGGCTGCGTACGCCGTCCACGTTCCGCACGCTCCGCGCCGCCGCCCTGCCGCCGGTCCTGACGACGACCGCCGTCCTCGGCGTCTACGCGATATCCGCCGCGCAGGGCATGACGCCCGGCTCCGGGATACGCCCCGCCCACGGCGCCCGGGCCGCCTCGTACTCCGTACAGACCACGATGCGCACCCTCGCGGACCCCCCGGCACGGCCGACGGCCCTGCCGCTCGCCGGACCCGGCGGCCGGGTCGGGGAGCAGCCGTTCGCCGAGCCCATATCGTCCGACGGCGGGTCCTCCTCCGGCGGCGGACCCTCCGAGACGCGATCCGCGCTCGTCCTCCGCGGCCCGTCCGCGGGCCCCGGGCAGCCCCGGCTCGGCGCGGCCGGTCTTCGCTCCATCCGGCCCTCCTCGGCGTCCGCCCGGCCCTCCTCGGCCTCCGCCCGGCCGTCCACGACAGCGCCCGCCACCTCTTCGCACGGCCCTGCACCCCAGACGTCCGTGCCCCTCGGACACACGACGGCCACCGGGAGCGGCAAGGCGACCGGAGCCTCCCGGGGAACGGCCGCGGCGGGCCCCGCGTCAGCGGGGGCGCCCGCCCGGACGGCCGCGCCGGGTCACTCGGGGGCCGCCGCCTCCGCCCGCCCCGCCGCTCCCGGAGCCAAGTCCCCCGCCGGTAGCGGCCGGACGCCCGCCCCGGGACACCCCGCCGCTCTCCCCTCCCGCTCCGCCTCGCCCCCGGCCGCACCCTCCCGGGCCGGGAACTTGGCCGGCAAGAGCCAGGTGGGGCCCGGGCGGCCGGACCCCGACCCGGAGGAGGACGAGGGCGACGACCCCGCATACGCCGACCCCCTCACCACCGGCCCCGCCGGGACGGCATCGGCGAGCGAGGACAGCACGGTCCCGGCGGACCCCGACTCGACCTCCGAGGACCCCGACTCCGATGACCCGGACGCCGACAGGGAGGCCTCCCTCGGGGCGGGCCTTCCCCCGGGGACCCCGCCCGCCCCTGCCCAGACGTCCGCCGTGCCCGCCCGGGGGACCACCGCCTCACGGCCGATGGTCGAGGTGCTGCCCCTCGGCAGCGGTCTGATGCTCATCGGCCTCGGTCTGGCGATCGCCCTGCTCGGCCTGCGGGTGCGCCGGGAGTGACCCGGCCGTCCCCCTGCTGCCCCCTCTCAGGGCGCCACCAGCAGCACCTTCCCGATGTGGCCGCTCTCGTCCAGCAGTTGGTGGGCCGTGCCCGCCTCGCTCATCGGCAGTTCACGGTCCACGACCGGGCGCACCCGGCCGGAGGCGATCAGCGGCCAGATGTGCTCCCGTACCGCCGCCACGATCGTCGCCTTCTCCCCGAGCGGGCGGGCGCGGAGCGAGGTCGCGGTGATCGCCGCCTGCTTCCGCAGCAGCGCGCTGATGTTCAGCTCGCCCTGCACCCCGCCCTGCATACCGATGATCGCCAGCCTGCCGTTCAGCGCGAGCGCCTGGACATTGCGGTCCAGATACTTCGCGCCCATGTTGTCGAGGATGACGTCCGCCCCGGCCCCGGCGGTGGCCTGCCGGACCTCCTCCACGAAGTCCTGCTCGCGGTAGTTGATCAGCACATCCGCGCCCAGTCCGGCGCAGTAATCCAGCTTCTCCTTGCTGCCCGCCGTGACCGCCACCCGGGCGCCCACCGCCTTGGCCAACTGGATCGCCATGGTGCCGATGCCGCTGGAACCGCCGTGCACCAACAGCGTCTCGTCCGGGCGCAGATGGGCGACCATGAAGACGTTCGACCAGACCGTGCAGGTCACCTCCGGCAGCGCGGCCGCCCGGCGCAGTTCGACGCCTTCGGGGACGGGCAGCAGCTGTCCGGCCGGGACCGCGACCTTCTCGGCGTAGCCGCCGCCCGCGAGCAGTGCGCACACCTCGTCGCCGACGGCCCAGCCGGAGACTCCGGGGCCGAGCGCGGCGATCCGGCCGGAGCATTCGAGTCCGGGGTACGGCGACGAGCCGGGCGGCGGTGCGTAGAGGCCCTGACGCTGGAGGAGGTCGGCCCGGTTGACGGCACTGGCCACCACCTCGATCAGTACTTCGCCCTCGCCGGGAACAGGATCGGGGACCTCGGCCCACACCAGCGCCTCGGGCCCACCGGGTTCAGGAATCGTGATCGCGTACATGGGAGGGACGCTACTCCTGGCGGTGCGCCCCTCCGCCCCGGAGTTCCCGGTGGCGGAGGGAGATGCCTCGGGTGGGTGGGGCAGGGGGCCGGTCCGCGCCCGTCGGCGGCACACGGCGGGGATGTTTCACGTGAAACACGTCCCGCTGCACCCCGGCTTCGGGCCTACTCCGCCCACATCCAGGGCAGGTCCAGCAGCTCCCGTTCCGGGCCGGACCGGGCGCCCACCGGTGGTACGACCGCCAGGGCGTCCGCGGCGGCGATGCCCCGCAGCATGGCGGGGCCGCTGTAGTGCAACGGAACCGCATGGTCGGCCCGCACGGTCACCGGGACCAGCCGGGTGTCGTGCGGGTGGCCGTGGGCGGAGTCGCTCAGCGGCAGCGTGTACGGCTCGGGCGTCGTACGGCCCGTCAGACCGCGCAGCAGGGGCTCGGCGAGGGTGAGCAGTCCGGAGACGGCCGCGAGGGGGTTGCCGGGCAGCCCGACGAGGTGCTGGCTCTCACCGGTGCGTGCCAGGAGCATGGGGTGCCCCGGGCGCACCCGTACCCCGTCCACGAGGAGTTCGGCACCGAGGCGGCGCAGCGTGGGGTGCACATGGTCGACCGGTCCCCCGGCCGTGCCGCCGGTCGTGAGGACCATGTCGGCCGTCGAGGCGGCCACCGCCCGGTACAGCGCCTCGGCGTCGTCACCGAGCCTGTGGACGGCCACCACGTCCGCGCCCAGCGCACGCAGCCACGGCGGCAGCATCGGGCCGAGCGCGTCCCTGATCAGACCGCCCCTGGGCGGACCCTCGGTGAGCAACTCGTCCCCCAGCACCAGGACGTCGACCCGGGGTCGCGGCCGTACCCGCACGGTGTCGTACCCGGCCGCCGCGGCGAGCCCGAGCACGGCAGGGGTGACCAGGGCTCCGGGCGGGAGCAGTTGCTCGCCGGCATGGCACTCCTGGCCGCGCGGCCGGATGTCCTGGCCGTGCGCGACCGTGGCGGTCCCCGCCGTCCGGGAGGAGCCGGGGGCCGGGGGAAGAGCGGCGTGCAGCCTGCCCTTGTCGTCGGTCCGCCCGTGTTCGCTGCGCAGGACCGCGGTGGTGTCCGGGGGGATACGGGCGCCGGTGGCGATCCGTACGGCCTCGCCGTCCTCCAGGGGAGCGGGTTCGGTGTGCCCGGCAAGGACCCCCTCCGCCCGTACGTCCCAGGGGCCGGGGCCCGCCACCGCCCAGCCGTCCATGGCGGAGGTGTTGAAGGAGGGCAGGTCGGTCAGTGCGGTGAGCGGCGCGGCGAGCACCAGGCCGAGGGCGGCGTCGAGGGGCAGGTCGACGGGGTCGCGGCGGGGCACGGAACGGGCCGCCCGCGCGGCGGCGGCCCGGGCCTCGGGCCAGGGCATGGCCGGGTGAGCTGTGTGGCCCGAGTCGGCCGGGTGGCGTCCGGCCCGGCCCGGTGCGGAGGGTGCGGCTTCCTCCGGGCCGTCCTGGCCGCGGTGCCGGGTACCGGACGCGTGACGGGCGCCGGGATCCGGCGCGGGTGTCCCGGACCGGGTCCCCCGCGGGCCGGGGTCCCGCACCAGCGCCAGGGCCTCTTCGAGGTCCCGGTCGTGCTGATCCGGGTCGGGCCGCTTGCCGGACGGGCGGGTGGAGCGGGCCTCGCCCGGGCGGCCGCGTGCACCGCTGTCGTCGACCACGGCCAGAGCCTCCTCCACATACCGATCGTCGGTGTCCGGGCCCCACGCCCGAACGCCTCTCCCCGTCATCCGGCGTCCGGCTCGGCCTTGGGGGACTCCTCGTCCGCCCAGCGCAGGGCGAGCGCGGCGGCCTTGCGGGCGGCCTCGGCAACGGTCTCGGGACCGCCTCCCGCCTGTGCGGCGGCGTAGCCGACGAGGAAGGTCGTCAGGGGGGCCGCGGGACGGGCCACGCTGTGGGCGGCGTCCCGGGCGAGGTCGAGGAGCGCACCGGTGTCGACGTCGAGGTCGAGGCCCAGTTCGTCCTTGACTGCGGAAATCCATTCATCCAACACGTGCCCATGCTCCCTGATGCGCGACCGGGCGGCCGCGATGTCGTCCCAGGTGTCGCAGTCGAAGGAGGCCACCGGGTCGGGGACCCGGGTGAGGCCGAGCCGGTCCGTGAGCCGCCGCAGCGGAAGACCGGCCAGCCCCGGGTGCGGAGGGCTCGCGGAAGCCTCTTCGCCGGTGGCCAGTCCGGCGAGTGCGCGCCGCAGTGCCTCGCTCCGGTAGGCGGCGACCAGGGGCTGGTCGCGGCCCTCGGGATCGGTGAGCACCGCCCCTTCGGCACCACTCGCCCGCACCGCGGCCAGCAGCCGCCGTACCGTTCCCGCCCGGAGGAACGGCAGATCGGCGGAGAGCACCACCACACACTCGGCGGTGGTGCGCCGCAGCCCCGCGTCGAGCGCGGCGACCGGTCCGCCGCCCGACGGCTCCTCCCGCGCCCAGACGACGGGACGCGGGGTGGGCCGGGGGTCGGCGACGACGACGGTGGTGGCCGCGTCGGAGCAGGCCCCCAGGACGCGGTCGAGCAGCGGCCGTCCGCCGACCCGCACCCCCGGTTTGTCGGCACCGCCGAGGCGCCGGGCGGCACCCCCGGCCAGCACCACGGCGTCGTAGACAGCGACGTCCGGCTCGCCCGGAAGCCGCTCGTAGTCGGTCATGCCCCCGAGTATGGGCGCCGTCCGGGCCGGTGCCACCTCCTGCCCGGGGACCGCACGCGGAGACGGCGCACGCAGACCGGCACGCGAACACCCCGGGTGTCCCGGACCGTACGGACGCCCCCGGTGTCCCGGACCGGCGGAGGCTCCGGGCCCGGTCGGGCCGGTCGGCCCGGTCGGGCCGGTCGGGCCGGATTCCCCGGGCCTCAGAGCGTGCGCAGCAGCACCGCGGGCTGTTCCACGCAGTCCGCGACATACCGCAGGAAGCCGCCCGCCGTTCCGCCGTCGCAGACCCGGTGGTCGAAGGTGAGCGACAGCTGCACGACCTGGCGCACCGCCAGCTCCCCCTGGTGCACCCATGGCTTGGGCACGATCCGGCCGACGCCGAGCATGGCCGCCTCGGGGTGGTTGATGATCGGTGTGGAGCCGTCGACGCCGAACACCCCGTAGTTGTTCAGGGTGAAGGTCCCGCCGGTGAGGTCCGCGGGGGTGAGCGAACCGGCGCGGGCCGCCTCGGTGAGCCGGGCGAACTCCGCCGTGAGCGACTCGGCGTCCCGGGTGTGCGCGTCCCGTACGACAGGGACGACGAGCCCCCGTTCGGTCTGGGCGGCGAACCCGAGGTGCACCCGGTCGAGCCGGACGATCTCCCGGGCCTCCAGGTCGACCGTGGAGTTCAGCTCGGGGAAGCGGGCGAGGGCGGCCGTGCAGATACGGGCCAGCAGGGCGAGCAGGGCGACCTTGGGGCCGCCCGCCGCGTTCATGGCGGTCCGCGCCCGCATCAGCTCCGTGGCATCGGCGTCCACCCAGCAGGTCGCGTCGGGGATCTCGCGCCGGCTCCGGGAGAGCTTGTCGGCGACCGCCCCGCGGACGCCCTTGAGGGGGATCCGGGTGCCGCCGGTGGCCGTCCTGTCCGCCGCCGCGTCCACCCCGGGGGCCGTGTGCGCCGGGGCGGTGGTCGGCGGTGCGGTGGTCGGCGGATGGGTGCCGGTCCGGGCACCCGGTGCCGCTCCGGCGGCCGTGAAGGCGGTGGCCCCTGTCGCGCCCGGGCGGGACGCGGCGGCCCTGAGGGCGTCCTCCACATCGGCCCGCAGGATCAGCCCGTCGGGCCCGGAGCCCTCCAGGTGCCGCAGATCGAGCCCGCCCTCCCGGGCGAGCCTGCGGACCAGCGGGGAGATCACCGGGACGGGTCCTTCGGGGTGCCGGACGCCGTCCGCGTGGAGGGTGCGTGCCTCCACTGCGGGAGCCTGGGCCGCGGCAGGCAGCACCGCGGCCGGGGCGGCGGACACGGTCCCGGCCGGGGCGAGTCCGTCGACGGAGTCGACCATGTGCGGGACTCCGTCCGCGGGGCGGGCGCCGGGCCGGGGTGGCCGGACCCGGCGGCGCCGGGCGGGAGCCGCCGATGTGCCGTACCCGACCAGCACATTCCCCGAGGAGTCGGCGTCCCCGTCCGCGTCCGCGGCACCGCCCACGGCGACCGTCAGCAGCGGGGCACCGACCGGCAGTTCCGTGCCCTCCTCGCCGAAGCGGGCGGTGACCACACCCCCATAGGGGCAGGGCACCTCGACCATCGCCTTGGCCGTCTCCACCTCGACGACCGGCTGGTCGACCGTGACGACGTCCCCGACCTTCACCAGCCAGCGGACGATCTCCGCCTCGGTCAGCCCTTCGCCGAGGTCCGGCAGCCTGAACTCCAGCACCTGCGCCATCAGCCCTCCGCCTCCCACTGAAGGCGCCCCACGGCGTCCAGGATCCGGTCGACACCGGGCAGATGGTGCCGCTCCAGCATCGGCGGCGGATAGGGGAGGTCGAAACCGGTCACCCGCAGCACCGGCGCCTCCAGATGATGGAAGCAGCGCTCGGTGACGCGGGCGGCGATCTCCCCGCCCGGACCGCCGAAGCCGGTCGCCTCGTGCACCACCAGGGCCCGGCCCGTGCGGCGCACGGACGCGGTCACCGTCGCGTCGTCGAACGGCACCAGGGAGCGCAGATCGACGACTTCGAGGTCCCAGCCCTCCTCGCGGGCCGCCTCGGCGGCCTCCAGGCAGACGGGGACGGACGGCCCGTAGGTGATCAGCGTCGCGCTGCTGCCCGGACGCCGCACCACCGCGCGGCCCAGGGGCTCCACGGTCTCGGGCTCCTCGGGGTTCCAGGAGTCCTTCGACCAGTACAGCCGCTTGGGTTCGAGGAAGACGACCGGGTCGTCGGAGGCGATGGCGGCGCGCAGCAGCCCGTAGGCGTCCGCGACCGTCGCGGGGGTGACCACATGGAGGCCCGGGGTCGCCATGTAGTAGGCCTCGGAGGAGTCGCTGTGGTGCTCGACGCCGCCGATGCCGCCGCCGTAGGGGATCCGGACCGTCAGGGGCAGCGGCATCGCGCCGCGGGTGCGGTTGCGCATCCGCGACACATGGCTGACCAGCTGCTCGAAGGCGGGGTAGGCGAAGGCGTCGAACTGCATCTCCACGACCGGCCTGAGGCCGTACATCGCCATGCCGACGGCCGTGCCGAGGATCCCGGCCTCGGCGAGCGGGGTGTCCGTGCAGCGGGTCTCGCCGAACTCCTTGGCGAGGCCGTCGGTGACCCGGAAGACGCCGCCGAGCGTGCCGACGTCCTCGCCCATGACGTGCACGGACGGGTCGGCCGCCATGGCGTCGCGCATCGCCCGGGTGAGGGCCTGCGCCATGGTGGCCGGCTTGAGGGCAACGGTCGTCATCGCCCGGCTCCTTCCGGTCCGGCCGCGGCCGCGTCCAGCTCGGCCTGCAACTGCGCCTGCTGTTCGAGGAGTTGGGCGGTGGGCCGGTCGTACACATGGGCGAAGAGGTCCATGGGGTCGAGCACCGGGTCCTGGTTCATGCGCGCCCGCAGGTCTGCGGCGAGCGTCTCGGCGTCCTCGCGGGCGGCCCGTATGCCGTCCTCCCCGAGCAGGCCGCGCCGGGTCAGCTCCCGCTCCAGCAGCACGACCGGGTCGTGGGCCTGCCAGGTCTCGACCTCGGCGTCGCCGCGGTAGCGGGTCGCGTCGTCGGCGTTGGTGTGGGCGTCGATGCGGTACGTCACCGCCTCGACCAGGGTGGGGCCGCCGCCCGCGCGCGCATGCCGTACGGCCTCGGAGAGGACCTCGTGCACGGCGGCCGCGTCGTTGCCGTCGACCAGGCGGCCCGGCATGCCGTAGCCGACCGCCTTGTGCGCCAGGGACGGCGCCGCGGTCTGCTTGGCGAGCGGTACGGAGATCGCGAAGCCGTTGTTCTGGACCAGGAAGACGACCGGGGCCTGCCACACCGCGGCGAAGTTCAGCGCCTCGTGGAAGTCGCCCTCGCTGGTGCCGCCGTCGCCGACCAGGGCGAGCGCGACCACGTCGTCGCCCTTCAGCCGGGCGGCGTGCGCGAGGCCCACGGCGTGCGGCAGCTGGGTGGCGAGCGGGGTGGACAGGGGGGCCACCCGGTGCTCGTACGGGTCGTAGCCGGTGTGCCAGTCGCCGCGCAGCAGGGTCAGGGCCTCAACGGGGTCGACGCCGCGTGCGACGACCGCGAGGGTGTCCCGGTAGCTCGGGAAGAGCCAGTCGCGCTCCTCCAGCACGAGCGCGGCGGCGACCTGGCAGGCCTCCTGCCCGGTGCTGGAGGGGTAGACGGCCAGGCGGCCCTGCTTGGTGAGCGCCGTCGCCTGCGCGTTGTACCGGCGGCCGCGCACCAGCTGGGTGTACAGCCGGTGCAGAAGCTCCGGGTCGGCCTTCGCGGCGGCCTCGGTGCCGAGGACGCGGTACGGCAGCGCGTCGGGCAGCAGCGGAGCGGGGTCGGTACGGGGCTGCCAGGCGGGCGGCGGGGTCGGCCGGTAGGCGTCCCGCTGCTCCATGACCGTCATGACGGCACCTCCTCGTGGGAGCGGCTTCGGGCGCGCCACGGGGGTGATGCGCCTCACCTACCGATTGTTCGGTCGACGGCACATTTTGGCTACAGGCACCTCAAGGCTGTGGACAGACGGTCCTCCACAACCTGAGATGGACGCAGTACGTCCATGGTAGAGAGGCGGGGGCACATGGCACCTGAACAAATGGCCGAGCAGACGGAGCACGGCCCGGTACCGCCCCCCGCACGCCCCCTGGACGCCATCGACCGCGACATCCTGCGGATACTCCAATCGGACGGCCGGGCCTCCATACGCTCGGTCGCCGAGCAGGTCCATGTGTCCCGCGCCAACGCCTACGCGCGGATCAACCGGCTCGTCGAGGACGGCGTGATCCGTGGCTTCGGCGCCCGGGTGAACCACGAACGTGCAGGTCAGGGCACTTCGGCGTACATCACCCTGAAGATTGTCCAGAATTCCTGGCGCACGGTCCGCGAGCAGTTGCGCGTCCTGCCCGGCGCCTCCCACATCTCCCTGGTGGGCGGCGATTTCGACGTGCTGCTCCTGGTGCACACCCCGGACAACAGAGCACTGCGCGAGCTGGTCCTCACCCGGCTCCAGGCGATCCCCGAAGTGCTCAGTACCCGCACCCTGCTGGTGTTCGAGGAAGAGGACCTGGAGCCGGAGGGCTGAGGGACCTGAAGCATGGCGCGCGGCGCGTCCCCGGAGCGGTCTCAGTGCTCGGAGCGGTCTCAGTGCTCGGAGCGGCCTCAGTGCTCGGAGCGGTCTCAGTGCTCGGTGCGCAGCCCGGCGAAGACCAGCCGGACCACCGCGTCGGCGACTTCCCGCTCGCCCATGCCGCGCGCGTCCGGCCGGTACCACTCGACGATCGAGTTGATCATCCCGAAGACGAGCCGGGTCGCGAGCCGCACCTCCACGTCCCCGCGCACGTCCCCCTCGGCCGCGGCGGCCTTCAGCAGCTCGGCCACCTGGTGGTCGAACTCGCGGCGCCGCTCCAGCGCCCACCGCTCGGTGGCGGTGTTGCCGCGCACCCGCAGCAGCAGCGTCACATACGGCAGCTCGGCGGTGAGCACCTCGACCATGCGCCGCACCACGTACTCCAGCCGCTCCACGGCGCGGCCCTCGCGCGCGCGGTCCTCACCGAGGATCGCGAAGAGACCGTCGAGCGCCCGGCTGACGGCCCGGCGCAGCAGCTCCTCCTTGCCCGCGACATGGTGGTAGATCGAGGACTTGGAGATACCGGCGGCCTTGGACAGGTGTTCCATGGAGGTGCCGTCGTAGCCGCGCTCGTTGAAGACCTGCACGGCGACGGAGAGCAGGCTCTCCGGGGTGTAGGTGTCGCGCTTGGTCGTGGTCATGGGGTGCCCTCCCGCTTTTCCGAGGCGTAGGCGTGGCGGTAGAGCGCGAGAGAGGGGGCGTACCGCCCGGAGGGGTCGCGCAGATGCAGGTCGTCCAGGAGGTCGTAGGCCCAGCCGCGGCCGAGGCTCCGGCTCCATTCGAAGGGGCCGAGGGGGTAGTTGACGCCGAGGCGCATCGCGGTGTCGATGTCCTCCTCGGTGGCCACGCCCTTGGCGACGGCGTCGTGCGCCAGGTCCACGATCCGGGCCACCGTCCGGGCGACGATCATGCCGGGCACGTCCCCGATGACGCTGACGTCCTTGCCGAGCGCCTGGAAGAGCCCGATGGCCTCGGTGAGGGTGGTGTGCGAGGTGTCCTGGGAGGCGGACAGGGCGATCCGGGTCGCCCGGCGGTAGTCGAGCGCCAGATCGAAGTAGACGACGTCCCGGAACTCCACGGAGGTCTGACCGTCCGCGAGGACCAGCTGGCCGCCACCGGGCAGGACCAGGCGGGTGCCGTGCTCCTCCTCTTCCCCGCGGACGCCGATGCCCGCCTCGCGGATCAGCGCGAGCAGCTCCGCGGCGGGACCGAGGTCGCCCTCGGCGACCACGTACGCGGGCGGGGGCGCCTGCTCCGCGGTGTGCGGCTCGGGGCGCTCGGCGCCGTCCCCGTAGTCGTACCAGCCGTGTCCGCCCTTGCGGCCGAGCCTGCCGGACTCCACCAGCCGCCGCTGGGCGAGGGAGGGTGTGAAGCGCACGTCCTGGAAGAAGGACTCCCACACCGAGCGGGTGACCGATTCGTTGACGTCCTGGCCGATGAGGTCGGTCAGTTCGAACGCGCCCATGCGGAAGCCGCCCGACTCGCGCAGCACCGCGTCGATGGTGGCGGGGTCGGCGGCCTGCGCCTCGTACACCGCGAACGCCTCGGCGTAGAAGGGGCGGGCGATGCGGTTGACGATGAAGCCCGGGGTGTCCGCGCAGGCGACCGGGGTCTTGCCCCAGGCGCGGGCCGTCTCGTACGCGCGGGTGGCCGAGGTGACGTCGGTGGCGAACCCGGAGACGACCTCCACCAGCGGCATCAGCGGCGCGGGGTTGAAGAAGTGCAGGCCGACGAGGCGGCCCGGGGCGCGCAGGGCGCCGCCGACGGCGGTCACGGACAGGGACGAGGTGTTGGTGGCGAGCAGGCAGTCCTCGCCGACGACGTCCTCCACCTCCCGGAACAGCCGCTGCTTGACGTCGAGGCGTTCCAGGACCGCTTCGACGACGAGTGAGCAGTCCGCGAGGCCGGCCAGGTCCTCGACGGGCAGCAGGCGGGCGCGGGCGGTGTCCCGCTCGGCGGCGGTGAGCCGCTCCTTCTCGACGAGCCGGTCGAGGCGGGCGCCGATGGCGTCGGCCGCCTCACGGGCGCGGCCCGGCACGGCGTCGTACAGCCGCACGGGATGTCCCGCGACCAGCGCGACCTGGGCGATGCCCTGGCCCATGGTGCCGGTGCCCACCACAGCCACCGGGCTGCTGAGGTCGAGTGCTGTCATGTGCGCGATCCTCCCGCACGGGGTTTTCCACAGATACGGCAGGCCCCCTTGTCCCGACCGATCGTTCGGTTACTCTAGCCCTGTCCGCCTGATCCTGCCCAGGTCATGAACTCGACGAAGAGCTCTTGAGACGAGGAGTTGGTCCCGCATGGCCGCCGAACTCACCGCGCACCAGCTGATCGCCCAGCACCGGCCCACCCTCGACCAGGCGCTGGAGGCCATCCGCACCCGCGCGTACTGGTCCCCGCACCCCGAACACCCCAAGGCCTACGGGGAGCACGGCAGCCTGGACGCCGCGGCCGGCAAGGCCGCCTTCGACGCCCTCCTCGGCAGCCGCATCGACCTCGGCCAGCCCGGCACGGACGACTGGACCGGCGGCGAGGTCTCGCCGTACGGGATCGAGCTGGGCGTCACCTACCCGCACGCGGACATCGACGTCCTGCTGCCCGCCATGCGCGCCGGACAGCGCGCCTGGCGCGACGCGGGCGCCGAGACACGCGCCGTGGTGTGCCTGGAGATCCTCAAACGCATCAACGACCGCACGCACGAGTTCGCGCACGCCGTCATGCACACCAGCGGCCAGGCGTTCATGATGGCCTTCCAGGCGGGCGGCCCGCACGCCCAGGACCGCGGCCTGGAAGCCGTCGCCTACGCGTATGTGGAGCAGGTCCGCACACCCGAGACCGCGGAGTGGACCAAGCCGCAGGGCAAGCGCGACCCGCTGGTCCTCACCAAGGACTTCGTGCCCGTCCCGCGGGGCGTCGCGCTGGTCGTCGGCTGCAACACCTTCCCCACGTGGAACGGCTACCCGGGCCTCTTCGCGTCCCTGGCCACCGGCAACGCGGTCCTGGTCAAGCCGCACCCGCGCGCGGTGCTCCCGCTCGCGCTCACCGTCCAGGTGGCCCGCGAGGTGCTCGCCGCGGCGGGCTTCGACCCCAACCTGGTGGCACTGGCCGCCGAGCGCCCCGGCGAGGGCCTCGCCAAGACACTCGCGGTGCGCCCGGAGATCCGGATCATCGACTACACCGGCTCCACGGCCTTCGGCGACTGGCTGGAGGCCAACGCCCGCCAGGCGCAGGTCTACACGGAGAAGGCGGGCGTCAACACGGTCCTCGTCGACTCCACCGACGACTACAAGGGCATGCTGTCGAACCTGGCGTTCTCCTTGTCCCTGTACAGCGGCCAGATGTGCACCACCCCGCAGAACCTGCTGATCCCGCGGGACGGCATCACCACCGACGAGGGCCCGAAGTCCTACGACGAGGTGGTCGCCGATCTCGCGCGCTCGGTCGACGGCCTGCTGGGCGACGACGCCCGGGCGAACGCGCTGCTCGGCGCGATCGTCAACCCGGATGTCAAGGCCCGGCTGGAGGCGGCGGCCGGACTCGGCGAAGTCGCCCTGGCCTCCCGGGAGATCACCAACCCGGAGTTCCCGGACGCGATCGTGCGCACCCCGGTGATCGTGAAGCTGGACGGCGCCAAGCCGGACGACGAGGCCGCCTATATGAGCGAGTGCTTCGGCCCGGTCTCCTTCGCCGTCGCGGTCGACTCGGCGGCGGACGCGGTGGAGCTGCTGCGCCGCAGCATCCGGGAGAAGGGCGCGATGACCGTCGGCGCCCACACCACCTCCGAGGAGGTCGAACGGGCCGTCACCGAGGCCTGCCTGGAGGAGTGCGCCCAGCTCTCGCTGAACCTGACCGGCGGGGTGTACGTCAACCAGACGGCCGCCTTCTCCGACTTCCACGGCTCCGGCGGCAACGCGGCGGCCAACGCGGCCCTGTGCGACGGCGCCTTCGTGGCGAGCCGCTTCCGGGTGGTGGAGGTGCGCCGGGAGGTGTAGCGGCGGCTCAGGCCGGGGCGCCCCCGGCGGCACTCCAGTGGTACAGCGTCATGGCCACACTGGTGGCCAGGTTGTAACTGGAGACCTGGGGGCGCATCGGCAGGGACACCAGATGGGCGGCGCGGGCGCGGAGTTCGGCCGACAGGCCGGTGCGCTCGGAGCCGAAGGCGAGCACCGCGTCGTCGGGCAGCTTCAGCGCCCGCAGGTCGTCGCCCTCCGGGTCCAGGGCGAACACGGGGCCCGGGGGCAGCTCGGCCACGGACAGCCGCTCCACGGCCGTGGCGAAGTGCAGCCCGGCGCCGCCCCGCACCACCGTGGGGTGCCAGGGGTCGAGGGTGCCGGTCGTGACCACGCCGGTCACGCCGAAACCGGCCGCCAGCCGGATCACCGCTCCCGCGTTGCCGAGGTTGCGCGGATTGTCGAGGACGACGACGGGGGCGGTGCGGGGGGTGTGCCGCAGCGTCCGGAGGTTGTCCTCACGGGCGGGGCGTACGGCGAGGGCGGCGACCGCGGTGGGATGCGGGCGCGGCACCAGACTCCGGTAGGTGTCCTCGGGGACCTCCGTCAGCAGCGCCGCCAGCGCCTCCCGCACATCGGGCGCCAGTTCGTCGGCGAGGGCGAGCGCCGCCCGCCGGTCGGTGGTGACGGCGGCGGGCACCCGCGCCCCGAAGCGCACCGCGTGCTTGAGCGCGTGGAAGCCGTCGAGCAGCACGGAGGCATCGGCAAGCCGGTGCCAGGCGTCCAGCGGATCGGCGGTGCTGCGGCGGGGGTCCGTCATGCGGAGCAGCCTACGTGCGCGGGGGGCCGGGGGCGGTTCGGGGCGGGGCTTCGGGGCGGGGCTTCGGGGTGGCGCGCTTCCGGCTTGTGCGGGCCGGGCCGGGGGTGCGGCTCACGCCGGGCCGGGGGTGCGGCTCACGCCGTGGGGCTCGCCTGCGGGTGGTCCGACGGCCCCCCGGCGGGTGGCCGGGGTCGGCGCGGGCCGGGCAGGGGGATCCGGGTGCCGGATCGCGCGAGGCGTCCGCGCAGGCGGAGTGTCCATCCGCCCAGCCTCCGCAGGAAGGACGTCGGCAGGAACACGGCGTCGGCGGCGATCATCGCCAGCGAGAAGAAGGGCAGTCCCAGCACCACGGCGATCACCGCGTGCTCGGCCATCATCACCACCAGCAGGACGTTCTTCACCCGCCGGTTGAACAGGGTGAAGGGGAAGGCGACCTGCGCGACGACGGTGCCGTAGGTCACCAGCATCACGGCCAGACCGTGCGAGGACAGCAGCTCGGACAGGGCGGGCCAGGGCGAGAAGTAGTCGAGGTGGAGCGGGTAGTAGACCGCGGTGCCGTCCTGCCAGCGCGAACCCTGGATCTTGTACCAGCCGGCGGTCGAGTAGATCAGACACGCCTCCGCCATGATCACGAGCAGGGCGGCGTTGTGGACCAGATTGCCGATGACGTCCAGCAGCACACCCGCCTCGGCGTGGGGCGCGCGCCGGACGGCGTACCACCACAGGCCCTGGACGCCCCACAGGCCCCAGAACAGCACGAGCCAGCCGGTGCTGAACCGGCCCGCGCCGGTGGCCAGGGCCAGCACAAGACCCAGCGCGGTCCACAGAGCCGGGCCCACCCGGTCGGGCCGGGGCGGGGAACCCTCCTGGGACGCCGTACGGGCCCGCCGGGCGCGGCGCGCGTCCAGCGACCACACCTGACCGCAGCGCGTGAAGACCAGGTAGATCGCCATCAGATGGATGACGTTGTCACCGCCGTCGCCCACGAAGACACTGCGGTTCTGCAAGGACAGCACGCCCACCATGAACAGCACCGACATCGTGCGGGTGCGCCATCCGGCCAGCAGCAGGGCGCTCGACAGCACGGCGAGGGCGTACACGGTCTCGAACCACGCCCGGCTGTCGGACCACATCAGGACCGTGAAGGCATGGTTGCCGGCGATCAGCTGCCGGGCCAGACTCCAGCTCCAGGGCCCGTCGGGCCCGTACAGCTCCTGGCGGTGCGGGAACTCGCGCAGCAGGAACAGCAGCCAGGTGGCGGCGAAGCCGATGCGGACGACCGCGGTCTGGTACGGGCCGAGAGCGGCGTCGGTGACCCGGGCGACACCGCGCGAGACGCAGCCGGTGATCCGGTTCATCGGGCGACCTCCCCCGCCGCCTCGCCGTCCGGCAGCGGCCACCAGGGCAGCCGGTGGTAGACGGGCGCGGTGCCGACCCGCTCACCGCTCCACTTCGGCGGCGGCACATTGGTGGTGCGGGAGCGGACCTGGACGCTTTCGACCCTCTCGCCGGACTTCGCCGCGTGCGCGCGGTCCAGGCGCAGCGCGGCGACCCGGCGGAGATAGTCCTCGGACAGGGCGCCCCGCAGACCCGCGGGGCGGTTCCGGCCGTCGTGCGAGGTCACATAGAAGTCCCAGGCGCGGCGCAGTTCGTTCTGCTGGGTGTGGCTCGGCAGCAGGTTGCCGTCGATGGCGGCGCCGTCCAGCGCGGACAGGTCGTACCAGCCGGTGGTGCGGGCGGCGCCGTCCGGGGTACGCAGTTCGGCCCGGGCCTGGACATCGATGTTCTGCTGGAGGGGGTTGGGCGCGAAGAGTTTCCAGTTCTGCTCGAACTCGGGGTAGATCCAGTCGTCCACCTCCTTGCCGTGCTCCTTGGTGAGCACGTTCGCGGGCGCGACATGGAGGAAGACCATCCCGAGGTGGACACAGGCGGCGAGAGCGACCACCGCGAGCGCCAGCGCGGCGGCGATCCGGTAGGGGAGGGAGAGCGCGGCGACACCGGCGGGGGCGAGGGCGGCCTGTGCGGGAGCGTCGTGGCCGGGGTCCGCGGGCAGGGGGGACACCGCCGGGGCGGGGACGGGCCGTGCGGGGACGTCGTGGCCGGGGTCCGCGGGCAGAGGGGACGCCGGGGCGGGGACGGGCCCTGCGGGTGCGTCGTGGCCGGGGCTCGCGGGCGGGGGTGCGGCCGGGGCGTCCGGCCTCTCCTCACGCCGGGTGCCCGGCCCCTTGTCGTATGCGTCCATCCCGCCCCGTCTCCCGAGCCTTCCCGCTCCCGGTGCCGTCCCGTGCCGCGGACCCGTCCCTCGCGCCGTGTCCGCCGGGCGGCCCGCCTCACCCGAGCGCAGCACCCGACGGTGTGCGCACGGGAACGCTACTGGGACCCACTCGCCCCGCACAGCGCATTGGACACAGCGGCCGGACGACTGCCCGGAGGTTCTCCACAGCGGTTGACACCCTACGGCGCCACGTTCCACCATTGAACCAACACGACCGAACGATCGGTCGGGCGAGATGGGTCGAGGGGGATCGCATGGCGACAGCAGCAGCACACCGCACGCCCCGCGCGGACGGCACGGCAGAGATCGACACGGCGGCCTTCGAGGCCGCCTTCGACGCCGCCGTCGCCGCCGACGAGCGCATCGAACCGCGCGACTGGATGCCCGACGCCTACCGCGCCACCCTGGTCCGCCAGATCGCCCAGCACGCCCACTCCGAGATCATCGGCATGCAGCCGGAAGCCAACTGGATCACCCGGGCCCCCTCCCTCCGCCGCAAGGCGATCCTGATGGCCAAGGTCCAGGACGAGGCAGGCCACGGCCTGTATCTGTACAGCGCGGCGGAAACGCTCGGCACCAGCCGCGACGAGCTGCTCGACAAGCTCCACACCGGCCGCCAGAAATACTCCTCGATCTTCAACTACCCCACGCTGACCTGGGCCGACGTCGGCGCCATCGGCTGGCTGGTGGACGGCGCCGCGATCACCAACCAGGTCCCCCTGTGCCGCTGCTCCTACGGCCCCTACGCCCGCGCGATGGTCCGCGTCTGCAAGGAGGAGTCCTTCCACCAGCGCCAGGGATACGAGCTGCTGATGGCCCTCAGCCACGGCACACCGGAACAGCACGCCATGGCGCAGGACGCGGTGGACCGCTGGTGGTGGCCGTCCCTGATGATGTTCGGCCCGCCCGACGACGAGTCGGCGCACTCCGCCCAGTCGATGGCCTGGAAGATCAAGCGCCACTCCAACGACGAGCTGCGCCAGCGCTTCGTGGACATCTGCGTCCCCCAGGCCGCCTCGCTGGGCCTCACCCTCCCCGACCCGGACCTCACCTGGAACGAGGAACGCGGACACCACGACTTCGGACCCATCGACTGGACGGAGTTCCGGGACGTCCTCAAGGGCAACGGCCCCTGCAACGAGCAGCGGCTGAACCAGCGCAGACAAGCACACGACGAGGGCGCCTGGGTACGGGAGGCGGCCGCGGCCCACGCGGCGAAGCACCACGGGACGAGCACGGCCGACGCGCCCGCGCGGACAGCCGGCGCACCCTCGGCCCCCACGGCCGACCACAACGGAAAGGCGTGACCATGACGACCGAAGAGTGGCCGCTGTGGGAGGTCTTCGTGCGCTCGCGCCGAGGACTCTCGCACACCCACGCCGGCAGCCTGCACGCCCCGGACGCCGAACTGGCCCTGCGCAACGCCCGCGACCTGTACACCCGGCGCGGCGAAGGCGTCTCGATCTGGGTCGTCCCCTCCGCCGCGATCACCGCCTCCTCCCCGGACGAGAAGGACCCCTTCTTCGAACCCGCAGCCGACAAGCCCTACCGGCACCCCACCTTCTACGAGATCCCGGAAGGGGTGAAGCACCTGTGACCGCCACCCGGCACCTCACGGCCGCCCTGGCCCTCGGCGACGACGCCCTGGTGCTCTCGCACCGCCTGGGGGAGTGGGCGGGCCACGCGCCCGTACTCGAAGAAGAGGTGGCCCTCGCCAACATCGCCCTGGACCTGCTCGGCCAGGCCCGGTTCCTGCTGTCCCTGGCCGGCGACGAGGACGAACTGGCCTACCTCCGCGAGGAACGCGCCTTCCGCAACCTCCAGCTCGTGGAACAGGAAAACGGCGACTTCGCCCACACCATCGCCCGCCAGCTCTACTTCTCTACCTACCAGCGGCTCCTGTACACCCAACTGGCATCGGCGGAAAGCGAGTTCACCCCACTCGCCGCCAAGGCGGTCAAAGAGGTCGCCTACCACCAGGACCACGCCGAACACTGGACCGTGCGACTCGGCGACGGCACGGACACCAGCCACCACCGGATGCAGAACGCGTGCACGGCCCTGTGGCGGTACACCGGCGAGATGTTCCAGCCCGTCGAAGGACTGGACGTCGACGTCGACTGGGCGGCGATGAAGACCGCGTGGCTGGAATCGGTGGGGTCCGTCCTGCACCGCGCCACCCTCGACCTGCCCGAAGGCCCCCAGTCCGGGGCATGGACCGCGGGTGCCGGACGGCAGGGCCTGCACACCGAACCCTTCGGACGGATGCTCGCCGAAATGCAGCACCTGCACCGCAGCCACCCGGGGGCGTCATGGTGACCACCACCGCCCTCGAAGACGAACTGCGGCAGCTCGCCGGGTCCGTCCCCGACCCCGAGCTGCCCGTGCTCACCCTCCAGGAACTCGGCGTGCTGCGAGCCGTCCACGCACACGGCCCCGACACGGTGGAAGTCGAACTCACCCCGACCTACACCGGCTGCCCCGCCATCGAGACCATGGCCCTGGACATCGAGCGCATCCTCCACCAGCACGGGGTCGCCCACGTCGTGGTCCGCACGGTACTCACCCCCGCCTGGTCCACCGACGACATCACCGACGAAGGCCGCCGCAAACTCAGGGAGTTCGGGATAGCTCCGCCCCGGGCACTGCCGCGCTCCGGACCCGTACCCCTGGAACTCGGCCCCACCCGCACGGTCGTCACGGACTCCCCCGGCCCCGAAGAAGCCCTGCGCTGCCCCTTCTGCGGATCCACCGAGACCGAGCTGCTCAGCCGCTTCTCCTCCACCGCGTGCAAGGCGCTGCGCCGCTGCCTCGACTGCCGTGAGCCCTTCGACCACTTCAAGGAGCTGTGATGGCCCGGTTCCACCCGCTCCCCGTGGCCGCCGTCGACCGGCTCACCGACGACTCCGTGGCCCTGACCTTCACCGTGCCGCCCGCCCTGCGCGAGGAATACCGGCACACCCCCGGCCAGCACCTGGCCCTGCGCCGCACCGCCGACGGCACAGAGGTCCGGCGCACCTACTCCATCTGCTCCCCCGCACCGGCGGCGGACGGCGCAGGACCCGCTACCCTCACGGTCGGGGTACGGCTCGTCGACGGAGGCGCCTTCTCCACCTACGCGCTCAAGGAGATCGCCGTCGGCGACGAGCTGGAGGTGATGACCCCGGCGGGACGGTTCACCCTGGAGCCCGCCCCCGGGCTGTACGCGGGGATCGTCGGCGGCAGCGGCATCACCCCCGTGCTGTCCATCGTGGCCACCTTGCTGGAGCGGGAACCCCGCGCCCGGTTCTGCCTCGTACGCAGCGACCGCACCGCCGCCTCCACGATGTTCCTGGAGGAGGTCGCCGACCTGAAGGACCGCCATCCCGAGCGGTTCCAGCTCGTCACGGTGCTCTCCCGGGAGGAGCAGCAGGCAGGGCTGCCGACCGGCCGCCTGGACCAGGAGCGGCTGTCCGGGCTGCTTCCGGCACTGCTGCCGGTGGACCGGGTGGCGGGCTGGTTCCTGTGCGGGCCCTACGGACTGGTGCAGTCGGCGGAGCGCGCACTGCGCGGACTCCAGGTGCCGAGGACCCGTATCCACGAGGAAATCTTCCACGTCGACGCGGGCTCCACGGTCGCCGCCCCGGCACCCGTCCCCGTCCACAGCACGGTGACCGCCCGGCTCGACGGCCGCGGCGGGACCTGGCCCGTGGCCGACGGCGAATCGCTGCTGGAGACGGTCCTGCGCAACCGGGCCGACGCCCCCTACGCATGCAAGGGCGGAGTGTGCGGAACCTGCCGGGCCTTCCTGGTCTCCGGCGAGGTGCGCATGGACCGCAACTTCGCACTGGAACCGGAGGAGACCGAAGCGGGTTATGTGCTGGCGTGCCAGTCGCACCCCGTCACGGAGAAGGTGGAGCTGGACTTCGACCGGTGAACGTCACGGGACCGGGAGCACACCGGCTCCCACACCACCGGCTCCCCTACGCGGCTCGTGCATGTCCGGCCCTCCGAGCCGTACCCCTCCCGAGCCGTTCCCTTCTCGTAGAACCTGTTCTATCTTGACGCTCCGTCAGATCAGCGGGGCCGACGGGAAGGACAGGCCGTGGACTTCACCTTCAGCGAAGAGCAGCAGGCGGCACTCGAAGCGGCGAAAGCCCACTTCGCCGCGGTCGCTCCGGACGCCGTACCCAGCCCCGCACTCACACCCGGCGCCGTCGCCGACGACTTCGACCGCACCCTGTGGACCCACCTCGCCGACGCGGACCTGCTCAGCCTGCTCCTCCACACCGAATACGGCGGCGCCGGACTCGACCCCATCGCCCTCTGCCTCGTACTCCGGGAATCCGCCAGATCACTGGCCCGCATCCCCCTCCTGGAGAACACGGCCGCGGCCACCGCCCTCCAGGCCCACGGACACCCCGACACCAGAAAAGAACTGCTCACCCGGGCAGGCCGCGGAGAACTGGTCCTCACCGTCGCCGCCCACGGCCGCACCGGCCACGACCCCGCCGAACTCGCCGTGACCGCACGCCAGGACAACGACGGCAACTGGACACTCGACGGCATCCAGACCGCAGTGCCCTGGGCGCACACCGCCGACTACGTACTCCTCCCCGCCCACACCCACGACACCGCCCGCACCGTCCTCGCCCTCGTCCCCCGGACCCACCCGGGCATCCGGCTCGCCGAGCAGTACTCCACCACCGGCGAACGCCTCGCCGAACTGCGCCTGGACTCCGCACGGATCCCCGCACGGCACCTGCTCGACGCCGACGGGGCCTGGGAGGAACTCCGCCTCCTCCTCACCACCGGGACCTGCGCACTCGCCCTCGGCCTCGCCGAGAAAGCACTCGAGATGACCAGCCGCTACACCAGCGGGCGAGAACAGTTCGGCCACCCCCTCGCCACCTTCCAGGCAGTCGCCGTCCAGGCCGCCGACCGGTACATCGACCTGCGCGCCATGGAAGCCACACTCTGGCAGGCAGCCTGGCGGATCAGCTCCCGCGCACCCGGCGCACTGCCCGCCGCCGGTGACGTGGCCACAGCGAAAATCTGGGCATCCGACGGCCTGCGCCGCGTCGTACAGACCGCACAGCACCTGCACGGAGGCTTCGGCGCCGACACCGACTACCCCCTGCACCGCTACCACGCCTGGGCCAAGCACCTGGAACTCTCACTCGGCCCCGCCGCCGCCCACGAGGAAACCCTCGGCGACCTGCTGGCAGCACACCCGCTGGCATGACCCGCCCGCGGCCTCCGGACGGAGACACGGGCAGATGGTTTCCCCGGCGGGACTACAGCACGAAGCCCGACTCACCCCGGGCATCCAGGACCGGACGGCCCTCCGCGGCCCACACCTGCATACCGCCGTCGACGTTCACCGCGTCGATGCCCTGCTGCACCAGATACATCGTGACCTGCGCCGAACGCCCACCGGAACGGCAGATCACATGAACCCGGCCGTCCTGCGGCGCGGCCTCGGTGAACTCACCGAACCGAGCGACGAACTCACCGAGAGGAATGTGCAGCGCCCCCTGGGCGTGACCCGCCTGCCACTCGTCGTCCTCACGGACGTCCAGCAGGAAATCGCCGTCCTTGAGATCCGCGACCTTGACCGTGGGCACACCAGCTCCGAAATGCATACCCCCGACGCTACCCGACCCGGCCCCGAAGCGGCCCCGGCCCACTCCACCGCCCCGCACCCGGCGGATCAGCCGCGCATCGCCGCCAGCTCCGCTTCCTTCTCCGCGACCTGCGCCATCAGCTGATCGGCGATCTCGTTCAGCAGAGTGTCGGGATCGTCAGCAGCCAGCCGCAGCATCGAACCGATCGCGCCCTCCTCCAGCTCCCGGGCCACCAACGACAGCAGATCCTTCCGCTGAGCCAGCCACTCCAGGCGGGCGTACAGCTCCTCACTCCGGCTCGGCCTGCGCTCCTCGGGCACCGGACCGGCCGCCCACTCCTCGGAAAGCTCCTGGAGCTGCGCCTCGTCACCACGCGCATACGCGGCATTGACCCGCGCGATGAACTCGTCCCGCCGCTTGCGCTCCGCCTCGTCCTGAGCCAGGTCCGGATGCGCCCTGCGTACCAGCTCGCGATACAGCCTGCGCGCCTCCTCGCTGGGGCGCACCCGCTGCGGAGGCCGCACGGGCTGATCCGTCAGCATCGCCTGAGCCTCCGGGAACAGCCCCTCGGAGTCCATCCAGCCGTGGAACAGCTCCTCCACGCCCGGCATCGGCATGACCCGGGAGCGCGCCTCATGAGCACGCCGGATGTCCTCCGGATCCCCGCTGCGGGCGGCCCGCACCTCGGCGATCTCGGCCTCCAGCTCGTCGAGGCGCGCGTACATCGGCCCCAGCTTCTGGTGGTGCAGCCGCGAGAAGTTCTCGACCTCGACGCGGAAGGTCTCCACGGCGATCTCGTACTCGATCAACGCCTGCTCGGCGGCCCGTACCGCCTTCTCCAACCGCTCCTCGGGCCGCGGGCCGCCCCCGTCCCCGCCTTCAGCGGCACCGGCACCGGCATCGGCACCGGCACTGGGTGAGTCGTCGGCCGTCATCGGGCTCCCTTCAGGAACGGCGCCGCCTTCGGCAAGCGGCTCCTGGGCAGCGGACACAGACTCGCTCTGCTCGGCGTCGGGCGTCGTCACCGGACCAGCGTATGACACGGGGGGAGGGGGACTGGGGGGTCCGTCGGGGGGCGGGGCCCAGAACGATCGGCGCGGGCTTGGGGGGGCGGCCCCCCCCCCCCCCCCCCCCCCCCCCCCCCCCCCCCCCCCCGGCCCCCCCCCCCCCCCCCCCGCGGGGCCCCGCCGGGGGCCGGGTGCCCCCCCCGGGCACGCACCCGGGGGTTTTGCCAATGCCTTTTGTTTTCCCCGGGGGGGGGGGGGGGGGGGGGGGGTTTTCGGGGGGGGGGGGGGGGGGGAGCGGGGCGAGGGCGGTTGGGGCG
>NZ_JBIUBV010000011.1:0-217737 GCF_044548405.1 Streptomyces sp. NPDC052040 | reverse complement strand
CCAACCCCGCGCGGGGGGCCCCCCCGCGCCCCGGCCCCGGGGGCCCCGGTGGGCCCCCCCCGGCGGGGGGTTTGGGGGGTGGGGGGTGGTTGGGGGGGGGGGGGGGGGGGCCCGGGGCCCCCCCCGCCACAGCCCTCGCGGGTTCCTCGGCCGCTGTCTCCGCCTTCCTTACCGGCACACTCCCTGCACTGAAGGCGGAAGACAACCGATTCGCGGTCATCGCCAGCCTCGCCTACGCGGGCAAGTCGACGCAGGAAGCGGCGGGCACGGCCTTGTCGGCAGGGGACGACGCCGTCGCGGCCTTCCTGCGTGACGGCTATGCCGCCCCCGTGCAGACCGATCTGCGAGTCGCCGTGTTCACCGTGATGAACAACGGTGACACCGCGGTGAAGCGAGAAGCCAACAAGGCGCTGGAGAGCGACACGCCCGAGGCGCTGCGAACGTTCCTCGAGACCACCCAGTACACGGCACAGGCCGAGGACGAGCGGGTCGCCGTCTTCACCATGCTGGCCAGTGCCTCCCCGGAGGTGGCCAAGTACGCCCAGCGGGCCCTGGACGACGGATCGCCCGACGCGATCCACCAGTTCCTCGTTTCCGGCCAGTACATCGCGCGGGCCCGCGACGAGGAGAGCGCGAAGATCGACCAGTTGGTCGCGATCGTGGAGCGGGAGGGAAAGCGCGCCAGGCTCAGGACGGACCAGGCCGTCGCTGCCTCCGACCAGGCCAAGGAAGCCGCGCAGAAGGCCAAGGCCGCAGCTCTCGAGGCTGCCAGGGAAGCCACTGCGGCCAAGCAGGACGTGGCCAAGTCCGCCCAGGCGGCCAACGCGGCGGCGAGCGCCGCCCGCGGTGCCGCCAGCGCGGCCAACACCGCGATCGCCGCTTCCCGCACCGCGCAGGCCGCCTCGAGCCGAGCCGCCCTGGCCGCACAGGCGGCGGCTGCGGCCGCAGCCGCCGCCGGCAGTGCCGCTTCCCGCGCCTACAACGCCGCCATTGCCGCCTCCAAGGACGCGTCCAAGGCGTCGGCTGCCCGCCAGGCCGCTCAGGGTGCCCAGACCGCCGCAGCCCGTGCGCGTACGGCGGCCAAGGCTGCCGACCAGGCCGCCGTCGCTTCCCAGCAGGCATCCGCCGCAGGTTCCGCAGCCGCCGGTGCCGCCCAGAACGCGGCCGCGGCCGCCAATGCCGCCGCGGACGCCGCCAGTTCGGCCGGTGTCGCTCAGTCCGAGGCCGCTGAGGCCCGGGAGGCGGCAGCCGAAGCCAACGCCGCCGCCGCGCGCGCCACAAAGGCCGCCAGTACAGCCCAGGCCCTCGCCAATCAGGCCGCCACCGCGGCGGGCGCCGCACGCGACGCCGCCAACAGCGCCGCAGACCACGCCGACGCCGCCGCGAAGGCGGCCAACGAAGCTGCGGACAACGCCGGCAAAGCGATCGACTACGCCAAGAAGTCGACCGCGTACGCCGCCGCCGCCGTCACCGCGGCCAACACGGCAGCCGACGCGGTCAAGAGAGCCCAGGCGGTGGAGCAGGCAGCGCGCGACGCCGAGTCGGCCCAGATCGCCCAGGACACAGAGATGGGGATCGAGCAGGCACGCTTGCAGGCGCAAGCCGAGGCCGACGACGCCAAGCAGGCCGAGAACGCGCGCACGCAGTCCGACAAGACGGCTTCCGACATCAAGAACCTCGTCGCCGCCGCGGAGGCGGCTGTGAAGTCCGGGGACGTCGATGCAGCGGTCACCAACGGCCGTGAAGCCGCCGTCAAGCTGCTGGACTCCACCGGCACCTGGACCCGCGAAGCAGCCGAGTTCGCGCTGGCCGGCGCCGACCAGGACGTCCTCAACTGGATCGAGACCGATCCTCTCATCGCCGAACGGCAGGACGATCGCGAGAACGTTCTCAATCTCGCCCAGGTCGCCAAGTCCGACGTTGCCGACGCGGCCGCCAAGGCACTGGCCGACGACGACCCGGACGCTGCCCGCAACTTCCTGGCCCAGGGGGTCATCGAGGCCACAGCCACGGACAACCGCGTCACCGTGCTTCGGATCCTCAATGACCGGCCCGGCGCGGCCGTCAGTGCGAAAGCGCAGGCAGTGCTGGACGACGGAAGTGCCCTGGCTCTGCACCGCTTCCTCATGATCGACCTGCTGGAGGCGGTCAAGGAGGACGACAGGGTCACGGTGCTGCGCCTCCTGAACTCCGCTGGCCCCTATATGCAGTCGGCGGCGCAGATCGTCATGGAGGGCTCCGCCCGGATGCGGCGGAACTTCGTCGTGCACGATCAGTACGCCATCACCCAGCTCGACCAGGACCGGGCCGGTCACATCGCTGCCGTGCGCGCCGCCCTCGCGCACGCCGCACGCGTCGCCGCCCTGGCCATGCAGGACGCGGCTCTTGCGTCCAAGGCGGCAGCCGAGGCACGCAACGCGGCGTCCGAGGCGTCCAATTGGGCAGCGAAGGCGAAGGGGTACGCCACCGACGCCGAGAAGTCCGCCAAGGAGGCGAGGGCGAACGCGGACGCGGCCGACAAATCGGCCGCCCAGGCGGCTCAGTCGGGTAGGCCGCCAGCGGGAACTGCGTCGCATGGGGAAGCCTGTGGAGCAACTGTCGAGGAAGCAGACTGCTCTGTTCCTGGTTTCGTGGGTGGCCGCCACAGTTCTTGTGGCCTTCCTCATCGGTTGACGATGGCCGACCCGCTGGGGTGACGGGGACCCGGGCAGCGACAGTAGCGCCCCAGCCGTCAGCGACCGTCCTCGTTGATCTCAGAAGGAGATGTCAAAGACCACCTACCGACGTCGGTAGGTGGTCTCTTCCGTTGCGCCCCCGGCAGGACTCGAACCTGCGAAACCCGCTTTAGGAGTTCACTCCGACGGTTCAATGAAGGCCCTGGTTCACCTCGAAGCGCAGGTTCGGGCCCGGGTGGAGTACTGCACAACCGACTCGGTAGCCGAAGAGCCACCGCGATCGTGAAGGTGTGAGGCATCACTGCCGTCAAAAGGCCCCGGACCATGATCGGTTCGGGGCCTTTTGGCTGGTGCCCCGGCAGGATTCGAGCCCCCGGCTCGCGTGGCACCTGGAGTAGCGTGGCAGGTGCGAGGCGGTCCCGTTGTCGCACCTGCCCTACAGACGGGTGGTCCTCATGACCAGCTCGGATACATCTCCTGTTCCCCGGCGTCTTCCCAGCGGTGTCCACGAGGCTGTGCAGCCGGGTTGCGCGCTTCTCCGGCTGGAGACGATCGCATCACGTGAAGGTGTCCTCGATGGTGCGTGGTGGCCGCGCTCGCGGGACATGGGCGCCGAGCTGCCCGCACTGCTGAGTGCCCTCGTCGCCCACCTCGGCCCCGTGACCCGCGTGGGGCTGGACACCGCAGCTTGGGAAGATCTCCCGACGCGCATCGTCGTGGACGACCGCGTGGTGCACATCGATTCCTTCCCGGTCGGTGACGACACGGTGCTGATCACCCGGGGCGACCGGGACATCTTCTCGCTGCTGGTGGTCCCGCCCGACGCGGCACCGGACGCCGCCCGCGCCGCGATGGCCCAGGCGGTCCGGGCGGACAACGTCAGCCAGGCGGAACAGATCCTCATCGACACCGGGAGCGGGCGCGGAACGTCGGGCTGACGGGGCGGCGCGGGGCGCGACCGGCGCACCGGCTCGACGGTCTCGGACGGCGGGGGCAAGGGCGGCCCGCCACTTGGGGGCGCGCCGGTGGTGACCGCAGCACGGTCTCCGACGATGGCTCCGGCAGGTGTCTCAGGCGGGCACGCGGGCCTGCCGCAGTGGTGCTCCGGCCCGGTGGAGACTGGCGAGGGCCAGCCGGTAGGAGGCGATCAACCCGGTCTCCACGTAGTCCAGACCCAGTTCCTGGCAGTGGCGCAGCACGATGGTCCGGGCCCTGCGCAGGTTGGGGCTGGGCATGCTGGGGAACACGACGCGTCGACCGAGACCCACGGGGCCGGACTCCCGGACTCCCTTAACGGCCAGGGTGACCAGTGCCTGCCTGTGCTGCCCGGCGACCCGCTGGCTGCGGACGCTCCTATGGGCGCCACTCCCGCTGACGCCGGGCCCCTCCCGGCCTCATCGCATAGAGCAGGCCATCGTAGCCCCTGTCCGTGAGCAGTCGTTCGGTCTGCGGGGAGGGGTGGTGCAGCAGCAGGAACGCGTGATTCTCGGCGGCGTGCCGTGACACGTCGAGGAAGACGCTCAGGCCGCTGTCGTCACAGCGGTCGACGGTGGTCAGATCGACGTCGATGAGGGTGATGCCGTCCCGCAGGCACCGCTCCAGGGCGGCGCGCACGTGGGGCGCGGTGGCGGAGTCGATGACACCGGCCAGGGTGACCAGGGCCCGCGTCCCCCGGTCGTGCCGGTAGAGGTTCAGCCGCGGAAGAGTCATAACGCCTCGGTTCAGGTGCTCAGATGCCTCGGTCCACGGGCCCCGGCCGCTCCTCGCGCGGTCCGGGGCCCGCGTGTACGCCCCGGCACGCGTCGTCGCGGACCGAGCCGACGGTGGGGGCGTGGCCGGGCGGCCGGTCCGGCGCTGGAATCGCACCCGTACGGCTGTGGCGCGCAGCGGCTGCGGCGGCCGGGCCGGGGGTGCTGTACCGGTACGCGGCGATCCTGTCGGCGTGCTGGAGCCCGAGCCGGTGGATCACGTACGCCGCCACTGCGACGAGGACCAGGAAGGCGGTGGCCGTCAGGAAGGCGCTCATGGCGGCTACCTCACATACCCATGATCAGCCGGCTGGCCGGCCTCGGCGTACTGGTCTGTCCGGGAACGGCCGCGGACTCCGCCGAGGCGCCGCCCTCGTACTCCCCCGCCCCCTCCGGTCCCGGTGGCCGGTCGGCGGCGGAGACACCGTGCCGGGCCTCCTCCGCGGCGATCAGCGCGCTCGCGGTCAATGGCGGGCCGTCGTGGTCGGACGCGGCAGCCATCAGCCGTGCCGCCGCCTCCGCCCCGGTCCTGGGCGGGATGACCAGCAGATCCCAGCGGCCGGTGCCGTAGGAGAGCAGCAGCAGCTTGTGCGGATCGATCTCCGGAGTGAACCAGCCGACCTTGACGATGTGCCCGCTCACGGGAACCTTGCGGGGGATGACCGGCCAGTGCTCCGGGTTGACGGCGATACGGGTGATGCGGCCCCACAGGGGGTCCAACACGTCCGTGAGCGCCGACAGTTCGCTCAGCAGATCCCGGGAGCGAGGCCACCAGGCTCCGTCCAGGAGTCCGCGGGAAGTGCCGTCGGTTTTCAACGCGAGACGTGCGGCCGGGGCTGCGACGGGCTCGGGGTGCGGCAGCGTGGGGTACAAGGTCGCCGACATGATGCGGACCCGTCTCCGGGCCACTCTGCGGCGGCCCGGGTTTCATGCTTCGCCGGGGACGACCCGGCGTGGAAGCCGGTGTGCGAGATGCCCTCGGTACTGTCCACACTACTCCGCGTTTCCCGGCGGCGAGGAGCAGTGACCGCACTGTCGGACGGCGGGGGCGAGAGGTCACCCAAGGCTCCGGCTCCTCCTTCTGACTCCCCTGTGTCCTGCCCGTCGAGGCCGTCCTCGGCGAGTGCCAGCAGGCGCGGAGCCGACAGTGCGTTCGCGGCGTCGGAGGCGAGATCGGTGTGGACAAGAACACCACCGTCGTCTTCCCGGCACCGCTGATGAGCACCATCGGCGAACTCGGCTCCCCGCGAAGCGAACGCGGCCGGCGCAACGGCGCCGCCGTCCCCCATGCTCGCGCCGCCCCTCGACCTGGCCAGTTCTGCTCGCGTGCCGGCACCGAACGGGGTGATCCGGTGTCCCTCTGCGCCGCTCGCCGCACGGCTGACGGTCCGTATCACGGCGGGCCGTCGACCGGCGTGGGGTGGGGCGCGGCAGTGCTGAAGCGGCCGGCACGGCGCCGCAGGTGGCGATGGCGCGCGTAGTGCCTGGGAACCGGAGGTGGCGCGACTGCAGCCCCGTAGAAGAGCCGTTTGCCGATTTCGATGAGGGCCAGGTAGGCGAGGATCATGCCGACCAGCGTGGCGAAGAACCCTCCCGGAAGCGGTTGGAAGCCCAGGGTGTGGGCGAGTGGGGTGGCCGGCAGCACCGCGCCGATGGTGACGACGCCGAGCGCGGCGAGGGTCAGCGGCAGGCTGGGGTGGCTGCGGAAGAACGGGATGCGCCGGGTGCGGATGGCGAAGATCACCAGAGTCTGGGTGGCCAGCGACTCGACGAACCAGCCGGAACGGAACTGGGCCGGCCCGGAGTGGAAGACCCAGAGCATGACGCCGAAGGTGACGAAGTCGAACACTGAGCTGAGCGGCCCGAAAGAGATCATGAAGCGGCGGATGAAGGCGATGTCCCAGTGCGAGGGCTTGCGCAGCTGGTCCTCGTCCACGTTGTCGGTCGGGATGGCCAGCTGACTGCTGTCGTAGAGAAGGTTGTTCAGCAGGATCTGCGAGGGGAGCATCGGCAGGAAGGACAGGAACAGCGAGGCGCCCGCGGCGGAGGCCATGTTGCCGAAGTTGCTCGAGGTGCCCATCAGCACGTACTTGATGGTGTTGGCGAAGATCCTGCGGCCCTCGACCACACCGTCCGCGAGGACGTCGAGATCCTTCTCCAGCAGGATGACGTCGGCCGCGTCCTTGGCGACATCGGTGGCCGAGTCGACGGAGATTCCCACGTCGGCCGCGTGCAGGGCCAGTGCGTCGTTGACTCCGTCGCCCAGGAACGCCACGCCGCCGCGGCTGCGCCGTTGCGCGTGCACGATACGGGCCTTGGCCTCGGGACTCACTCGTGCGAAGACGGTGGTCCCGGTGATCGCTTCGGCCAGCTGTGCGTCGTCAAGGGCGTCGACCTCGCTGCCGGTCATCGCGCCCGCGTCGGTGAGGCCGAGGTCATGGCAGACCTTGGCGGCGACCGCGGCGTTGTCGCCGGTGACGACCTTCACCGCGATGCCCAGGTCGGCGAGTCTGCGCAGTGCTGTGGCGGCGCCCGGTTTTGGCGGGTCGAGGAACACCAGCAGCCCGATCAGGCTCAGCTCCCTCTCGTCCCCGGGCCGGACGGCCCGCGCTCCGGGGGCGACGGGCCGGGTGGCGACGGCGATCACGCGGTTTCCCGCCGCGAACTCGGCCGCCAGCGCGTCGCGGGCTCCGGGCGGGACGTCGACGCAGCGGTCCAGGACAGTTTCGGGAGCGCCTTTGGTGACCAGGCTCGAACGGCCGTCCCTGTCCCGCACGAGGACCGAGATCATGCGCCGTTCGTGATCGAAGGGCAGCACCGCGGCCTGGGTGTACCCGTCCAGCGCGGCCCGCTCGCCCGCGGCGGCCGGAGACCGCCACAGGGCCTGGTCCAACGGGTTCCCGCCGACGTCCCGCGCATCCCGCGCCGCGTTCTCGGTACTGAGCAGCCCCCACTTCACCACCGCCTCGGAATCGTGGCCACTGGCGGGAACGGCGCGCATGTACTCGATACGGCCCAGGGTGAGCGTGCCCGTCTTGTCGGTGAACAGGACATCGACATCGCCCAGGTCCTCGATGCAGACCAGCCGCTTGACCAGCACCTTGCGCCGGCTCATCCGGCGCGACCCGGCGGCCAGACTGGTCGAGACGACTGCGGGCAGCAGCTGCGGGGTGATACCGACCGCGATGGCCAGCGAGAACAGCAAGGCGTCGATGATCGGCTTGTGAAGCACTACGTTGATCACGAAGATCGAGCTGGTCAACGCGCCCGCCACGTAGACCAGCAGCAGGGAGAAGCGCCGCAGGCCGACCTGGAACTCGGTGTCGAGAGGGTGGGTGTCGAGCCCGGCGGCGATCTTGCCGAACTCGGTATGTGCTCCGATGGCCACCACTACGCCGCGGGCAGCGCCTGTCCGAACAACCGTGCCCATGAGAGCGCACCCGGACCATTCGGCCAGCGGGGTCCCGGCCGGGACCGCGGCAGTGGTCTTGTCCACCGGGAGCGACTCGCCGGTCAGGACCGACTCGTCGCACTCCAGACCGGTGACCTCCAGCAGCCGCAGGTCCGCCGGGACGATGTCACCCAGACGCAGTTCCACCACGTCACCGGGGACCAGCGCAGTGACATCCACCAGGGCCGCCCGGCCGTCTCGCAGCACCACGGTCTGATGGTGGATCTGGGAGTGCAGTGCCTCGGCGGCTTTCTCGGCGCGATACTCGTTGACGAATCCCAGTCCTACGGACGCGCTCACGATCAGCCCGATGATCACCGCATCGCCTCGCTCGCCCACCAGGAAGGACGCCACAGCGGCCGCCACCAGCAGCCCGAGCAACGGCGAGCGGAGCTGATGCCACAGCACGGGGAGCACCCGGGCACGGTGCGTGGCGACCGCATTGGGGCCGAACTGCGCATGCCGTCGCGCGGCCTCCTCGCTACCGAGGCCCTCCCCGGCGAGGACACCGAGCCCACGAAGGACATCGTCCCCCGAGACGACCGCCGCCGACACCACCCCGGCCGCGAGCACGGACGGCTGCGCCGGAGCGGAGACGCTCACCCTGCCCAGCCTTCGGGGGCGGGTGGCCCGTTCCTCGGTGCGGGGTGCCAGCTGGTCTCACGATCCCGGCACTGCTGCTTGGTCATGCGCATCGCCGTCCTGGGGCTGTCATGCCATCCCGGCCGGTGAGAACGAGGGCTCCACAGACCCGGCGGGTTCCAGGGTTCCAGGGTTCCAGCATCGCACGCTCATCGCGCTTCGACGCCCGCCACATGCTGCACCCGCCGAGTGTCACCGAGGAACTCGGCGGCGGTACCGGCACCGCGACGTGGTCGACCCCGGTTCGTGGTTCGGAACAAGATCAGTCGCGGGTGAAGGCCCCGTACGCCTTCCCGCCCTACCTGTTGCCGGGCAGAGTGCGCAGGTGGGCGTGGAGGGTGATCGCGATGGCCAGCCATCGCGGCCTTCCAGGGCGCGGAATCGGTCCGGGCGATCTCCTGCCACGCCGTAGCGTTGGCGGCGGCGAACGCCTCCTTGGCCTCCACTGGAGCAGTGCGCCAGGAGGGGAAGCGGCGAGCGAAGGCACCTGCTTCCACGAGCGTGTGTCCGGCTTCGACGATGCGCAGGGTAAGGATGGCGGGGCCGATCCAGGCCGCGCCGCGTGTGGGCCACGCCCAGTCGATGATGTGGGCTCGCTCGTCCACGAGCACGTTGTGCGGGGCGAGGTCGGTGTGCAGGAGGGTGTCACCAGCGAAGAGGGCGGCGGTTCCGAGTGGGGAGCAGGCAGTGCTGTTCGGCGGCCTTGATGGGAATGCCGGCGGGGGCGGTGGGCCTCTGTAGCTCCGTGATCGCCGTGGCGACGAGGGGCGGGTCGGGGGAGCCGGGGGAGTAGTCGGCGTGCCGCCCTCGAGAACTTCGTATCCGAGGAGGTCCCAGCAGACCGTCTCGATGTGCCAGTACAGGCGGGGGCAGGCGTGCGGGAGGTGGGGGTTGATCGCCGCTTCGCGGCGTTGGGCCGGGGCCTGTGGGAGATCGGCACGGGAAGGGCGTTGGTCGCCTCCGTGGGCGGGCGCAGGCCGATGGTGATCGGGACCGGTGCGGGCCGGGTCAGGGTGGCGCTGGTGGGAGTCATGCTTCGTAACCTCCGTGTTGGCAGTAGAGCGATCGGTTGTCTCCCGCCTCCTGGCGGAGCTTGGCCAGCGGTCGGCACGTCCCGCAGCTGCCGATCTTCGAGCAGCCCGAGCGTCCACCGGTGCGGAGCTGAAGCGACTCGGCGATGCCGCCGAGTCGGGGCAGGGCGACCAAGCCCTCCGTCATGAGGTTCACGCTGGGGTCGCGGCCGATCTTGCAGACCGAGGCGATGCCATGTGGGTCGACGTGGAAGAACGTGTGGCCGACGTTGCAGCCGGTGAAGACACGGCGGGCCCGGACGTACTTCTGGGCCCGCGAGGCGGGCGGTGTCGCCTCGCCACCGATGGTCGGGGACATGTTGGTGAAGACCTGGTACGGGAAGTGAGCTGTCCCGAGTTTCGTAGAGTCCGGCGATCTTGTTTCAGGCGGACTGCAGGGTGGCTTCCTGCTGTCGCCACCAGTCGCGTTCGTACTCGGCGGGCGGCGGCCCGCTCGAACTCACAGGGATCTCCCGTGCCACCGTGGCCCGTTGGGGCAAGAACACGGAGCAGTGAAAGTTAGGCCGCACCCGTCGACACCGGGCGCGGCCTCGTCCGATTCGAAGGAGTCGAAGCCATGTCGAATCGATCCGCCCTCATCATCGCAGAAGAGCTCTGCCCGACCTGTTCCGGGAGCTGCGTCACCATCCATGATGGTTCCATGACCGGAAAGCCCGGCAAGCCCCTCCCCTGCTCCTGCTCTCTCGGCTCCCACCGCCCCAGCGAGGCGCCCCATGGGGCCCACTACGCCGTGAGCCCGCGGACTCTCCCCCGACCCCGCCGACTGCGCCTGTGGAGGCACCGGTTGGCTGGACGGAGGCTTCTACGTCTGGGAGGGAGCCGTTCACCTCACAGCCGACGAGCAGTGCCCCCCGCACGCTTCCTGACGGGGTCCCGTTAGTGGACTACGTGGCACGGGTGTGGCACGGCCGTGATCACAGCAAAGGGCCAGTTCGAGAGGATCAACCCTCTGAACTGGCCCTTTGTCTTGTGCCCCCGGCAGGATTCGAACCTGCGACACCCGCTTTAGGAGTTCGATCTACGCCCGCCCCTGACGCTGTCGTCGGCTGGTCCGACGGTCGCGCGGGGGTGCTGACGTATGCCGCCGTCCGGCCTCGTTGATGTCAGCGTTGGATGTCAGCGGAACAGCTCCGGAACTGGGCAGACCTCCAACGGTTCCTCCGGTCGGCCTGCCCACCGCCACCACGTGTGCTGAGCGGCGCACCGCCACAGAGACCGGCAGGTCCTCCGACCGTCGTCGTCTCGCCCGGAAAGCGCGAGACCGCCCGACGTCAGGGGTTGGCTGCACTCGGGACAGTTCGGGGCGTCGTCGGCCATGTGACGAACCCTAAGCGGGGCTACCGGTTGATCGGGATCTCATAGACGATCTCGCAGTGAGCCGCAGGCACGACGATGTCCGCTGTCTCCACCGGCCGACCCTGGTCGCTGTAGTACGTCCGCCGGATGTGCGTGACGAGCGCGGCCTTCTGGATGCCGAGTATCGACGCCTCCTCGGCGGTCGCCTGCCGCGGCTCGGGCTGCTCAACGGCATGGCTGACGGTGATCCCGATCGCGGCCATGCGATTCACGACGCCTTCCCCGCCGTGCGGCCCGCCCTCGGGGAGGACGACGAGAGTGCCGGCGGTGAGGTCGTACGGCTCCCAACTGGTCGACAGCTGCACCGGCCTGCCGTCGGCCAGGAACTCGTACGCCGTCCGGACGCACAGGTCGCCCTCGGAGATGCCCAGCCGTGCAGCGATGTCCGCTGGCGCCGGGACCTTGGCATCGGTCCGGCTCTCCCAATCGCCTTGCTTGCCCGCAGCCTGCATATCCGCACGGAACGGCGACCCGCTGGGCTGCTCCCGGGCCGATGACCGGACCACTCGCACCCGCTTCCGGGGCTCGGCGACGTACGTACCCGATCCAGCCCGTCCTTCCAGCACGCCTTGGGAGATCAGCAGTTCTTGCGCCCGGCGGACCACGTTCTCGCCCACGCCGTACTCCTGGCCGATCTGGGCGCGGGACGGCAGGCGGTCTCCCGGCTCCCATACGTGCTCCGCGATCCGTTGCCGGAGTTCGTCGGCGACGCGGAGGTAGGGCGGCTGCTCAGGCATATGGAAAATCTAGTCCACTAGCTCTAATCTAGTTAACTAGCTTCACTGAAAGTGATCGTCGGTGACGGAGGCTGCCCTGTGCCCGCTTCGGGAGTTAGCGCGGCGGCCATCGCCGCCCGGTTATCCGCCGTCGGGCTGCCCGCACGCATGGAGGAGCACGACCGGTACACGTCGGTCGAAGCAGAGGTGCCGGAATCCCTCTCCGCCGAGTCATGGGGGGAGGTTCTGGAAGTGGTGGCGGAAGCTGACCGGTTCGGGCTCCTCGCCACCAGCTTGAACGGCCGCACCCTATGGGCGGTCGTACGCAAAGCGGTCCCCACGACGGGCGATGTCGGGGGACCGAGCTATCAGCGATAGGAGCTGAACAGCGTGCTCAACCGTATCCGCCGTGCAGTCTCACTCACCAGAGCGCGGTACGTCCCCAAGGGCAGGCACCGCCGCCCCTTAAGGCCTTCCAGGCCGCCGGCCGTCTCCGCCTTCCCCAAGCGCGCTGACGCGTCGACGGTCA
This sequence comes from Streptomyces sp. NPDC052040, assembly GCF_044548405.1. Lineage (NCBI taxonomy): Bacteria > Bacillati > Actinomycetota > Actinomycetes > Kitasatosporales > Streptomycetaceae > Streptomyces > Streptomyces sp. NPDC052040. The sequence goes on along the minus strand of NZ_JBIUBV010000011.1, from coordinate 205,529 downwards.
TCTTGGACGGGGCTTCCGTCACCGCGAACCACCGACACCCGCTCGCGGGGGAGGACAACGCACTCGTCCGCCCGTACGTGCTGGCTTGGGAGCAACGAGTACGACCGCGCGCGGTGGTAGCTGCTCCCCACCTGCCCGCTGAAGCCTGGTCGTACCTCGTGGGGGTCCTCTGATGCCTCCTCGCCAACAGCCCCACATCGCCGATGCCTCGGCCGTTCCCTACCGGTCCACTGTCTGCCGTATTGGCACTCACCTTGCCTGCACGGAGTCCTCGCCGATCTCCGCACCGATCGACCTGCCGGTCGTGTACGAGACGTGCGCCTGCCCGTGTCACTCGGCGTTCCATCACTCCACGCCTGCGGAGGCGGAGCGGTGAGCGCCTGGGCACTCGGCGGCGCGCTGGCGTCCAACGTCGAGATCACCGCTGCCACCGTGCAGCGCGGCGACGTCATCCAACTCGGCGGTAAGGCATGCCGGGTGAGCGACCTCTTCCAACTCCCTCAAGGGGCCAAGCAGCTCCTCTTCGAGTCGGGCGAGCTGCTGACCATACACGCGCGTACCCGGCTCGCCGCCGTGCGGATGATGAGAAGGCGGTGATCCGGAACGTGCCGTCACGCCATCACGACATCGCCGAGGATCTGCGGCAGCAGATCACGACCGGCCGCATCGCACCCGGCGAACGCCTGCCGTCCGAAGCCGGCCTTGCCGACCGATACAAGGTCAGTACGGTGACACTGCGAAGAGCCCTCGCAGTCCTCCAGGGCGAAGGCCTTGTCGAGAAGATCCACGGCAAAGGCAACTTCGTCCGCCGCCCACTCCGCAAGATCGTGTACATCGGCGGGTGGGGGACGCTGGATCCGTGGACCGCCGCAGCAGCGGCCCTGCGCGTCACTGTTCGCACCACCACGGTGCAGGCGGAGGGGCATCTAACGACCTTGCTGAAGGTGCCGACGGGCAGTCCTCTCGCTGAGTTCTTCTGCATCAGCCACGAGGGAGAGTCACCGCACGGTCTGGCCCGCATCTACATCCCGCGCGACCTGGCACCGGCCGGAGTCGCCGGAGTGCTGGGCGACGACTCCCCCTGGCGGGAGACGGCTACGCGATTCGCTGTCCTGAGCTCGCCGCCAGCAGCTGTCCGGGAGACGGTGTGTGCCCGCCCGCCGACGCCGGACGAAGCATCGGCCCTCCGGCTCGGCTCCGCCGCGGCAGTCCTGGCGATCACGCGCGTTGCGACCGACACCACCGGTCGAGTCGTCGAGGCCGCGCTACTGGCGTTCCCGGGGGATCGGGTCGACGCGGTCTTCACCACCCATCACGTGACCGATGAGAGGCAGACGCAAGGATGACGGCACCCAACGAACTGCGGCTGCTCCCGTGGACGGGGCCAGAGGGCAAGCCCTGCTACCTGAATACGGACGACAGGGACGGCTACATGTCCCGCCTGGCGGACAACATGGAGGCAGTGCAACTGGGAATGGCAGCCGAATTGCTGGACCAGGCTTCCGAGACCCTCAGCGAAGACTCTGCTCCGGAGGACGTGCGTCTCCTGGCGGACAAGCTGACCGGATCTCTCCGGAACGTACTCCGCGTAGCGATCAGCCGCGGTCACCTCCTGGCGGCGAGCGAACCTCACCGCCCCTGAAGGGGACGATCGGCAACGACGGGTGCCGGTGGCAGTCTCCCCCCAACACTGTCGCCGCTCCCGTCCGCCGTCGTCGCCAGGATCTCCGTCACTGCGAGCGGCAGAGCCGGTAGATCATCCGCTGTTTTAGCAAGCGAAGCGGTCGCGGACGGCCCAGCCGATGTGGCCTGTGCGCGCTGGCCCAGTGCCTGACGAAGGGGCCGCGTCGCCGAGCGCGAGGGGTTTATGCAGCGTCGCGAAGGTCCAAGGGCAAGCTCTCGACGGAACAGATCTTCTTCCCGCCTGCCCGATGTACGTAGGCCCTAAGGGGGTGGACTTCGCCTGGCCACACCGCTCGGCAGGCTCGCGTCAGATCGGCTGCGTACTCGAAGGGCATCGCCCATGTCCCTTCCCGATGCGGTTCCAGCACATAAGGCATCGGCGTCTCAGTGATCGCGTCGCTCAATGGCTTGGCACTTACGCCCTTGGGTGCCTCAATGCCGAAGTCAAGTAGCTGAACGGCAAGCCGACCGTGGTTCACGACCTTAACGACCAGTACTGGCCGCTCGAACCCCTGGGCACCAAACGCCGCAAACGTCTCATTGAGATCCTTAACGGTCTTCACGGGAGTCGTCACCATCCCACCCCGACCCAATGCGCCTACGGCCAAATGAACCCGGACTCGGGGACCGTTGAGCAGATAGAGCGCAAGCTGCCAAGTAAGGTTCGCAACGCCGATACACAAAGCGATGATGCTGATGATCAGGCTTGCCACTCGTTGATGCTCGCACTGCTGGCCGAACGCGCGCACCGAAGTGACCTGGATGTGACATGGAGATCGACAAACCGGCTGACCTAGCCGTCAATCCTCCCAGTTTAGGAAATCGCGTATGCGGATGAAGGCTGAGCTGGCAAGACGGTAGGTGCGCCGGCCCGGCGCGCTCTGTGCGATTCCCCGTTGGTGCGAGCTGATGGCTGCTTGATCGGGCATGTGAGGGACACGGGCCGGGCATGCTGACTGATCTCACCACTCCTGCATGCTCCTGGAGTTTCGTTGAAGCTAGCAGACTGGGCACCAATCATCGTGGCCGGAGTGACAATCGCAGGCGGCATCTTTCAGGCTCGCCGCAAGCGGCCCATGACTAGGGAGATCGTCAAGCAGGATGTTGAGCTGTTGGGGATGCTTCCCGAGAACAGCGAGGCGAAGCAGCTCCTCGCCAAGCACATAGACGCCACGGTGCGCAAGATCGTTGAGGATGAGGATCAGCGCACCCGCGAATACACAGGATCCTGCCTGGCAGTGGGCTTCCTCGCGGTCGCCGTCTTTCTGCTGGGAGTCTGTATGGCCCGTGGCGGGGCTTGGTGGTGGCTGAGTGCCCCGGCAGTCTTCATCGGGCTTCTGGGCGCCACTGGGCTGGCACAGGACGCCGTGCCTCGGCGACGCGATGCTCGTGGAAGACCGCTGTAGATCGCGGCTACGTCAGCGGAGTCTCAATGGCCGAGTCAGTCAGTGCCACCTGCGCGCCACTCGATGCTTGATGACTGACTACGGTCGCGGTGGTTGCAGAGCATCCTCTTCAGGGTGGTCACCCGCGGCGCCTGTCAACGTTGGTCGGCCTCGGACGGCCCAAGCCCGGCGCTTAGAAGATACGGGCGCGCCTGGTGGGACGGCCTGCCGGCACTCTGCCGCTACCGTGCCGGGCTGCCCAGAGCTGCTGCCGTCCGTCGCCGTTGCCGTCAACCTTGCCGTCACTGCTGTCGGTACCTTGACGGCGAAGAGACGACCGGGCAGCCATGGTGCTGACGCAGCTACCTCTTGCAGTGCTGGCAGGCCGTAAGCCCCTGCGCCTTGGCCTCGTCTTCGGACATCGGCTGCTGCCCCATGTAGGTGTCTTGCTTCCCGTTAAGCGACGGACAGTCGGCGTCCGTGTGGTACTTGGTTCGGTAATCCCCAGTGCGTACTCGAACAATGCCCATGAGGTCTCCTGAGCTGGTCGCCTGACGATGTGTATGCCGGACGCAGTAAGAAACACCCCATCTTGCCGTACCGCCACCCCTGTGCGGAAACGCGTCTGGGCGGGCGGCTCTGACCTGGGGTTTCGCTGCTGCGGGCTGAAGGTCGTCTGTCAGTGTCGGTCGCATCGGTCGGCCTCGGGCACCCTCGCACGGCCCAGAGACGGCCCAGGGAAGATCACTCGTCGTCCGCCTGCCACTCATCGAGCCGGACTCTCACCTGGTGGTTGTGTGCGTCGTGCCAGTAGACGACGCCCGTGACGGAAGCCTGGGGCGCAGGTAGCTCCATCCCGAGGGGCATGGCCGTGATCTCAGCCAGCCCCACGGCATCGGGCACACCCTCTATACGTATGAAGATCCCGAACGGCTGACGGCGCACGACCTCTCCGGTGATCCGGGTCCCTACGGGCAGAGCAGCTACGGTCGCCGGCCAGCTCCGCCGCCGCACCATGTCTCTGGCCGACACTTCAGGGTGTGTAAGCCTCGGGTACTCATCCATCGCTAGATCATGACGCCCTGAGCGGGGTCGGCGCTTAGAAGGCGCATCTCCTGTTCGCCTGTAGTGGTCCGCTGACCTGGGCGTGTCTAGGGTTCGGTGCCCCTTTACCGGCCTACTTCGACTCGTATTCGGCACAGTGTCCCTGGGCCGTGCCGGCGGTCCTCAGTAGCCGGTCTACCGATCATCGGTCCGGCTCACCAGCGGAACCGACGAAGCCCACGGCTCTGAACTGCTCACATGCCGTGGGCTTCTGTCGTTGTTGGTCGGCGTCGGGTGACCTCGTACGCTCCAGGGACGCCCCGGAGCGATAGCCCGCCCCCACTAGCGGCCAGGCAAAGATCAACTTACGAGCTTGCGGAACCGCTCGAACAGCAGCCTGAACTCACCTGGGTAGGGTCGCTCCTGATTCTCGTCGTCGAGCGCCTGCGGATCAACTGGGGTATGGGCTGTCACGACTTCCTCAACCAGGGCCGAGAGGTCCTCATCATCGAGAAGGAGTACGAATTCGTGTCGACTCAGGGCTGTGTCGCGGCAGCGCTGGAGGAATCTCTCTTTCTCCGCGAGAGACCTACACAGCAACAGTCCGACCTTTCCGCGTAGCGGTGAGAATCTTCCGCACAGTTGATCCAGCTCTGGATTTCCGAGCTCAGAGTCGTAGTTCTTGCACTCAACGAATATATGCGAACAGGGATGTCCCTGCCGCATAACCCATCCGAAGAACCCGTCCGTCGCGTTGTTTGTGTAAGTGATGTCAACGCGTTTTCTGGATTGGTCTAGGGGATGCTCGACAATCGGGTAGGTGAGCCATGGGTAGAAGATCGCGCTTAGAACTGCATGGACCCTGTGGTGGTACTTCGTGGCGTGCTCTGCGCCTGGTGGAGTATCAAGGACGGCCTTGAGTAAATCTTGGTAGTTAACCGGCTTAGTTCCGGTTGCTTGACTGAGCTCATCGTGGCCTAGAGGGTGTGACGGGTTCTTGCGCTTTTCCTCCTTGTAAGCGCGGAAGACCTGAGGTCGAGTCACGCTCAGGTCGACCATTTTCTCTTTCCCTCCGCCGTACTCCGTTTCGACGTCCATTTTGGTGACGAATTTTCGCCCACTCTTGGCTGTTTGGACGAGCTTGCTGCTCGGATTGTCGAGCTCTTCGTCCTGCAGTGTGGGTGCCAAATGATTTCTGAAGTACTCTTCTTTGGTTTGATGGAGATCGTAGCGGACGATTACCTTAGGCACCAGGAGGAGAGGGTTTCCCAGAGGGACAAGCATTCTAGTACTGCCCTCTTCCCATTCGCAGGCAGAAGGGTTCCAGACAAGTCCGCTATTGATTCCTTCCTGTAGCTCCATCCCGTACATAGATGCCATCGATTGAGTATAAGAGATCAACATGCCGCGAATTATGTTCGTGGTCACATCGGAGATGATGTCCTTGCCAAGCCCTTCGATAAAAAGCGCGGTGTCTTCAAGGTCCTCAAGTAGACCAGTTTCTGCGGCCTTGCTGACGGTGAGGTTCTTCGATATTCGTTGCACAAGATAGGGGCCCAAACCGCGACCGCGCGACTTACCTTTGGACAATCCAAAGTGAGTTTCGTTAGGTTCTTGGAGGCGGACAAGAAGGGCTCGCAGCCGGTGAGGGTCGTTATGAGTGATTGCATCGACGACACTATGAAAGAACGTTGACAACATAGTGTGGCACTGGCTTGACCACTCATCCGGAAGGTTTTTCAGCGTACTCGGGTCAATATAAACTGGCGTGTCCGCTTCTACGTCTACATCGACGAAGTCGAGAGTTGGCTGAGTGCGACCCAGCTTGTAGTACTCGGAAACGCGCATGATGCCCCCCCAGGCTCTCAGACCTTCTGTGGAACGCCATCACTACCCATGTCGAGGATTCTCTAGTCGCCACAGGACGGAGTTGGCCAGAACAGACTCGGTGTGTGGGATTCGGGTGGATGTCGGAAACCTAGCCGCCCAGCGACACAGTTCCTGGCCCTGTGAGCGCTGGCCGAACCTGCGACACGGCCGTGAGGAAGCCCGTGTCCCGGGTGGATGCTTTGCGCCGCCCAGCCGCGGCTGCGGCACCGTGAGGTCCGGCCGGCTCGCCGATCAGGCCGTGATTGGTAGCTGATCGGAGTAGAGCGCTGTTGGAGAGGGTGGCGGAGCGGCTCTGGGCTGGAGTTTCAATGGGCGAGTCAAGCGCCGCGGTGTGCGACCAGTAGCCGAAGAACTGGTTTCAAAAGTCGCCCAAGTCGACTGATGCTGCGAGGCGTTGAGCTGACCTGTGCTGATGTCTGCGCCGCCCGTCGTCGCTTGTCGACGTTGGCCACCGCCGGACGGCCCAAGGGCGGCCCAGCCGTTCGGGCCGCCGCCGTCGGGGCGCTGCACGAACCCTTCGGTTGCGCCTCCTGGTGCCTACCTCAACGTCTACGATGCTGGCCTTGGCTAGGAGGGCAGGGGGGCACGTGGGAGCTTTTGAGATCAGCGACGGCCACCGAAAAGGGAGGGACGAAATTGCCGAAGCTCGAATAAAGTTCGTAGAAGAGCTTCGTAAGAATGTCCCGATGCAAAAAATAAGTCAAAGTGATGACGTTCAAGAACTTCAACACTACTTGAGCATCGTCAATTCGGAACTTGATTTCGCTAGGTCGGAGCTACCGCCGGAGGTTTCCCGGTTGGTGCGCTCCCATATACACCGCAGGAAAGAATTGATCTCTTCGCGTCTATGGGAGATCACAAACAGTAGGCAGATAAATTCGCTTCGCGAAACAATAGACCTAATCCCAGACTCCATCAATAGGGAGAAAATCCGCGCCGAACTTGACGCGCTTGAGCAGTCGACGAAATCTTTTGCGAACGAGAATCGAGAGAATATCTCCGAGCAATATGAATGGGAGAAGAATGCCGCCCTGCTGAAGCAGCACATCTCTGAGCGCAAGTGGACTATTCGCACTCAGCTACTTGCGCGCGAGTCGGTTGCCACGCTGATAGGCTCGCTGCTCTTGGTCGGCCTGGCGACCGTTATCACGGTTGCGATGTTCCTGAAGGTGCAGGTCACAGAAATACTGACAAACAGCTTTTTGATAGTTCTCGGGTATTTCTTTGGCCAAAATAGCGACAAGGGTAGAACCGGATCTGGGTCCTGACCCACGCTCGCAGTGTCCGCCATGGAGAATCGGGAACCAGGAAACGCTCTGTCCTGGCCATCTCGGGGGAGGGGAGTTGATGGGGCTTGTACTTGCCAGAGGGCCGAGGCGTCGGGTGCAGGTGGCTCGGCTTGGTCCAGTGAAACTAAACTTGGACGACTTGCAGGACCTGCAAATGCTTATCGCTGTCAAAGCAGGCGAGCCCGTTCGCGTCGAAGTGGGAAAGTACGACGCGGACGCTATATCAGATCTAGTTGATGCCGATGACGAAGATTTGACATCTGTCGTGCTTACGGTTCCGGCTAAGGCATTCACTGTCACTCTCAAGCCGGACGGGGCAAACGTCGTCTGCGACTCTGACGAAAGACAGATGCTCGATCTGGTTGAAGACGTAGCCAACTACGTGAACGCAAGGCCACTATCGCATAGGATCGTCTATCCTCCGCTACTCATGACGATCATGCTTCTTCAGTGGATTATGATCGTAGGCTGTTCACTGTTTCTAGATTCATCAGATTCTCGAATAACGGGCTATTGGTGCTCGGGGATCCTGACGGCCTTCTATGTCGGATACATTTGGTACCTCCCCAAAAATTGGAAGAATCGCGGAGCCGTGGAGATAGTTCCACTTCCACGCCACGAACTCCGGAGAAGGCGGTTCGACTCACGTAATTCCGCTTGGAGTGGAGTCGCTGGTGCTGTTATAGGCGCGGTGTTGGGCGCTGGAGCCACTATCGGAGCCGTCTATCTGAGCAAGTGACGCAGTGAGCGAACAGTCGCCAATCACCGAACCACCACTTACCCCTGCTCCCATCCCGTCCGCCGTCGACCCACACACCGTGGAGCGGGCGTGGTCCCTGGCGTCCAGGTGGAGCGCGCCACTGTACGAACGACCTGGACGCCAGGGGCCGCGTCTGCTCGGCTCTGCCTGGGTCGATGGCGGACGGGATGGGAGCTCCCTGCGCACGCCACCACGGACCCGCAGACGGAAACGCCGCCCCTTCGATCCCGGTGCCGGCCGATCCCCCGCCGGAGGCGTTGGTCTTGACCCTTGCCCACTGCCGCCGGTTCCTCCTCTTCGCCCGCAGCACGTAGCGCGCCGCCGGGCGCGGCCAGCCGGGGCGGAGACAGGAGGCAGGCCGCGCCGCAGAGGCGGCGCGCGCCCGCGCCGTGCGCGGGCCTTGATGAAGTAGGGAAAGTCTTATCCCTCGGCTGGCTGGGCCTGTCGTCGGTACTTGTCGAGCAGGCTGAAGAACAGCTCAACCGCGGGCACGCCGGCCTCGTGTGCCTCGCGTTCGATCTCGACTGCCCAGCCAAGGGAGCTGTGGCGGCCGAGCCGTTGCCACAGCCACTCGGTGAAGGGGCCTTCGCTGCCGGGGCGCCAGAAGGGGAAGTCTTCCTCGATACCGTGCACGGCCATGGCGACTTGGTAGCCGATGAGCATGGAGTCCAGGTGCTGGAGCGAGCTGCCGCGTAGTCACATACCGGGGCGGAGGCGGATCTCATCGAGGAACTCATGGACGCTGGACAGTTCCGTGAGGTGCCTCGGTTGCCGACGTGCGTTGTCCGCTTCTGTCATCGGGTGAGCAACTGCCTGCCGTCGTGGCTGCGTACGTGGGGGCCGTTGCCGTCCAAGGCGTCCAGGAGCCTGACTGCGAAGACCTCGGACATGCGCTCGCTGACCTCGTCGGGCGTGAGCCAGGAGACGGCCGTGGACTCGCTTGAGGTGCGTTCGGTGCCGCCAGAGGGCTTGCAGCGGAAGACCAGGGCGACGATGCCGCGGGTCACGTTCTTGTAGACGCCGGTCAGTTCGTCCACCTCGACGTGGATGCCTGTCTCCTCCAGGACCTCGCGGGCGACGCCGGCCTCGGGGGTCTCGTCGAGTTCGAGGATGCCGCCGGGGAGTTCCCAGGTGCCGTTGTCGGCTCGGCGGATCGCCAGGAGGCGGCCGTCCTCGCGCACCACCACTCCGGCCACGGAGACGGAGTGTAGGGGGGAGGGTGTCGCTTCCTGTGGTTGACTCATGTAGAGGAGCATAGGAGGCAGGGAAGGACTATGGGAACTGCGGCTGGAGGGGGCGGGTCCGGGCCTCGGTATGTGCAGATCGCGGACGAGATCGTGCAGCAGATCCGGACGGGGATTCTCAAGCCCGGTGACATGGTGCCGAGTGAGTCCGAGCTGGTGGAGCGCTATGGCGTGTCCGGCGGGACGATCCGTAAGGCCATGGTCGAGGTGCGGGCGAGCGGGTTGGTCGAGACCCGGCACGGCAAGGGCTCGATCGTGAAGAACCGGCCCCCCGTGCGGCACCGCTCCTCCGATCGCTTCCGGCGCTCGCTCCGGCAGGGCGGGCAGGCGGCCTACCTCGCGGAGTCCACGCAGTCCGGTGCGACTGCCAAGGTCAGCGTTCTATACATCGGGCCCATGGAGGCGCCCGAGGATGCCGCTCGACGACTGGGTGTCCCCGTCGGTACGCAGGTGCTGGCCCGTCGGCGCCTCTATTTCCGTAACGGCACCCCGGTCGAGACCGCGACGTCGTACCTGCCCTGGGACGTCGTGAAGGAGATCCCGGAGCTGTTCGCCGAGAACCCCGGTGGCGGTGGCATCTACGCCCGACTCGAGGACCACGGGCATGAGTTCGCGGAGTTCGTCGAGACTCTGCAGGCGCGGCCGGCCTCCAAGGCGGAAGCCTCGGAGCTGGCACTGAGTCCGGCTGCGCCGGTGGTTCACCTGGTCCGCGAAGCTCGTACGACCGCGGGGCTCGTGGTCGAGGTGTGCGACACCCTCATGGCCGCTGACCAGTTCGTTTTCGAGTACCGGATCCCTGCCGCCGACTGACGCCCGCTCAACTTCCCGCAGCCCGTCGCGACTTCTTCTTCGGGGCGGGTTGACTCATGTATAGGAGTGAGGCACTCTTCTTCTCGTCACTCATGTACATGAGTGACGGAGTTCAGCATCTATAGAGGAGTGGTCTCTGTGCGTCAGATCCCCGTCGACACCTCCGGCGCCGTCGTGATGGTCGCCAAGTCCCCGCAGGTCAAGGTGCGTGACCGCCGTACCGGCGAGATCGCCACCGACGCCGAGACCGGGGTGAAGCTGATGACGGTCGACGTGATGTTCGCGGCGAACGAGGAGGTGGAGATCCTGTCCATCACCGTCCCGGAGCCCGGGATCACCGGCGAGCTGTCCATGGGCACACCGGTCGCGCTCACCGGCCTGATCGCCCGGCCCTGGGAGAACGACTTCAACGGCCAGAAGCGGCACGGCATCGCGTTCCGCGCGGTCGCCGTCACCTCGCTCGCCGACGCCGCCGCAGGGCCCAAGGCGGCCTGAGCATGACCGGCTTCGCGGTCGCCCTGGTGCTGGTCGCCGTCGCCGTGGGACTCCTGCGGTGGCGGCGCCCCGCCTGGTACTGGTTGACCTTCGGGGTCACGCTGGCCGTCGTGCGGGTCCTGGCCCGGTACGGCTCGGTCATGGATGCGTGCGGGCTGACCGTTCCGCCGGCTCGGTGGCGGCTCGCCCTCGCCCGTGCCACCAACCGGCCGATACCGGAGTCCCGTTCCCCGCGCATCCTGCGGCTGCGGCCCACTCGTACCGGCCTGGTCCTGCGGCTCAAGCTCCGCCCCGGGCAGGACGCCTTCGACATCGCCGCCGCCTCGGGCCGGCTCCGGCACTCGTTCTCGATGTACGGCGTGACCTCGCGGGAACTGCGTTCCGGTGTCGTGGAGGTGCGCATGACCGGCTACGACGTGCTCAAGCGGGTGCAGATGCCGACCGAGACCGATGCTCGGCCCATGCGGGTGCCGGTCGCGCTGCGGCAGGACGGCTCGGTGCACTACCGCGACTACCGGGCGATACCCCACGCCCTCACCCTCGGTGCCACTGAGTCCGGCAAGTCCGTCTACCAACGAAACCTGGTCGCCGGGCTCGCACCGATGGACGTCGCCCTCGTCGGGATCGACTGCAAGCAGGGAGTTGAGCTGTTCCCGCTGGCCCGCCGGTTCTCCGCGCTGGCCGACGATCCCGACACCGCTGCCGAAGTGCTCGATGCGCTCGTGGTCCGGATGGGGCGCATCTATCAGGTCATCCGGGCTCAGCAGCGAATCGCCGCCGACGTGCCGGATGCGGAGATCGCCGCCGACATCTGGGACCTGCCCGACGATCTGCGTCCGGTCCCGGTCGTGGTCCTGGTCGACGAGGTTGCCGAACTGGCCCTGTTCGCCAACAAGGAGGAGGAGAAGCGCCGGGACCGCATCATCACCTCTCTCGTCCGCCTCGCCCAGCTCGGCCGTGCGGCCGGCATCTACCTCGAAATCTGCGGGCAGCGCTTCGGCTCCGAACTCGGCAAGGGCATCACCATGCTCCGCGCCCAGCTCACCGGCCGTATCGCCCACCGCGTCAACGACGAGACATCCGCCAACATGGCGTTCGGCGACATCGCCCCGGACGCCGTCCTCGCCGCCATCCAGATCCCGGCCGAGATGCGGGGGCTCGCCATCGCGGGCGACTCCTCCGGAGGGTGGCACCGTATCCGTGCCCCGCACACCTCGCTCCGGCAGGCCGTGAACATCTGCAACCGGCACGCCGACCCGACGCCGGACCTGCCCGAGCTGGCTCCGTTCCGGCCCGCCCTCGGCACTGCCGACGCTCCCTTGCCGTCGGCCAAGCCTGCCCCAGCCACTGCCTGATCTCTCGGGCCCCCACCGGTCGGCGTGACCGCCTTCGCGCCAGGTCCTACCCCCGCCATGCCCAATGAAGGGAGATCCCGCCGTGTGCCCGCACTGCGAGGACTTCGCCCGGACCGTGCTCCTGCTAGGTCAACTCGCCCTGTACGCCGACATGGCCGGCGCCGACCTCGACTTCGTGGAAGCCGTCAGCCCCTCCCTTGCTGTCTCGCTGCCCGAACCGCCGCCCGGCATGTTCCCGGACGGCTACGACCCCGACGGCGGCCCTGCCTACCCCGGTGACTCCTGATGGGTTCCCGTCACGGCCTCCGCGTCGACGCGGTCCTGGTTCAGGCCGTCATCGCCGGTGCTCTGTCCTTCGCGCACCTGCACGACCTGGCCGCGGCTGCCGGACAGGACGGCTGGAAGGCATGGGCCTACCCGGTCAGTGTCGATCTGCTCCTGGTCGCCGCTTGGCGGCGCCTGCGGAGTGAGGGTCCGTCCCGGCTGGCCTGGTGCTGGTTCGTCGTCGCACTGTTCGCCTCGCTCGGCGCCAACGTCGCCACTGCCGGGTTCCTCGACCTCGCCGACCCGCCCGCCCTGCTCCGCCTCGGCATCGCCGGATGGCCCGCGCTCGCCTTTCTTGGCGGAACGCTGCTCGCGCACTCGTCGACTGCGGACTCGGGGCCGGTTCCGCCAGCACCTGTCGCGGACGCGGAAGAGGACGGGCCTCCGACCGAGCAACTGGTCCCGGTCGCCGAGCCGGCCTCGGCCACGGAAGTCGTGACCGAGCCTGGTGCGCCCCCTGCCTCTCCGGACCAGGCCCCCGCCCCCGCCCCTGCTCCTCCGGTCCCTGCCGTACTGGTCGACCACGCCCGCAAGGTCGCCGACGAGTACCGCGCACGTACCGGTGCCCCGATCGACCCCGACACCCTGCGCTCCCGCCTCGGCGTCCCGCCCCAGCTTGCCGACGCCATCGCCGCCCACCTCACCTGACCAGGAAGAAGACCTGCGATGCCCGCCCGCGACAACTTCCACTCCGTGCTCCGGATCGGCCCTGTGCAGATCGGCACGCACCGCGACCGCAACGGCCAGACAAAGCACGCCGCCGTGTGCACCTCCGAGGGCTGCGGTTGGTCCTCGGACTACTCCAGTCAGTCCGCCGCCCAGCTTGCTGCCCGCACCCATCGCTGCCGCATCCGTTAGGAGACCACCCCCATGCAGGTGCCGCTCTGGCTGGCGCTGCTCGTCGTCGGCTACCTCGGCGTCAAGCTCATCCGCCCGCCCGCCTGGCTCATCGCCGTATTGCTGCTCGGCGGCTTCCTCCTCGCCGACAGCGTCCTTGCCCCGGCCATCAACGCCCTCGTCAAGTAGCCCGCCCGCGAGAGGAGACCAACGATGTTCCGCCCGAAGATCCCCACCATGCCCACGCCGACGGGCCTCAGCACTCCGCCCGCCATCGTCGAGCCGACAACCGTCACCCCACACGTGGAGACCCCGCCGGCCGTCCCGACAACTCCGACGCCGTCCCGGCCCACGATCCAGCTCACCCCGGGCGCCGTCCTCGCCCTCGTCGGCGGGGGCACGGCCGTCGTCCTGGTCCTCGGCGCCGTGCTGGTCTCGCTGCTCCTGGCGGTCGCCATCACCGGCGCCTCGGTCGCCGTCTGTGCGGTCGTCCTTCGCTCCTTGCTCGTCTCTGACGCCAAGCGTCGCTGACCGGCTCCCGGGCGGCCTCGATACCGCCAAGCATCCGCCGCCCGGGCGCCGCCCCTGTCCGATCTCGCAACCGGAAGGAACACCAAGCATGGCCCACCGCGCCTCACCCGCAACACCGACGGCGCCCATGCCAGACACACTGCTCGACCCGATCACTCTCGGGGACGTGCTCCGGGTGGCCTCGGCCTCCGACTACGCCCGCTGGGAAGACCAGGTCCGCCGCACCGGTGGCTGCTCCGACCCGATCCACCTCACCGGCTGGGTCCTCCACAAGGACAAGAGCAGTGGTGAGACCCTGCACCACTACTCCACCGAGAAGGAGCCGGGCGGGCGCCTTCGCCTCGCGTGTGGCAACCGCCGTGCTTCCCGGTGCCCGGCTTGCGCCTGGACGTACGCGGGCGACACGTACCACCTCATCCGCGCCGGACTGGCCGGGGACGACCGCCGCGACATCCCCAATTCGGTCCGCGATCACCCGCGTGTCTTCGCCACCCTCACGGCCCCCTCGTTCGGCCCGGTTCACAACCGCCCGGACCACGGCACCTGCCGCTGCGGCACCCCGCACGCGCCCGACGCCCCGGAGCTGGGCACTGCCCTCGACCCGGACGCCTACGACTACGCGGGCGCCGTCCTGTTCAACAACCACGCCGGACAGCTCTGGCAGCGCTTCACCACCCGACTCCGCCGCGAACTCGCCGCCCGTGTCGGCCTGCCTCGCCGGGAACTCGCCGAACACCTCCGTGTCTCGTACGGCAAGGTCGCCGAGTTCCAGAAGCGCGGAGCCCTGCACTTCCACGCCGTCGTACGCCTCGACGGTCCGGAGGGTCCCGGGACGCCCCCGCCCGCCTGGGCCACGGTCGACCTCCTCACGGACGCGCTCCGCGCCTCCGCCGCGCACTCCTACACGTCGGTGTCGGTGCCGGCCGCCGAGGAACAGCCCGCCCGTACCTTCCGCTGGGGTACCCAACTCGACGTACGGCCCGTGAAGGCCTTCGGCGACGGCTCCGACATCACCGAGCAGGCCGTCGCCTCGTACGTGGCCAAGTACGCCACCAAGGCCGCAGAGAACACCGGCACCCTGGACCGCCGCATCGGCGAACTCGCCGAACTCAACCGCCACCAGGTCCCCGACCACACCCGGCGGCTCATCACCGCGTGCCGCGACCTGGACAGCGTCTACCCGGACCGGCGCCTCTGGGCCTGGGCTCACATGCTCGGCTTCCGCGGACATTTCTCGTCCAAGTCGCGCACGTACTCCACCACTCTCGGTGCCCTGCGCCAGGAACGCGCCGACTACCGCGCCGCCCAAGAGGCATCCGTCCTCGGCCTCGACGACCGCGAGCCGGACACCGTCCTCGTCCTGGCGGACTGGCAGTACGCCGGCCACGGCCACACACCGGGTGAAGCCGCCCTCTCCGCGACCATCGCGCGCGACCTCCAGCTCAACCGCGAGACCGCCCGCGACGCCCTTGCCGACCAGCTCGCTCGCGAAGGAGCCGCAGCATGACCACCGCCACCGCAGAACTCCTGACCGTGCCGGAAGTCATGGCCCGGCTGAAGCTCGGACGTTCCAAGGTCTATGACCTCATCCGGTCGCACCGCCTCGTCTCGATCAAGATCGACGGTGCGCGGCGGATTCCCGCTGAAGCCGTCCGGGACTTCGTTCTCGGGCAGATGGAAGAGGCCGCCTGATGGCCCAGCAACGCAAGCGGAATCCCAACGGCGCCGGCACCATCACCAAACGCAAGGACGGCCGCTTTCAGTGCGCGGTCTACGTCCTCCAGCCGGACGGCACCCGTGCCCGCAAGTTCGCCTACGGCAAGACCTGGGCCGAGTGCGACGCCAAGCGCCGTGAACTGCTCGACAAGGTCGACCAGGGCGTGCCCGTACCCACCAAGTCGGCCAAGCTCTCCGAGTGGCTGCCGTACTGGCTGGACAACGTCATCAAGCCCCGGCGGAAGCTCAGCACATACGACAAGTACGAGGCACACGTGCGGCTTTACCTGGTGCCCCTGCTCGGCGCTAAGCGGTTGGAGTCCCTCGGCGTCGCCGACGTGCGCCGGTTCCTCGTCCGACTGGAGAAGGAGACCACCGCAGCAACCGCCAAGGAATCGCACCGAGTTCTGCGGTCGGCACTCACCTCCGCCTGCCGCGAGGAACTGATCACGCGAAACGTGGCCAAGCTCGTCGAGCCGCCCCGCACCGACAACCGCGAGCTGAAGCCCTGGACTCTCGACGCGACGCTCGACTTCCTTGCGGCATCCCGCAAGGACCCGCTCTACGCGGCCTTCGTGCTCGCCATCGCCATGGGCCTCCGCCGGGGCGAGATCGTCGGCCTTCGTTGGTCTGACCTCGACCTCGACAACCGCGTCCTCTACGTCCGCCAGCAGATGCAGCGGCGCCGTGGCGTCCTGTACGACGACGACCCCAAGAGCCGCCGTCGCCGTGCCGTCCCGCTTCCCGCCCTCTGCATCGCGCCCCTGCGCTGGCACCGTATGCGGCAGGCAGCTGCCCGCGCCAAGGCGGGGGAGAGCTGGCAGGAGTCCGCTTACGTCTTCACCACCCGCACCGGCCGCCCGGTCGAGCCGCGCAACCTCTACCGCTCCTTCACCCGCGTCGCCCAGTCCGCCGGCCTCCGCGTCATCCGACTGCACGACGCCCGGCACGGCACCGCGACCCTCCTCACGGCGGCCGGAGTCGCGCCCCGCGTCGTGATGGAGATCCTGGGCCACTCCCAGATCAGCATCACCATGGACGTCTACACCCACGTCGTCCAGGACACGCAGCGCGAAGCCATGAGCCACATGGACCGGCTCCTGCGGAAGAGGCGCCCCGGTCGCGGCTGACCGCCCGCGTTGATGTCAGAAGTAGATGTCAAAGGCCCCGGACCATGATCGGTCCGGGGCCTTTGCGCTGGTGCCCCCGGCAGGATTCGAACCTGCGACACCCGCTTTAGGAGAGCGGTGCTCTATCCCCTGAGCTACGAAGGCGGGGTCCTGGCGGAAGGTGGTGATTACTCTGGGTGAGCGGTCACCTTGGCTTCTGCAAGGGTGTGGCCGCCTCTGGAGGCGGTTCCAACAGGTTAGCGGATCGGGGCGGGGCGGTGGGGACGAGGCCGGGGTCTGGTTTTGATCATTTGAGGTTTGCTGGGTCGGGCCCGTGCCGCTTCACGGTCACGGGCCCCTTTCGCCGGACTCGGGTCAGCGGGGGTCGGGCATCGTGTGGACGATCGTGGTGCCGTCGGCGATCGGGATCCTGGCGAGGAACTCCGGGGGGAAGTCGAACGCGTCGACCAGGGTCGTCATGTGGGGGGCGAGTTCGGCGATCGTCGTGTCCAGGGTCTTTGGCAGGGCGCGGACCTGGTCCGGGGTGAGGTGGCCGTCGGCGAGCAGGTCGCCGGTGTGTTCGCGGAGGCGCCGGAGGAGGAACAGGCGGCACAGGGTGCGCAGCAGTGCGGCCGTCTCCGGGTTCGCCGTCCGGTCTGCGGCCGCTGCGAAGGCGTCGGCGGCCGTGCGGCACGCATGGGCCGAGACCATCTCCAGGGCGGCGGCGGAGGTGACGTTCCAGCGGCCGACCGGGTCGCCGGACGGGCCCTCGCGCAGGGCCGTGCGGGCCCGGCCCTGCCAGACGGCCTCGACCTGGGCGAGCAGACCCCGGAGGAAGGGCAGGTCCGTCAGGTCCCCGGGCGGCAGCGCCTCCGGCTTCGCGGACTCGTGGCCGAAGACCATCTCGGAGGCGGCCTTCACCCAGATCACCAGGTTGTCGCCCTCCGCGGTGATGCCGCCCTCGATGTTCGCGGTCAGGTCCACGATGCCGTTGGCCGGGAACAGGCCCTGTGCGCCGCAGCGTTCGCGGCACTCGATGGCAATCTCCCGTGCCTGCCAGGTGATCCAGCCCTTGGCCACGGCCGTGAGCCGCTCGGTCTCCTCGCGGTCCTCCTCGGTGTGCGCGGCGAACCGGTCGACCACGGCGCGGTGCAGGAAGGTCATCGCATACGCCGTCGCCAGTCCGTCGAGCAGTCGGCCGTGGTGGCTGCGGTGGGCAGCGAGCGGGATGCGCTCCCCGGCCCGCGGGCCCGAGATGAGGCGGTTCTCGGAGTAGCGGACCGCGATGGCGAGCGCGGCGCGGGCCATGCCGAGCGTCCCGGCGCTCATGCAGAGCTTGCCCATGGTGACGCGGTTGATGGAGCGCAGCAGCCGCTTGCGCTTGTTGCCGAGGCTGCTGGTGAGGGTTCCGTCGCGGTCCAGGCGGCCGTGGTCGGCCTGAAGGAGCGCCTGGCGCGGCAGCCGCACCTGGTCGAAGGAGGTGAGGCAGTGGTCGACGGGGGTGCCGGTGCGGTCCGGCAGCAGGCGGACCGTGACCCCGGGCAGATGGCCGTTCCCGTCGCTGAGCGGGGTCAGGAAGAGGAAGACGCCCTGGTCCTCGCCGTCGACCAGGAGCCGGGCCGCCACGACCGCGGTCTTCGGCCCCCCGGTGAGGCTGGTGTTGGGCATGAACTTCCGCGCCCCCGGCGTCGGGGTGTGCAGACGGAAGCAGTCGCCCGCGCGGTCGAAGACGGCGACGGTCTCCATCGCGGCCACGTCGTTGCCGTGCTCCAGCTCGGTGCACAGAAACGTTCCTGTGTTGCGCAGCGCGGTGAAGGGGGACAGATCGCGGCCCGCGTGGTCGTGGTCGACGAGACTGCCGAGGAACAGGTTGTAGTGGATGCTCGCGAGGGTGGTCAGCCCACCGTCCACCGGCCCGGTCCACTCGTGCAGCGCGGCCAGCCGGTGCGGATCGGCGGCGAACCGCTCGGGGTCGGCGAGGGCGTCGTTGACGAGGCGGAGACGGTCGTAGGAGAGCGCCGCCCGCTCGGCCGGGGGCAGTCCGGGCCGGTATGCGAAGGCGCCGCCCGCTATCATCCCGCGCCAGGTGCCGTGCCGGCGTTCGCGGTGCGGCCCCTCGAAGAGGAGGCGGGTGAGGTCGTCCGCGACCGGGGGGCGTCCGGTGAGGGACGCCGGGTCCGCGGCCGAGGTGGCCCGGTCGTGCAGCAACACCGGGACACCGGGCAACAGCCGGTCTTCGGTCGTTCCCGCGGCCAGGACATCGGACGTCGTGACAGTCATCGAGCATCCCTGAGTGGTTCGGTCATTCGGGCAGGTGTGTGAGGTGGCGGAGCGAAGATACGTACCATCCGGTTTTTGTTTCAAGGCCTCTCCGCGTCAGGACTGCCAGGAGTACACAGGAGCCGGGCCCGGATATCGACCGGATACCGCCGGACACAGGCCGAATGGCGCCCGGATGCGGGCCGTACGGCGAACGGAGCTCTCCAGGGGGGCCGAACATCGGCCGAACGGCAGCCGGATTTCGGTCGGTTGGAGGTCCGATGTCGGCCGGAAGCCGAGTGGGCGTCGGCCGGAAGGTGGGTGGGCGTCGGCCGGACGGCGAGTGGGCGTCCGCTGGAACGCGAACGGACGTCAGCCGGTTGTCGGCTGGAACCCGACTGGAGCTTATGGGGGAAAGGGGGGCAAATGCGCAGTTTGGGCTCCAGGGTTGAAAAACCGTATGGCTGGTTTTATCGTCCTGAAGTATCGGCAGAGACCGTCCGGTCTCTTTCCCGCGGTGCGGGCTGGGCGGAGGGTGCTTGTGGCACGGCAGGAGCGGGCCATTCGGACGCGGCAGACGATTCTGGTCGCCGCGGCCGAGGTGTTCGACGAGGTCGGATACGAGGCCGCGACGATCTCCGACGTGCTGAAGAGGTCAGGGGTGACCAAGGGCGCCCTCTACTTCCACTTCACCTCGAAGGAGGAGCTCGCCCAGGCCGTGCTGGCCGCGCAGGTCTCCTCTCTTCCGCCTGTGCCGGAACAGGAGTTGAAGCTCCAGGAGTCGCTGGACGAGGCGCTGCTGCTGGCCTATCTGCTCCGGAAGGACACCGGTGACCCGATCGTCCAGGGCAGCGTGCGGCTGACCGTGGACCAGGGGTCGCCGAAGGACCACCTCAACCGGCGGGTGCCGATGCAGGCGTGGACCGAGCACACCCGGGCCATCTTCGAAGAGGCCAAGCAGCGGGGCGAGCTCCTTCCGAGCGTGGATGTCGAGTCTCTCGCCAAGCTGTTCGTCGGCGCCTTCACGGGCGTCCAGGTCCTCTCCCGGATCATGAGCGAACGGGCGGACCTGGCCGAGCGGGTCGCCGATCTCTACCGGCATCTGATGCCCGCGGTCGCCGTTCCGGGAGTGCTGGTGCGGCTGGACTTCTCCCCGGACCGGGGGCCGAAGGTCTACGAGACCGCCATGCGGCAGCTCCGGTCGGAGGCGGCCGACGACGCTGCTCCCTGAGGGCGGCGCGGAGGGCGAGGGGGAGGGGGTGACGTCGGGTGTTCGTGCGGGTGCGCGGCCACGGCGGGTGCGCCGGGGCGGCGGATGCGTCTCCGCTGTGCAGGTCTCCTCTGTGCAGGTGTGTGAGTTCCAGGTGGTACGCCGTCCGGCGCGCCACGCCCGGTGCCGGACGGCCCGGCCGACCGAACGGAGTGCCCGGATGGAGACGACCAAGTGCCCGTACGCCCTCGATGTGACCGGGCGTGACCTCGCGGGCGAGACCGCCATGCTGCGGGGCCAGGGGCCGGCCACTGAGGTGGAACTGCCCGGCGGGGTGCGCGCCTGGGCGGTCGTACGGCACAAGTACGTCAAGCAACTCCTCCTCGATCCAAGGGTGTCGAAGGACGCGCGGCAGCACTGGCCCGACTTCGTGGAGGGCCGGGTCGGCACGGACTGGCCGCTCTACCCCTGGGTGGCGAACGAGAACATGCTCTTCGCCTACGGGGAGCGCCACGGGCGGCTGCGCCGACTGGTCGCCGCGGCCTTCACCGCACGCCGAACGGAGGCTCTGCGGCCGCGCGTCGAGGAGATCGCCGAGGCGCTGCTCGACGAACTGGCCGAGGTGCCGCCGGGTGAACCGGTCGATCTGCGGGCCCGGTTCGCCAAACTGCTGCCCATGCGGGTCATCTGCGAGCTGTTCGGGGTCGCGGACGAGGCCCGGGAACCCCTGTGCGCGGACCTGGACCTGGTGTTCGGCACCTCGGTGTCCGGCGAGGACATGGCGGCCGCGCAGATCCGGGTCTTCGGGATGCTGGCCGAACTGGTCGCCGACAAACGGGCCGCGCCCGGTGACGATCTGACGACCGCTCTCATCGGAGCGCGCGACGGTGCCGACGGACGGCTGTCGGAGCAGGAACTCCTCGGCACCCTCTATCTGATGATCGCCGCCGGGCAGGAAACCACCTGCACCTTCATCACCAACACCATCGGCGCCCTGTGCGCCCTCCCGGAACAGCGCGCCCATGTCCGCGAGGGCCGTGCCGAATGGGCCGACGTCATCGGCGAGACCCTGCGCACCCACGCCCCCGCCGCGTACTCGCCGATGCGTTTCGCCGTCGAGGACATCGACCTGGACGGCATACGGATCGGCAGGGGCGACCCGATCCTGGTCTCCTTCGCCGGTGCGGCCGCGGATCCGGAGGCGTACGGCGAGGACGTCGGCGTCTTCGATGTGCTGCGGCCCGGCCGACGGGACGACATCGGCTTCGGATACGGCGTACACCGTTGTGTGGGCGCCCCGTTGGCGCGGCTGGAAGCGACCGTCGCGCTGTCGGCGCTCTTCGCCCGCTTCCCCGATCTGGAGTCTGTAATTCCGCTGGAGGAGATCGAGCCGATGCGGTCTTTCATTGTCCATGGGTATGGGGCACTTCCGGTCGTGCTGCGACCGAACTGATCCATTTTTTGTGTCGGTTGAAGAGGAAATCCGTGCTTTCGGGCGATGGGTTTCCGCCTTTCTGAGAGGCTTCCGAATGCCACGGGGGGATGCCCCGGGGACGGTTGCTCAGGCAATTGAAAACCGCATGCGCGGTTTGTTATGCTCCTGACCCAGCCCCAACGGAGCGTGTGATGGCCAAGCAGGAACGTGCGGTACGAACGCGCAACGCCTTGATCCAGTCGGCAGCCGAGCTGTTCACCCAGGACGGCTTCGAGGCGGTCTCGCTCTCGACGATCAGCTCCCGCGCTGGAGTCAGCAATGGCGCGCTGCACTTCCACTTCCCCAGCAAGGCCGCGCTCGCGGCGGCGGTTCGGGACGCGGCGGCACGGCGGTTCGGGCGGATCACCTCCGCCGAACGGCCGCCGCCGCAGCTCGGCGGCTCACTCCAGTCGCTCGTCGACACCAGCCACGCCCTGTTGCAGGGCCTGCGTCACGATGTCGTCCTGCGCGCCGGGTTCGACCTCGGCGACCGGGCCCGGGAGGAACGGGACGTCCGCCGGTGCGGTGACCTCCAGCAGCGCTGGCACGCCTGGGTGGAGGGCGCGGCCGTACGGGCCGCACACGAGGGCCTGTTGTCCGATGTCTCACCGCGCGACCTCGCGGCCACGGTGGTCGGCGCGACGGTCGGCTTCGCCGCGCTCGGGGAGTGCGACATGCGCTGGCTCTCCCACACCACCCTCACGCGCTTCTGGTCCCTGCTCCTGCCCCGCATAGCTTCGGCCCCCGCGCTGCGGGGGGTCGCCCCGGCGGGACGGCGGGCGGAAGCGGGCTGACCGTACGCGCTACGGCAGTTGGGCCCGCGCCCGGGAAGACCGCCGGAGGGTCGCCGGAAGGTCGCCGGAAGTCCGCCGGAAGGCGTCATCGGCGGGACACATGCACCCGGACGTTCCCCGACCGGTCCTTCCCCGCCACGGTGATGACGACGCCCGCCCGGATGTCCTTGAAGGACTGCCCCGGGACGAACGTCGCATCGGACAGCTCGGCCTGGACGTTGGGGCTTCGGGTGCAACCGCCGCTGCTCGGGCGGGAGTCGTAGACCGTGATGGGCCCGTAGCCGGTGTCCACGTCCGCGTCGACGCGGTAGACGAGGATGCCGGGCCGGCACACCGCCGCGTCGTTGCCCTCGCGGGTGCGCAGTTCGACGGCGTATCCGGCCCGGGAGCTGAGCGGGACGAAGACCAGCTTCCGCCCGCCGGGCCGGGCCAGCGGGGTCAGTGTGTACGAGGTCGTGCCGCGTGCGGTGTCGCAGGAGACCTGTGAGTCGGTGAGCCAGCCGAGCTTCCACTTGTGCCAGCCGAGCAGATCGTTGTTGGCACCCCAGTCCTCGCTCATGATGTCCCAGTGCCCGACGGCGGTACCGCCCTCCTGGGTGTAGAGGTCGGGCAGGCCGAAGGTGTGGGTGTTCTCGTGCGGCAGCACCCGGTAGCCGGTCACGGCGTAGGAGCCCGAGCCGTCGTCCTGGCGGCTGTAGATGAAGGACGCGTTGGCGACCGGCACCCCGTCGGCCAGGGGAGCGTCGGCGTTGCCCGCGAAGGTCACGGACAGCACGGTGTCCAGGGCGGACGGGCCTGCGTTCGGGGTGGCCAGCACATTCAGCAGGTCGTAGCGGCGGAAGTCCACCTGCGCGTCGGCCGCGGCGACTATGTCCTGGACGAGCTGGCGGTAACCGGGGTCGAAGGGGGCGCCGCGTTCTATCCCGTAGGCCTTGAAGGGTTTGGGCATCCGCAGCCAGTGACGTATGGGGGCCTCGGGGCGGTAGTCGAGACGGCCGTAGGAGCCGGTGGTGAACCACTGCTGGGTCTGCGGGAAGAACTCCGCGTACCGGTCCATCGCGCTGCCCTGCCCCGGGACGTCCGGGAAGTCGATCATCAGGGTCAGGGCGTGGACGGTGCCGGTGGAGTGGGCGTAACCGGAGGAGGTCGGGATGCCTTCGGGCATCTGGATGTTCTGGTGCCCGTGGATCATGCAGGGGCGCAGTGCCGAGGCGCGGTTGGGGGCGGCGGGTCCCGCCGTCGTGGAGTCCGGTGTCAGCTGTCCGGTACCGGCGGAGGTGGCGACCAGCAGCGTCAGTGCGGTGACCGAGGCGAGGGAAGCGGCACGACGAGGGCGGACCCGGCGACGGGGCAGCTGCATGCGGTGGCCCTCCGCTCCCACGGCAGCCGCCGGTCCCCGGCTGCACCCTTGCGATCACCCTGTGTCGCGCGTTCCGGCGGCGCGCGCTGGAGGAGACCGAACGAGGGGTTCTCGGGCGCGGAGGGGGTGACGTGGGGCGGGGACGGGAGTGGAGAGGGTTCACGGGTGGGGGTGCACCCCGAGGGCGGGACAGGGAATCCCCTGCCCTGTGACGCAGCTCACAGAAAATTGTGCCGACGGAGTGAAATAACCGGGGAGCGAATCCCCGTTTAGACCGGTGTCCACGCGAAACGGAGAACGATTCCCCGGATCGCGATCCACTTCGTCCGAGTCCGAGGAGAATGCCGTGCCGACCGCGACCGCGACCCCCGAGCGGCGCCGAGCGCCCAGGCCCCGCGCCGACGCCCTGCGCAATCGGGAGCGGATCGTCACCGCAGCCCGGGAGATGTTCGTCGAGTTCGGCGCCGATGTGCCGTTCGACGAGATCGCCCGCCGGGCCGGTGTCGGCAACGCCACGGTGTACCGAAACTTCCCCGACCGCGATGCACTCGCCCGCGAAATCGTCTGCTCGGTCCTCGACCGTACGTCCGAGGTGGCCGAGCGGGCCCTCGTGGAGTGCGCCGACGCCTTCGAGGCGCTTGAGCTCTTCGCACACGCCGCCGCCGACGAGCGGCTCAGCGCGCTGTGCCCGATGGTCTCCACCACCTTCGACCAGAACCACCCCGACCTCGAAGCCGCGCGCGAACGGATCGAGCGGCTCGTAGAAGAACTCATGGAGCGGGCCAGGGCCTCCGGACAGCTCCGTCCGGATGTGGGCGTCGGCGATCTCACGATCGGCGTGGCCCAGCTGAGCAGGCCGCCGGCCGGTACGGCATGCCTCAGCGCCGACCGCTACATGCACCGCCATCTCCAGCTGTTCCTGGACGGGCTGCGGGCCCCGGCCCGCTCCGAGCTGCCGGGTACGGCCGTCACCATGGAGGAACTGCGCCGACCCTGACCGACCAGTAGCGATTCACGAGCGATCACCAGCGAGCGCCAGAGATCACCGGTGATCACAGCGACCAGTACCGATCAGTACCGACCAGTGCCGATGGGTTCCGCCGATCCGATCCCATCCGATCCGATCCGTCTGCATCAGCGGGCGTCTGCCGACGGGGGCAGTACGACCAGGGCGGTTCGACCGGAGCAGTACGACCGGGGCAGTACGACCGAGGGTGTGGGCGACGGGGCCGATGACGGCCGAGGCGTCTGCCGACGGGGGCTGACACGACCCGCGCCGCACCGGCCGACGTCCGTGCCCGACCGGTGCCCGTACTGACCCATGTCCCCAGACGCCGACCACCTGTAGACGACCGACCGACCGATCGCCCGCACCGACGCACCCCTTTTCCGCTCCCAAGTCCGACTTTTTTCCGTTACGCAGTCCCGAAGTGGGTACCTCCATGTCTTCATCTGCCCGAAGCGTCAACGGCGCTTCCGCTCCCGACGCCAATCGCTGGCGGGCGCTCGTCTTCATCGCCCTCGCCCAGCTGATGGTCGTCCTCGACGCCACCATCGTGAACATCGCGCTGCCGTCCGCCCAGCAGGACCTCGGCATATCCGACGGCAACCGTCAGTGGGTCGTCACCGCCTACGCCCTCGCCTTCGGCGGTCTGCTGCTCTTCGGCGGCCGTATCGCCGACCTCTGGGGCCGCAAGCGGGCCTTCGTCGTCGGTCTGACCGGCTTCGCCGCGGCCTCCGCGCTCGGCGGTGCGGCGCAGTCCGGCGCGATGATGTTCGGCGCCCGCGCCCTCCAGGGTGTCTTCGGCGCCCTGCTCGCGCCCGCCGCGCTGTCCCTGCTCGCGGTGATGTTCACCGACGCCAAGGAGCGCGCCAAGGCGTTCGGCATCTACGGCGCGATCGCCGGTGGCGGCGGTGCCGTCGGTCTGATCCTCGGCGGCTTCCTCACCGAGTACCTGGACTGGCGCTGGACGTTCTTCGTCAACGTCCCGTTCGCCATCGTCGCCGCGGCCGGTGCCTACTTCGTCATCCGTGAGCCCGAGGGCGGCCGCAACCGCTCGCCGCTCGACATCCCCGGCGTCATCCTCTCCACCCTCGGCCTGGTCTCCCTCGTCTACGGCTTCACGCGCGCCGAGTCCGACGGCTGGGGCGACTCCGTGACGATCGGTCTGTTCATCGCGGCGGCGGTGCTGCTGGTGTCCTTCGTCGTCACCGAGGCGCGGGTCAAGGCGCCGCTGCTGCCGCTGCGCGTGGTCACCGACCGCAACCGCGGTGGTATCTACCTCTCCCTCGGTCTCGCGATCATCGCGATGTTCGGCACCTTCCTCTTCCTGACCTACTATCTCCAGGTCGTGAAGGGCTACTCGCCGGTCAAGACCGGCTTCGCCTTCCTGCCGATGGTGGCGGGCATGATCACCGGGTCCACCCAGATCGGCACCCGGCTGATGACCCGCGTCCCGGCGCGGCTGCTGATGGGCCCGGGCTTCCTGGTGGCGGGCGTCGGCATGTTCCTGTTCGCGCAGCTGGAGATCGGCTCCTCGTACACGACCCTGGTGCTCCCGGCCCTGCTGCTGCTCGGCCTCGGCATGGGTACGGCGTTCATGCCGGCCATGTCCCTGGCCACGCACGGTGTGCAGCCGCGTGACGCCGGTGTCGCCTCCGCCATGGTCAACACCTCCCAGCAGGTGGGTGGCGCGATCGGTACGGCCCTGCTGAACACCATCGCGTCCTCGGCGACCACGTCGTACATCAAGGACCACATCGCGACGGCGGCCACCAAGCCGCAGCAGCAGCTGGTCCAGCTCCAGGGCATGGTGCACGGCTACGCGAGCGCGATCTGGGTCGCCGTCGGCATCCTGGTGCTGGCCGCGCTGGTCGCGGTGACCTTCGTCAACGCCGGCCGCCCGGGCGCCGGGGAGTCGTCCGCGATGATGGACGGCATCGAGGGCGAGGTGCCGGTGCCGGTGGTCGCCCACTGACACCGGCCGCACGGGCCGCTCCGGTCACCACCGGGCGCTGCCCTGGTCCCGCCCCGGTCCCGCCACCTCGGCGGGGCCGGGGCGGCCTTGTTGTGGACTGCTGTGGCCTGCTTTGGCTGTTGTGGCCTTGTTGTATGGGCGGCCCCGGAGCTGCCCGCTAGCGGAGCCAGGGCAGATCCGCGCCCGCCTCCTTGGGCTGGAGCCCCTCCGCGATGACCGACATGATCTCGCCGAGGGACTTCTGCTGTTCGGGGCTGAGCCGGTCGAACAGGGCCTGGCGCACCGCCGTCACATGTCCGGGCGCCGTGCGGGCCAGTACCTCGAAGCCCTCCGTCGTGAGGACCGCGACCTGTCCCCGCTTGTCGGAGGGGCATTCCTCGCGGCGCACCCAGCCATTCTTCTCCAGCCGGGCGACGGCGTGCGAGAGCCGGGACCGGGTGATCTTCGCCCCGATCGCCAGTTCGGTCATCCGCATCCGCCTGCGCGGTGCCTCGGCGAGCTGGACGAGCAGTCCGTAGTACACGTGCGGCATGCCCGCGTCGCGCTGCAACTGGCGGTCCAGGTGGTCCTCGAGAAGGGTGACGGCGTGCATGTACGCACGCCAGGTGCGCTGCTCTTCGTCGGTGAGCCAGCGGGTGTCCTCAGCGGGTGCCGTCTTCATGTGCTCCACTCTACGAGGCCCCTTCTTGAAACTTAAACAAAGCGCCTGTTACCCTCACCTAAGCTTGAGGTTTCAAGTAAATAAGGAAGGGAATCGCCATGTCCGCCGTCGAGGAGCGCACCGCGTCCAACACCTCCGGGCGCATGCCCGCCCTCTATCTCAGCCATGGCGCGCCTCCGCTGGCCGACGACGCCCTCTGGCCCGGCCAGCTCGCCGCCTGGTCCGCCGGGCTGCCCCGGCCCCGGGCGATCCTGATGGTCTCCGCGCACTGGGAGGAGGCGCCGCTCGCGCTCGGCGCGGTGGAGACGCTGCCGCTGGTCTACGACTTCTGGGGCTTCCCGGAGCACTACTACCGGGTGACCTACGCCGCCCCGGGCGCCCCCTGGCTGGCGGACGCCGTAAGGAAACTGGTGCGCGCCCCCGGTGTCCCCGTCCAGGACTTCCCGGACCGCGGCCTGGACCACGGCGCGTATGTGCCGCTGGTCGAGATGTTCCCCGAGGCCGATGTCCCGGTGCTCCAGATCTCCCTGCCCACCCTCGACCCGGCGCGGCTCTTCGAGATCGGCCGCAGGCTGGCCCCGCTGCGCGACGAGGGTGTACTGATCATCGGCTCCGGCTTCTTCACCCACAATCTGGCCGCGCTGCGCCACGCCGGGGGAGGGGTGCCCGGCTGGTCGGCGGAGTTCGACGACTGGGGGCAGCGGGCACTGGGGGCCGGTGACGTCGACGCGCTCCTCGACTTCACCCGTGCCGCACCGGCCGGCCGCCTTGCCCATCCCCGTACGGAGCACTTCGCCCCGCTCTTTGTGACGCTGGGCGCGGCGGACGCCCTGGGGGAACTGGACACGCAGCGGTCGGTGATCGACGGCTTCTGGATGGGGCTGGCCAAGCGGTCGGTGCAGTTCGGCTGAATCGCCCCGGCGCCCAGTGATCGTCCGGCCGTGGCAACCATCGGCCGGTGTGGTCCGTCTTCAGGGCGGGGGGAACGGCCGAGGATGTCCCACTTCCCCGGGCTCCCTTGGCCTTGCCGGACTCCATTGGCGTGAAGATCTCGGCACTGGATGTGAGGGGCGTCTCACACGTGTGGTGGCTGTGGAGGTGTGTGAGGGTCCTGAGACCGTCGGCCACGCCCGGTCTGACCTGCGCCTCCGTGGGCGCTGCCGCCATCCGGCCGTCATAAATGCGGCACAGGGTACTGCATGATCAGAAAAAACGAGGGGCAGGTTGGGAATTCTGTCCGGATTGCAATCGTTGTTTCCTTCGGATGCAGGGCACCCGGAAGGGTGTTCCAAGCGCCAACAGGACCATCCGTCAGCCCACCATCGCAAGGGAGCACGCATGGCAACCCGTGCCGTCGCCCGTCGTAAGGCCGCCGAGGGCGAGACCGTCGACGCGGCACGCAGTGTTCGCGCCCATGGCGGCGAGATCGCCGATCGCGACCTGGTCGGCATGTATCTCGACGAGATCGCGCGTACACCTCTGCTCGACGCCGCGAAGGAGGTCGAGCTGTCGCAGACCATCGAGGCAGGTGTGTTCGCGAGGCAGATCCTCGACGGTGAGGAGGAGGCCAAGGCGGAGGCCACCCGTGAGGAGTTGGAGGCCCTGGTCGCCGACAGCGAGCGGGCCAAGGACATCTTCATACGCTCCAACCTGCGGCTTGTTGTGGCCGTCGCGCGTCGCTATCCGCGCAGTGGCCTGCCGCTGCTCGACCTGATCCAGGAGGGCAACGCCGGCCTGGTCCGCGCGGTCGAGAAGTTCGACTACCGCAAGGGCTTCAAGTTCTCGACCTACGCGACCTGGTGGATCCGCCAGGCCATCACCCGTTCGATCGCCGACCAGTCCCGCACGATCCGGCTGCCCGTGCACCTGGTCGAGGAGCTGGGCCGGATCCGCCGTGTGCAGCGCGAGTTCAACCGCGAGCACGGCCGGGACCCCGAGCCCGCCGAGATCGCGGCCGAGCTGGACTCGACGGAAGCGCGCGTCAGCGACGTCCTGGACTGGGCCCGCGACCCGGTCTCGCTGAACATGTCGGTGGACGACGAGGGCGAGACCCAGTTCGGTGACCTGCTGGAGGACACCTCCGCGGTGTCGCCGGAGCAGTCGGTCATGACGCTGCTGCGCAGCGAGGAGCTGGACGACCTCATCGGCCGGCTCGACCAGCGCACGGCGTCGATCATCAAGATGCGGTACGGCATCGAGGACGGCCGGGAGCGCACCCTGACCGAGGTCGGCAAGGAGCACGGCCTGACGCGGGAGCGCATCCGCCAGATCGAGAAGCACGCCCTGCTGGAGCTGAAGAAGCTGGCCCGGGATACCGGGTTCGACGCGGCGGCGTGACGACCGGGGTCCACGCGATGGCGTGACGACCGGGGTCCACGCGATGGCGTGACGACCGGGTTCGATGGCGACGGCGTGACGACCGGGTTCAAGGGCGGTGGCGTAACGGCGGCCAGGGGCCGGGTGGTAGTCCGGCTCCGCCGCCGCGCCGGGGCGCACGACTTGGCGCTGTTGCATCGCTTCAACCCGCCGGGTCCGGGGCACAAGACTTCCGGGTCCACTTCGCGCGGCCGGGCCGACCCCCGCACCCGCGCCCCAGAGCCGAGTCCCGACGCACTCCCCCCGGCGGCGGGACTCTTCCGGAGCCGGGCTCCGACGCCACTCCCCCCTTGGCGTCGGGGCCCGGCTTTTACCTGTTCATGACAGGGGTGGCCGACCGGGTCGCCCCGGACCTGAACCCCGGGGCGGCCCGGATGGCAGATTGTGCCACAGCGGCATAACCTGCCGTCGTGACCCGTACCAACCGTACGAACGGGGCAACGTCCCGCCGTACGACGCAAGAAACCGGGGCCGCTTCCCCCGGCGAAACTCCCCCTTCGCGCGGCGGGCCCGTGGAGCCCGTAGGGGCCGTGGGGCCCGTAGAGCCCGTGGGGCGTGATGGGCGGGTGGATGATCGCGGTGAGTCGCTGGTCGAGCGGCGCAAGGCGGCGACCCGGATGGAGATCGCGCGGGCCGCCGCGAGCCTTTTCATGGCCAACGGACTGCGTGCCACCCGGGCCGAGGACATCGCCCGCGCCGCCGGGGTCGCCCCGCGCACCTTCTACCGCTACTTCGCGACCAAGGAGGAGGCCCTCGTCCCGCTGTTCTCCGAGGGCGCCCACCGCTGGGTGCGGGCGGTCCGCGAAGCCCCCGCCGGGCTGCCCGTCGCCGAGGCCCTGCGCCATGCGACGGCCCACACCCTGACCCCGGGCGGCGGGGTGTCCGAGGCCTCCCTGGAATGGGTCCGCACCCTGCTGCGCCTCATCGACGGCAACCCGGCCCTGACCAAGGTCTGGGCGGAGATCTGCCAGACCGCGGAACGGGAACTGGCACAGGCACTCGCCGCACGGTCACCGGGAGATGACGGGGCGTCCGCGGCCGTCACACCCGCCCTCCGGTTCGCGGCCGCCATCGCCGGGGCGGCGGTCCGGGTGGCCGTGCAGACCTGGGCCGCGGGCGACCGGCCCGCCGACGGCCCCGACGGGCCCGCCGCACTGGCCGTACGCAATCTGGAGGCACTGGGCGAGTTCGCGTGGGGGAGCGGCTGAGGGATCAGCCGGGCGGGGGAGGCCCGGCGTCCGCCGCGCGGCTCAGGCGTTCCCCCAACTGCCGGGTGCGGGCGATGAGTTCGGGTGGTCCATGGACGGTGAACGGGCAGTCCACCAGGGCCAGCCGCACCGCCAGCCACTCCACCGAGTCGCTTGCCGTGCCGCGCAGCCGGCAGCTGCGGTCGTCGAGGGGTTCGGGCGCGCCGAACCAGCCGGGCAGGCGGGCCGCCACCACCTCCGCGGGCGAGGCGAAGGTGACCTCGAACTCGTAGGTCTCCTGCCGCCGGTGCATCGAGCGCCGCAGATACTCCGCCGCGTTCTGTGCGGGCAGCTCGCGCGGCGCGAAGCGCTCTCCCGTCGCGAAGGGCGCGGCGACCCGGTCGACGCGGAAGGTGCGCCAGTCGTCGCGTTCGAGGTCGTAGGCCACCAGATACCAGCGGCGTCCCGTCGACACCAGCCGGTACGGCTCGGTCAGGCGGCGTGACTCCATGCCGTCCCTGGACCGGTACGCGAACCGCAGCCGCTCCCGGCCCGCGATCGCGGAGGCGATCACGGTCAGTGTCTCGGGTGCGATCCGGGCCCCGTCGCCGCTGGTCAGGGCGGTGGTGGCGGCCTGGAGGGTGGCGACACGGTGGCGCAGCCGACCCGGGAGCACCTGTTCCAGCTTGGCCAGGGCCCGTACGGACGCCTCCTCCACCCCCTCGACCGCGTGCCCGGCGCCCGCGCGCAGCCCCACGGCGATCGCCACGGCCTCCTCGTCGTCGAGGACGAGCGGCGGCATGGCCTTGCCCGCGACCAGCCGGTAGCCGCCGTCGGCTCCCTTGCTGGCCTGCACGGGGTAGCCCAGCTCGCGCAGCCGGTCGATGTCCCGCCGGACGGTGCGCCGGGAGACCCCGAGCCGCTCGGCCAGCTCGCTGCCGGGCCACTCGCGGGGCGTTCCCAGCAGGGACAGCAGCTGGAGGAGCCGGGCCGGGGTGTCGGTCGTCATACCTTCGAGGATGCCTGAGTACTAGGACATGGTCTGACCTATTGGCCTCCTACCGTCGGGGCATGACCTCCACCGACAGCACTTCACTCAGTACCGAGGCGGCCGACGTGCCCGATGCGACCGGCGGCGGGGCGGTGGATCGTCCGGCAGGCGGCGGGGCGGCCGGACGCGCGGCGGCCGGGGCGGGCGACCGGCGCCGCTGGTTCGCGCTCGCGATCGTGATGACCGCGGCCTTCATGGACCTGGTCGACGTCACGATCGTCAATATCGCGATCCCGTCCATCCAGCGCGACGAGGGCGCCTCCTTCGGCCAGATCCAGTGGATCACCGCGGGCTATGCCCTCGCCTTCGCCGCGGGACTCATCACGGGTGGGCGCCTCGGTGACATCCATGGCCGCAAGCGCCTCTTCCTGATCGGCGTCGGCGGCTTCACGCTCGCGTCGGCGCTGTGCGGTTTCGCCGCCAACCCGGAGATGCTCGTCGCCTCGCGGATCCTCCAGGGCGCGATGGCCGCGATGATGGTCCCGCAGGTGCTGTCGATCGTGCACGCCACCTTCCCGGCGCACGAGCGGGGCAAGGTCTTCGGTCTGTTCGGCGCGGTCGTCGGGCTGGGAGCCGTCTCGGGGCCGCTGCTCGGCGCGCTGCTCACCGAGTGGAATCTGTTCGGGCTCGAGTGGCGCCCCATCTTCCTGATCAACCTGCCGGTCGGCGTCGTGGCGTTTCTGCTCGGCCGTCGCTTCATCACGGAGTCCAAGGCCCCACGGGCCCTGCGTCTCGATCTCGTCGGGGTGGCCCTGGTCACCCTCGGTCTGCTGATGCTGCTCTATCCGCTCACGCGCGGCCGGGAACTGGGCTGGCCGCTGTGGGGGTACCTCTCGATGGCGGGCGCGCCGGTCGTCTTCGCGGCGCTGGTGGCGTACGAGCGGCGCAAGGCCGCCCGTGACGGCTCCCCGCTCGTGGAACTGTCCCTGTTCCGGGTGAAGAGTTTCGCCGCGGGCATCGCGGTGCAGACGGTGTTCGGGATCGGCCTCGGCGTCTTCTTCCTGGTATGGACGCTGTACATGCAGGTGGGGCTCGGGTGGAGTGCCCTGCGGGCGGGGCTGACCGGGGTGCCGTTCTCGATCGCGGTGTCGGTCGCGGCCGGGATGTCGGTGCAGAAGCTGGTCCCGCGTTTCGGCCGCAAGGTGCTCCAGGCGGGCGCGCTGCTGATGACGGCGGGAGTGCTCGTCTATATCGCCGAGGCTCACCGCTACGGCACCTCCATCGCCTCCTGGCAGATGGCGCTGCCGCTGGTGATCATGGGTGTGGGCATGGGTCTGATCGTCGCGCCGCTGACGGACGCGGTCCTCTCCGAGGTGCCGCGCGAGCACTCCGGTTCGGCGTCGGGTCTGATCAACACGGTGCAGCAGATGGGCAACGCGCTGGGCCTCGGACTGGTGTCGGTGGTCTTCTTCGGCGAGATCGACGACCGGCTCGCTCCGGCCGCGGTGGGTCCGGCCTTCGTTCATGCCTTCCAGCACGCGCTGGGATGGGTCGCGGCGGTACTCGCGGTGATCTTCCTGCTGATGTTCGCCCTGCCGAAGCGCCCGGCACAGCATGTCGAGGGCGCCGAGGCGGAGTCCCCCGCCGGAGCCGAGACCCCGGAGGAGCGGGTACTCGTCTCCTGACCCAGAAGCACCCCAGCACCCCAGCACGCCCGGCAGACCGCGCCAACACGCGTCCGCCGGGCGTTGCCGTGCGCGTGAGTCACGTCCGCTCGATCACACTTCGCCCCATTACGAGGGCTGCTGCTCCTGTTTGCCGCCTCTTCTGCGTGCTGGCCGTTCCTGCGAGATGTGTCACGGTTCGGGGTGAAAGGGTGGATCGTGGTGTCTACTGGGGTCCATGCCTGTGCATATGTCGACCCTCCAGCTTCTGGGCGCGCCCGCCGTTGTTCTGGTGGTTGTCGTCTGGGCCGGGTGTGCGGGGCTCGCGCTGCGTCGTCGTCGCCGGTACGAGGCGGCGACCCGGCGCTGGGTGCGTTCCGAGGACGCGCTCCGGCGGCGGCGTGAGCTGCTCGGGGGCCTGCCGCGTCAGCAGCGGAGGGGGCCGGAGCAGGAGAGTGTCGAACTCACCCCCGCGGAACAGGACGCCTTCGCCTTTCTGATGCGGCAGTTCAGGGACGGGCGTTCCTAGCCTTCGTGGCAGGTGTCGGCCCGGGGCCGCCCCGGCGCTGCCGCGCGGCGCTCCATCGCCTCGCGGGCCGCTTCCTCCGTCGTGTACACCTCGCACATGTGCCGTCCGTCGGGTGTCGCCGTGTGCTCGACCTCCCACAGGGACAGCTCACGTCCGTCGCGCAGCAGAAACGCGTGCTCGTAGAGCGAGAAGCTCAGCCCCGGCCGGGTGAGGCGGCCCGGGCGTCCGAAGGACTGCGTGATCTCGTGCGCGAACGCCGAAGCCAGCAGTAACGACTCGATGTCCGCGTCCGGACGGTCCGCGTTCTCGGCCCGGCGCAGCAGTCGGCGGGCATGGTCCGCGGAGGCGTCGGGGCGGTACGCGTGCCGGGGCTCCGGGACGGAGGACAGCAGCACCGGCACGGGCAGCTCGAATTCGGGGGCGTCCGGCGTCAGCGGAAGCCGGGCCGTGGCGGTGCGCAGCTCTTCCTCGTCCACATACACCTCATGTTCCAGATGGCCGCCGGGTCCGGTGTTGTGGACCAGCTCCCACAGGGTGACGGCCGAGCCGTCCGCCAGCAGCCAGGTGTGCCGGTACGTCTCCCGGTGCAGGCCCGCGCTGTGGTGCGCCGAGTGGAGCGAACTGTCATGGGCCAGCGCGCAGTCGAGCATCCCTATCGTCTCGTCGGGCAGTTCGAATGAGTTCAGGGCGCGGCCCAGAAGTCGCGCGAGGTGCTCCTCCGGAGACTCGGGCGACTCGGCTGGCTCGTGCGCAGCCGTCTCGTACGGAACGCTCAAGGCTTCTCCCGGCGCTGCTGCATGTCACCTTGTGGGTGCATACCGTAGCCCCTCGGTCGGACATCATGTCCGGGAACCGAGAAAACGTACGGTGGGAAAACGCCGGGGCCGCGCGGATGGTTCCCGCGCGGCCCGAGTTTCTGTCAGGGCGTCCTGGTCAGACGGCACTTCCGGCGGTCCAGGCGCCCCACGCCATGTTCCATCCGTTGAGGCCGTTGTCCGGGCCGACCTTGGTGTCCGGGGAGTTCTTGACGATCACGAGGTCCCCGACGAGCGAGTTGTCGAAGAACCACTTGGCGGACGTGTCGCCCTGCGCGCTCTGCACATCCGCCAGCCCGATGCAGCCATGGCTGGTGCCCGCGCGGCCGAAGGGCGGATTGCCCTTGTTGTACCAGTAGTTTCCGTGGATGAAGGTGCCCGAGCCGGTCAGCCGCATCGCGTGCGGGACGTCCGGGATGTCGTACTCACCGCCCATGCCGACCGTCTGGCTGTTCATCCGGGTCTGGACGAACTTCTCGGAGATCACCATCTGCCCGTTGTACGTGGTGTGCTGCGGGCTGCCGGTGGAGACCGGGATCGACTTCACTGTCTGTCCGTCCCGCACCACCGTCATGGTCTGCGTCCGGACGTCCACCGTGGAGACCTGGGAGCGGCCGACGGTGAAGTTCACGGTCTTCTTCTGCACGCCGTATATACCGGGCGCACCCTCGACCTTGTCCAGGTCTATCTTCATCGTGACCTTGGAGCCGGCCTTCCAGTAGTCCTCCGGCCGGAAGTCCAGCCGCTGGGAGTCGAACCAGTGCCCCACGACCTGCTGCCCGCTGCTGGAGGTCACCGAGATGTGCGACTGGACGGCCTTCTTGTCGGTGATGGCCCGGTCGAAGGTGAAGGACACCGGCATGCCCACGCCGACCGTGGCGCCGTTGTCAGGCGTGTACGTGCCGATGAAGCTCTTCGCCGACGAGACCGTGGTGAAGATGGAGTTGGCGGCCGCGACCCGGTTGTTCGCGTCCTTGGCGGTCGCCGAGATCTCGTACTTCGTGCCGCGGTCCAGCTGCTCCTTGGGCTTCCAGGACGTCCCGTCCGCGGAGATCGCCCCCGGCACGGCGGTGCCCGACCCCGCCACCGTCATCTTGACCTGGGTCAGTTTGCCCTCGCTGACCTTCACCCCGGTCGCGTTGATCGACGCGTCGGTGGAACCGTCCTTGGCGCTGATGGCGATCGACGCCGTGGACGTCTTGGCGTCCTTCGCGTCCTTGCCCTTGTCGCCCTCGGCGCTGGCGCTGCCACCGCAGGCGGTGAGGGTCAGGGCGCCGACCATCAGGGCGGCACTGGCCCCCAGTACGCGCCGCGCTCGCATGTCCGGCCTTGTCACGGGCTTCTCCAGGTCTTCGTGGTGGTGGCGTGATCCGCTTCCGTACGTGGAGAAAGAGCTGAGGTCCCGGCACAGGGTTCCCGCAGCAACCGGGTGAACACCACTGCGTGACAGAACCGGGACAATCACCGGCCCCGCCGTTGTCACCCGCCGTACAACTCCTCGTAGGAAACCCAGGATCCGCCGGGCCCGTCGACGGGTACGGCGGCACGCACGGCCCGCACGATGGCGCGCGTCACCAGGTCCGCGCCTGCCGCGAGGACCTCGTTGAGCGCGAGGGGGCCCGTCGGGGGGAGCGGGCGGGCACCGGTTGCCAGCGCGAACACCGTGTCCCCGTCGTGAAGCAGATGCACGGGCCGGATGGCGCGCGCGAAGCCGTCGTGCGCCGTGCCCGCGAGCTTCTGTGCCTGGGCCTTGCTGAGGTCGGCGTCGGTCGCCACGACCGCGAGGGTCGTGTTCAGCGGAGGGGGACCGGACCTCGCCGCGGCCTCGGCGAGGCGCCGTTGCGCCGCCTCGTGGACCTCCCGCGCGGGCAGCTCGACCCGGCCCTCGGCCAACTCCCCGTACAGCACACCCGTGGTCGGCTCCACCACCGAGCCCGCCGCGTTGCACACGACCAGGGCGGCCACGGTGATGCCCGAGTCCAGCACGGTGCTCGCCGTGCCCACCCCGCCCTTGAGGGGGCCGACCGCCGCGCCGGTGCCCGCGCCGACACAGCCCTGGGCCACCGGTGCGCCCGGTTCGCCCGCGGCGGCCGCCTCGACCGCGGCCCGGCCGAGCGCCGCGTCCGGACGGGCCCGGAAGTCGCCGCCGCGCCCCAGGTCGAAGATGCAGGCGGCGGGCACGACCGGCACCACATGGGCCGGGTCCGGACCGACGCGCACCCCGCGCCCGCGCTCCTCCAGCCAGGCCATCACGCCCGACGCGGCGTCCAGCCCGTAGGCGCTGCCTCCGGTGAGGACGACGGCCTCGACCTTCTGCACCAGATTGCGCGGGTCGAGCGCATCGGTCTCCTTGGTGCCGGGCCCGCCGCCGCGCACCTCCACCGCCGCGACGGCCCCGCCCTCGGGGGCCAGGACCACCGTGGTGCCGGTCAGCCAGCCGTCCCCGGTCCGTGCGGCATGCCCCACCCGCAGACCCGCGACATCTGTCAGAGCGTCAACTGTCATGCGTCCATGATCCGCCGCCGGGAGCCATTGCTGGGAGTCACGGCTGCTGCGGTTGCCCGCTGCCGCTGCCGCTGCCGCTGCCGCTGCCGGTGCTCTGGCGGTGGTGCCGCTGCCGGTGTCGGGTCTGTCCGGGGTGGTGCGGTTCGGACGTAGGCTGGAGGCATGAGCGCCACCCCCGACCGCGCGCCGCGCGATGCCAAGCCCGACCCCAAGGACGCCCTGGTCTTCGACGACCCGCTGAGCCGGCCGTCCTCGGACGACACGGACCAGGGGTGGGGCGAGCGGCCGGGTTCGACCGGCGGCAGCGCGGCCGACCTGGCGCGTTTCCTCGACGAGAAGCCGCCCCACCACCTGTGAGGGCCCCGGGCCGGGCCCGGCAGAGCCCGTCGGCCCGCCCGGCATGGTCCGCCCGGCCGCGCGGCCGCTACGACTCGCGGCGCCCCGGGCCGCGCTGGGCGATGAGGGTGTCCCGGATCTCCTTGAGCACCTCCAGCTCGGTCACCTCCATCACCTCCTGCGTGCTTTCCTTCGCCTTGCGGCGCGCCTCCTGCCGGGCCAGGAACTTGGCCATGGGCAGAACCATCAGGAAGTAGACGACGGCCGCCGTGATCAGGAAGTTGAGCGTCGATCCGAGGACCGAGCCCCACATGATCTGAATCCCGGTCGCATTCGCGCCGGTGCCTGTGCAGGGCGCCTGGATGCATGAGCTGTAGCCGTCCAGGGACTGGGTGCCGAGGGCACCCACCACCGGGCTGATGACCCCCTTCACCACGGAGTTCACAATGCCGGTGAAGGCGGCGCCGATGACCACCGCGACTGCCAGATCGACGACGTTCCCCCGCATCAGGAACGCCTTGAATCCCTGTAGAACGCCCGGCTCCTTCTTCTCGCTCACCGCTGAGCCCCTCCTTGACTGCACATGGTGCGGAACGAACAGCTCCGCAACCTACGTCAGGGCCTCCCACATCTGTCCACCCCGGGGGCGCTCCAAGGGGATGCCGAAGCCCGGTCGACGCGTGGGGCCGGGCGCTCAGCACAGTGTCACCGCCAGGCGGGAGGCGGCGCCCGCACCGGCCAGCCGCGCGGCCACGGCACGCGGCACGGAGAGCACGAGCAGCGCCCCGGCCTCCGTGGGTCCGGCGTCGGGCACCCGGACCACCCGGGCCCCGGCGGCGACCACCGAGGCACGTCCGCCGCCGTCCGCCGCGATGACATCGACCCGGGCGCCCGGCCGCAGCAGTCGAACGGTCTCGGCATCCGCGATCCGGACCGGAGCGAGGACCGTCTCGGCGGGTGGCCGCGGCTCTCTCGCGGGCCCGGCCGTCGCCCCGGGGCGGCCGTCGGCGCCCGGATGTCCCCGTGCCCCCTCGGAACGCCCCGGTCCCGCCGCGACCAGCGCGGCAGCGGCGACCGCCAGACCGACGGCCAGGGCTCGCCGCCGGTGCCGCAGCAGACGGCACAGCCGGGGCCGCCCGCCCCGCACCCGCAACGGCCCGAAGTGCGGTACCGCACAGGTCGGAGGCGCCCCCGACCCGGGATACGCCAGGTCTGGGGCCGTACCGGGATGCGCCAGGTCTGGGGCCGTACCGGGATGCGTCAGGTCTGCGGCCGTATCGGGATGCGGCAAGCGGACCGCCGTATCGGAATACGGCAGATATGCGGAAACGTCGGAATAGGGTGTGCCGACGGAGGGCAGGCCGTGTCGAGCCATGGTGATCACCACCTGAGTCGTGGAAGCGGATGCCCTCCACGATGAGGCCCTGCGGCGCTGCTCGCCGAAGCCCGTGGACGACCGGCCGTTTGTGGACAACTCGCCCACCCGAACGAGCTGTTCCGCCTCCCGAACGACGTGATCCGCCCGCCCGCGCCCCGCCCGCACCCCACCGCGCCCCGCCCGCTCTCGCGGCATCCATCACCACATCACGGCGTCACCGCATCACGGCATCGCGAATCCCGGGTCCATCCCGCCCAGCGCCGTCGTGCACAGGCAGTCCCGCTCGTCGTTGGCCGGAAGGCCCGCGACCGCGTCGAACAGAACGCCGCGCAGCCGGTCCACATTGGCCGCGAACACCTTCAGCACCTCGTCGTGCGAGACGCCCTCACCGGTCTCGGC
The DNA here is from genome assembly GCF_044548405.1 of Streptomyces sp. NPDC052040. Taxonomy (NCBI): domain Bacteria; kingdom Bacillati; phylum Actinomycetota; class Actinomycetes; order Kitasatosporales; family Streptomycetaceae; genus Streptomyces; species Streptomyces sp. NPDC052040. The sequence continues at coordinate 166,141 of NZ_JBIUBV010000011.1, read as the reverse complement.
CCCCGCGTCCAGGTCCGTGACGAGGGTCAACGAGGTGTAGCAGAGCTCCAGTTCGCGGGCGAGGGCGGCTTCGGGGTGGCCGGTCATTCCGACCACGGACCAGCCCTGCGCCCGGTGCCACAGCGATTCGGCACGGGTGGAGAACCGCGGGCCCTCGACCACGACCAGCGTGCCGCCGTCCACCGGCTCCCAGTCCCGTCCGCGCGCCGCCGCCAGCGCGGTCTTCCGGCCGGCGGGGCAGTAGGGATCGGCGACCGAGACATGCACCACGTTGGGCACGGAGCCGTCGGGCAGCGGCAGTCCGTCGAAGTACGTCTGCGCCCGGGCCTTCGTGCGGTCCGCCAGCTGGTCGGGGACCAGCAGGGTCCCGGGCCCGTACTCGGGGCGCAGCCCGCCCACGGCGCACGGTCCGAGGACCTGCCGGACGCCGACGGAGCGCAGCGCCCAGAGGTTGGCGCGGTAGTTGATCCGGTGCGGCGGGAGATGGTGGCCGCGGCCGTGGCGGGGGAGGAAGGCGACCTTCCGGCCGGCGATCTCACCGAGGAAGAGGGAGTCGCTGGGTGCCCCGTACGGGGTGTCGACCTGTATCTCGGTCACGTCGTCGAGGAACGAGTAGAAGCCCGAGCCGCCGATGACACCGATTTCTGCGTTCGCCATGGCGAGCACAGTAGCCGCCCCCGGACGGCGCGATTCCCGCTGCCGTCGCAGTGGGGGAGCAGGGCCGCGGGTGGCCGGAACACGCCGACGGCCCCGCTGTCGTACGACAGCGGGGCCGGGGGTGCCGCCCTATGCGGCGGAGCTGCTGGAAGCGGCGCTCTTCGACGACCCGGAGCCGGACGACGAGGAGGACCCCGACGAACCCGACGAGGAGGAGTCCGAAGAAGAGGAGCCCGACGAGGACGAGCCCGACGGCTTCGACGACGACGCGGGGCTGCTGCTCGAAGAGGAGCCGCGGCTGTCGTTCCGGTAGAAGCCGGAGCCCTTGAAGACGATGCCGACCGCGGAGAACACCTTCTTCAGGCGGCCACCGCAGTTGGGGCACTCGGTGAGTGCGTCGTCGGTGAACTTCTGCACCGCCTCGAGGCCCTCGCCGCACTCGGTGCACTGGTACTGGTAGGTCGGCACGTGTCTTCCTCCTGGCACTCTCACTCAATGAGTGCTAACGACCATCCATAGTGACGTATTCCTCGGGATCAGTCCACCGTGACCGCGGAGCGGTGACCGACGCCACGTGCCACGGTGCGCCCGTGGGACGGGACGGCAAGCCGTGACCGCAGGGTCAGCAGGGTCGCCAGAGCCAGGACCGTTCCGGCCATCGGGACGAGGAATCCGGCGCCGCCCCACAGGCGGTCCTCCAGCTGTCCGGCGACGGTGACCGCGGCGGCCTGGCCGAAGGCGACCGCTCCCGTCATCCAGGTGAAGGCCTCGGTGCGGGCGCCCGCCGGGACCAGGCTCTCCACCAGGGTGTAGCCGGTGATCAGGGAGGGGGCGATGCACATGCCGACCAGGAGCCCGAGGGCCGCCAGCAGGAGCACGGAGTGCGCGGTCCACAGGGCGGAGGCGGCCAGCGCCAGGGCGGTGTAGCCGACGAGGATGCGGCGCTGCGGGGCGACCTTCCAGGCGATGGCGCCGCAGACGATGCCGGAGAGCATGTTGCCGGCGGCGAAGACGCCGTACAGGACACCGTTCAGCCCGGGGGAGCCGATCGACTCGCTGAACGCGGCCAGCGAGACCTGCATACCGCCGAAGACGGAGCCGATGCCCAGGAAGGTCACGATCAGGACCCGCACACCGGGGATGCTCAGCGCGGAGGTGTGCTCCACCTGCTCGTGCGCCCGGGTGACGGGCGGCTGGGTGCCCTTCTGCGCCGCGAACAGCACACCGCCGACCAGCGTCAAGCCCGCCTCGGTCAGCAGGCCCGCGGCCGGGGCCACGGTGGTGCACAGGGCGGTCGCCAGCAGCGGTCCGAGGACGAAGGTCAGCTCGTCGGTGACCGACTCGAAGGCCGCCGCCGTGGACATCAGGGGCGAGTCCTGGAGCTTCACGCCCCAGCGGGCCCGCACCATGGGGCCGACCTGAGGCACCGAGGCGCCGGTCGGGACGGCCGCCACGAACAGGGCCCACAGGGGCGCGTGCGCCAGGGCGAGCGCCGTGAGGGACGAGGTCGCCAGGACGTGTACGAGGATGCCCGGGAGCAGGACCGTCCGCTGGCCGTAGCGGTCGGCGAGACGGCCGCTGTAGGGCGCGAAGAGCGCCATGGAGATGCCGGTGGCGGCCGCGACGGCGCCCGCGGCCCCGTAGGAGCCGGTGGTGTGCTGGACCAGCAGCACGATGGACAGGGTGAGCATCGCGAAGGGCTGACGCGCCGCGAAGCCGGGGAGCAGGAATGTCCAGGCGCCGCGGGTGCGCAGCAGTTGTCCGTAGCCCGGACGGGACGACTTCGGGGTGACCGTGGATGCCACGGCCGTGCCTTTCTGCCGCCTGGTAGCGCGGTCCCTTCCGGGGGCCCGTTCGCTGTGCGAGGGCGCGCCGAGAGCTGTCCTCTTGCGCGGACTGCGGTAGATACCGGTGCCTACTGCTCGCGGGGTCCGGCCGCCATACGGTCGCGCCAGCTCTGCGTCAGGCAGAGTTGGTTCGATCAAGGTCGCCTTGATTGTACAGAGGTGGAGGGGGAGTGTGCCTGTGAAAAGGGGCACTGCCGGGGGCTCCGCCTGTGATCGGCGGGGTGTGAACCGGAAGAAACACCCCCGTAACGCCCGCCCCGCACGCGCCCCGCCTGCCCTACGCACCCCCGCCCGCACCCCCGGCCAAGCGCCCCCCTCAAGGCACCCCGGTCCGCCCCGCCCGCACCCCCGGCCAAGCGCGCCCTCAAGGCACCCCGGTCCGCCCCGCCCGCACCCCCCGGCCAAGCGCGCCCCTCAAGGCACCCCAGTCACCTCGCCCGCACCCCTCCGCCCATCACGCCCCCTCACGACACCCCGGTCGCCCCGGCTCCCCCGCCGCCGTTCCCCAGTCCCAGCCAGCCGGCCAGCTTGCCGCCCTGGCCGACGGCGCGCAGGCGTCGTTCCGCCGCGTCGCGGACCTGGTCGGTGGCGACGACGAGGAGTTCGTCCCCGCGCCGCAGGACCGTGGTGGGCAGCGGCACGAAGGAGGTGCCCTCCCGGACCACGAGGGTGACCGCGGCCCCGTGCGGCAGCCGCAGCTCGCTGATCTCCACGCCGTGCATCCGGGAGCCCTCCGGGATCGCGACGGAGAGCAGATGGCCGCGCAGCCGCTCCAGGGGCGCCGACTCGATGCCGAGGTCGGCGGCCTCGGCGCCCTTGCCCAGCCGTAGGACGCGGGCCAGCCAGGGCAGGGTCGGGCCCTGGACCAGGGTGTAGACGACGACCAGGACGAAGACGATGTTGAAGATGCGGCGGCTGCCGTCGACACCGTTCACCATGGGGATCGTCGCCAGGATGATGGGGACCGCGCCGCGCAGCCCGGCCCACGACATCAGCGTCTGCTCCTGCCAGGGCACCCGGAACGGCAGCAGGCTCAGCATCACGCTCAGCGGGCGCGCCACCATGGTCAGCACCAGGCCGATGACCAGGGCGGGCAGCACGTCGTCGCCCAGTTCGTGCGGGGTGACCAGCAGGCCCAGCAGGACGAACATGCCGATCTGGGCGATCCAGCCGAGCCCCTCCGCGAAGCCGCGGGTCGCGGGCCAGTGCGGCAGCTTGGCGTTGCCGAGCATCATCGAGGCGAGATAGACCGCGAGGAAGCCGCTGCCGTGGGCGAGCGCCCCGCCCGCGTAGGCCATGACCGCGATGGCCATGACGGCGATCGGATAGAGACCGGAGGCGGGCAGCGCCACATGGCGCAGGCCCCAGGAGCCGAGCCAGCCGACCGCGAGGCCGATGGCGGCGCCGATGGCCAGCTCGGCGCATATCTCGAGCAGCAGCCGGTACCAGGACTCCACCGGCCCGGCGGTGGAGAAGGCGACCACGAGGATGACCACCGGGGCGTCGTTGAAGCCGGACTCGGCCTCCAGGACGCCGGTCACCCGCGAGGGGAGCGGGATCTTGCGCAGGACCGAGAAGACCGCCGCCGCGTCGGTCGACGACACCACCGCTCCGATGATCAGCGCCTGCCGCCACTCCAGGCCGCTCAGATAGTGCGCGCCCGCGGCCGTGACCCCGACGCTGATGGCGACACCGAGCAGCGCCAGGGCGCTCGCGGCGGGCAGGGCGGGCCTGATCTCCTTCCACTTCGTGCCGAGGCCGCCCTCGGCCAGGATCACGACCAGGGCCGCGTAGCCGATGACCTGGGTCAGCTCGGCGCTGTTGAAGTGGATCCCGCCGACTCCGTCCTGCCCCATGGCGATGCCGATGCCCAGGTAGACGAGCAGGCTGGGGAGCCCGCTGCGGGACGAGATGCGGACCGCCGCCACGGCGACGAGCAGGACGAGGGAGCAGACGAGCAGAAGCTGGTTGAGGTGGTGGACAGTCAGCGGCCGTTCCCTTCTCACCGATCCGGGCGCCCCGGCGGGGATGCCTCGGACCCGGCGGAGGACAGAGATTCCGCCGGGAAAACTTCAGGACAGGTACTTCGTTACCTTACCTAACTCTTGACGCTTTCTTGACGCTTCGGGGCGCATGATCGACCTCCGGTCCGAGGCGCGTTCCCGACTCCGCGTCCGGGCTCCGCGGGCCCTGCGCCTATGGTTGCTCCAGCGCTCAGTAGAAAGCACAGCCCGCCCTGCCGCTCGTGTTAGGACAGCAAGGACAGCGATGCCCCCCAACACCACCGCCTCTTCCGGCCAGAAGCCCGGCAAGTCCGGCAGGAAGAAGGGGCGCAGAGCCCGTCTGCTTTTGATCGTGCTGGTTGTGGCCCTTGTGGGAGGCTTCGGCTACGGCGGGTTCTGGTCCGTCAGCACCGTCCGTGCCTCTTTCCCGCAGACCACGGGCTCACTCACGCTCCCGGGCCTGTCGGGCCCGGTCCAGGTCAAGCGCGACGGCTACGGGATCCCGCAGATCTACGCCTCCTCCGACGCGGACCTGTTCATGGCGCAGGGCTACGTCCAGGCGCAGGACCGGTTCTACGAGATGGACGTGCGCCGCCATATGACGTCCGGACGCCTGTCCGAGATGTTCGGCAAGGGGCAGGTCAAGAACGACCAGCTGCTGCGCACCCTCGGCTGGGACCGGGTGGCGCAGCAGGAGTACGACACCAAGCTGTCGCCCGCCACCAAGAAGTACCTCCAGGCGTACTCCAAGGGGGTCAACGCCTACCTCAAGGGCAAGGACGCCAAGCACCTCTCCCTGGAGTACGCGGCGCTGAACCTCACCAACGACTACCGGCCCCAGCCGTGGACGCCGGTCGACTCGGTCTCCTGGCTCAAGGCCATGGCCTGGGACCTGCGCGGCAACATGCAGGACGAGATCGACCGGGCGCTGATGACCAGCAGGCTCGGCCCGAAGCAGATCGCGGACCTGTACCCGCAGTACCCCTACGACCGCAACAAGCCGATCGTCCAGGAGGGCCAGTACAACGCCGTCGCCAAGGCGTTCGGGCAGAGCGGCGGCTCGACGGGCGGCTCCACGACGACCGGCACCGGGACCTCCACGACGGGCACGGGCACGGGCGCCACGGCTACGGGCACGGGCACCACGGCGACCGGGACCCCCGCCTCCGGCACTCCCGCGTCCCGGGGCGGCTCGAGCCTGGGGAGCCAGCTGGCGGGCATGTCCTCGTCCCTCGACGACCTCCCGGCGGCCGTGGGCGTGAACGGCGACGGCATCGGCTCCAACTCCTGGGTCGTCGCCGGCAGCCACACCATCACCGGCAAGCCGCTGCTGGCCAACGACCCGCATCTGTCGGCCTCGCTGCCCTCGGTCTGGTACCAGATGGGGCTGCACTGCACCACGCTCTCCCGCTCCTGCCAGTACGACGTGACCGGCTACACCTTCGCCGGGATGCCGGGCGTGGTCATCGGCCACAACCAGAACGTCGCCTGGGGCATGACCAACTCCGGGGTCGACGTCACCGACCTCTACCTGGAGAAGCTGTCCGGCGACGGATACCTCTACGACGGCAAGGTCAAGCCGTTCACCAGCCGCACCGAGACGATCAAGGTCGCCGGCGGGTCCGACAAGAAGATCGTCGTCCGGGAGACCAACAACGGTCCGCTGCTGTCCGACCGCGACGACGAGCTGCTGACGGTCGGCAAGAAGGCCACCGTGAACACCGCGGCGCCCGACCGCGGCGACGGCTACGCGGTGGCGCTGCGCTGGACCGCCCTGGACCCCGGCACCTCCATGGACGCCGTCTTCGAGCTGGACAAGGCGTCGAACTGGGACGAGTTCCGCGCGGCCGCCCGGGACTTCGACGTGCCCTCGCAGAACCTGATCTACGCCGACACCAAGGGCAACATCGGCTACCAGCTGCCCGGCAAGATCCCCACCCGCGCCGCCAACGACGACGGCTCGGTCCCGGCCCCCGGCTGGGACGCCGCGTACCGGTGGACGGGCTTCATCCCCAAGGACGCGCTGCCCTACGAGTACAACCCCAAGCGCGGCTACATCGTCACCGCCAACCAGGCCGTGGTCGACAAGAACTACCCCTACACGCTCACCACGGACTGGGGCTACGGCACCCGCAGCCAGCGCATCGCCGATCTGATCGAGTCGAAGACCAAGAACGGCGGCAAGATCTCGACCGACGACATGCGGCAGATGCAGCTCGACAACAGCAGCGAGATCGCCAGGCTGCTGGTGCCCAGGCTGCTCAAGATCGACGTCGCGGACAAGCACGTCCGCGAGGCGCAGAAGCTGCTGGAGGGCTGGGACTACACCCAGGACGCCGACTCCGCGGCGGCCGCCTACTTCAACTCCGTGTGGCGCAACATCCTCAAGCTGGCCTTCGGCAACAAGCTGCCCAAGGAGCTGCGGGTCAAGGGCCAGTGCCTGTGGGTCTCGCCCGCCGACAACACCGGTCCGGCGGACGCCGACCAGAAGGTGCGCGAGTGCGGCGAGCGGGACGCGGACCAGGCGCAGCCCGACGGCGGCGACCGCTGGTTCGAGGTGGTGCGCTCCATCGTGGACGACCCCAAGAACGACTGGTGGCAGTCGCCCGGGACGCGCACCGACCCCGCGACCACGACGCGTGACCAGCTGTTCGCCCGGGCCATGAAGGACGCCCGCTGGGAGCTGACCGCCAAGCTCGGCAACGACCTGGACACCTGGAGCTGGGGACGGCTGCACCGGCTGTTCCTGAAGAACCAGACCCTGGGCACCGACGGCCCCGGGATAATCCAGTACATGCTCAACCGCGGGCCCTGGAAGCTCGACGGCGGCGAGGCGACCGTGAACGCCACCGGCTGGAACGCGGCGGGCGGCTACGGCGCCGTCTGGGTGCCGTCGATGCGGATGGTGGTCAACCTGGACGATCTCGACAAGTCCAAGTGGATCAACCTGTCCGGCGCCTCGGGGCACGCCTTCAGCGCCCACTACACCGATCAGACGGACAAGTGGGCCAAGGGCGAGCTGCTGCCGTGGTCGTTCTCGAAGGGCGCGGTCGACAAGGACACCGCGGACACCCTGGAGCTGAAGCCCTGACCCCGGCTGCCCGCTGACAACGGCCCTCCACGCCCGCGTGGAGGGCCGTTTCCTTGTGCGGCGCCCCGCGCGACCGGCCAGCCGCGCCTGCGCGGGCGACTGCTGCGACCCGCGGGCGGCCCGGTGCCGCTGCGCGGACGACTGGTGCGGCTGCGTGGGCGCGCGCCCGCTTGCGCCCCGCGAGCGGCCAGCTGCGACCGTACGGTCGGCCAGGCGCGGCTGCGCGGGCCGACCAGGGCGCCTGCACGAGCGGCCAGCCGCGGCCGCGCCGGGCCGATCAGGCCGATCAGGGCGACCGCATGAGCGGCCAGCCGCGCCTGCGCGGGCGACTGCTGCGACCCGCGGGCGGCCCGGTGCCGCTGCGCGGACGAGTGCTGCGGCTGCGTGGGCGCGCGCCCGCTTGCGCCCCGCGAGCGGCCAGCTGCGACCGTACGGTCGGCCGGGCGCGGCCGACCAGGCCGACCAGGGCGCCCGCACGGGCGGCCAGCCGCGGCCGATCAGGCCGACCCGGCCGCCCGCACGGGCGACGCTGCGGCTACGCGGGCGACCACGGTGACTGCGCCGGTGGCTGTGCGGTGGACGGGCGGCGGAAGCGGCGTACGCCCGCGGGTGTCACCACCGCGTGCACCGGACGGTCGTGCTCCTCGTCCGGGACGTGCCCGAGGACCTCCGCGTCGTACAGGAGCACCACCAGCGCCGGATCCGTGCCCGCGCGTTCCAGGCGGGCCAGCACCCGGTCGTAGGAGCCCCCGCCGCGGCCGAGGCGCATCCCGCGGGCGTCCACGGCCAGACCGGGCAGCAGGACCGCGTCTGCCGCCCGGACGGCCTCCGGGCCCAGCCGGGCGCCCGCGGGCTCCAGGAGGGCCATCCGGGAGCCGTGCCGGACCCGGACCAGGCCCTCGGGCCCGGTGTAGACGCCCCAGTCCAGATCGTTGTCCGGCAGAAGCACCGGCAGCAGGACCCGGACGCCCCGCGCGCGCAGGGCGTCCAGCAGCGGCGGGGTGCCCGGCTCGGTCCCCACGGACACATACGCCGCGACCGTGTCCGCCCCCGCCAGCTCGGGCAGTTCCAGCGCCCGGCGGGCGAGCGCGGCCGCGGCCGCCGCCACGTCATGCGCCGTCAACCCGGCCCTTGCCGCGAGGAGCCCTCGCCGCAACATTTGTTTGCCAGGCTCCGCTTCGTGTTTCATGGGAACCACTGGTCACCGCCCTGTCCGTGCCCGGTTGCGTGAGGTCTGCCCATAGGAGAGCAAACCAACCGGAGCCTCGGATACCGCACAAACCCACCCGATATGGTGGCGGGCATGACTGAGTCGAACCCCCGGATCACCAAGGCTGTCATTCCCGCGGCGGGCCTCGGTACCCGGTTCCTGCCGGCCACCAAGGCCACCCCCAAGGAAATGCTGCCGGTCGTCGACAAACCGGCGATCCAGTACGTGGTCGAGGAAGCGGTCTTTGCGGGGCTCGACGACGTACTCATGATCACCGGTCGCAACAAGCGCCCCCTCGAGGACCACTTCGACCGCAACTACGAGCTGGAGTCGGCCCTCCAGAAGAAGGGCGACGCCCAGCGGCTCGCCAAGGTCCAGGAGTCCAGCGACCTCGCCACCATGCACTACGTCCGCCAGGGCGACCCCAGGGGCCTCGGCCACGCCGTGCTCTGCGCCGCCCCGCACGTGGGCCACGAGCCCTTCGCTGTCCTCCTCGGCGACGACCTCATCGACCCGCGCGACCCCCTGCTGGCCCGCATGGTCGAGATCCAGGAGCGGCTCGGCGGCAGCGTCATCGCACTGATGGAGGTCGCCCCGGAGCAGATCCACCTCTACGGCTGCGCCGCCGTCGAGGCCACCGGGGAGGACGACGTGGTCCGGGTCACCGGGCTGGTCGAGAAGCCGGACCCGGCGGAAGCCCCCTCGAACTACGCGGTCATCGGCCGCTATGTCCTCGACCCGCACATCTTCGACATACTGCGCAAGACCGAGCCGGGCCGGGGCGGCGAGATCCAGCTCACCGACGCCCTCCAGCAGCTCGCCGAGGACGAGAAGGTCGGCGGCCCCGTGCACGGTGTCGTCTTCAAGGGCCGCCGCTATGACACCGGCGACCGGGGCGACTACCTGCGTGCCATTGTCCGACTCGCATGCGAACGTGAAGACCTGGGGCCGGACTTCCGGGCCTGGCTTCGCAGTTACGTATCCGAGGAGATGTAGCGACTTGAGCGCCGCCACGACCCCCGCCACCGGTCAGGACCGTGTCTGGACGGTGGACGAGCACCTGGAGGACATCCTCGCCGCCGTCCGCCCGCTGGACCCGATCGAGCTCCAACTGCTCGACGCCCAGGGCTGTGTGCTGGTCGAGGACGTGACGGTGCCCGTCTCCCTGCCGCCGTTCGACAACAGCTCCATGGACGGCTACGCGGTGCGGGTCGCGGACGTGGCGGGCGCGGCCGAGGACTTCCCGGCCGTCCTGACGGTGGTCGGCGATGTCGCGGCCGGGGCGGCAAACCCGATCCGGGTCGGCCCCGGCCAGGCGGCGCGCATCATGACCGGCGCCCCGCTGCCGCCCGGCGCGGAGGCCGTGGTCCCCGTGGAGTGGACCGACGGCGGACTGGGCGGCGGACCGGTCTCCGGGATGCGCGCCCGGAGCCTCTCGCCCGAGGACGCCTCCGGCCAGGTCCGGGTCCACCGCCCGGCCAAGGACCGCGCCCATGTGCGCGCCCGGGGCAGCGACGTCCAGGCCGGGGACCTCGCCCTCGCCGCGGGCACGGTCCTCGGGCCCCCGCAGATCGCGCTGCTCGCCGCGATCGGCCGGGGCGCGGTCCGGGTGCGCCCGCGCCCGCGCGTGGTCGTGCTGTCCACCGGCAGCGAACTGGTCCAGCCCGACGAGCAGTTGGCGAACGGCCAGATCTACGACTCCAACAGCTTCGCCCTCACCGCCGCCGCCCGGGACGCCGGGGCGATCGGCTACCGGGTGGGCGCGGTCGCCGACGACCCGGACACGCTCCGCTCCACCATCGAGGACCAGCTCGTCCGGGCCGACCTCATGGTCACCACCGGAGGGGTGAGCGTGGGCGCGTACGACGTCGTCAAGGAGGCGCTCTCCGCCGTGGCCGAGGGCGAGGAGGGCGGCGGTGTCGACTTCCGCAGACTTGCCATGCAGCCCGGCAAGCCCCAGGGGTTCGGCTCCGTCGGCCCCCAGCACACCCCGCTGCTGGCCCTGCCGGGCAACCCGGTGTCGTCGTACGTCTCCTTCGAGCTGTTCGTACGGCCGGTGATCCGCACCCTGATGGGCCTCAAGGACGTCCGCCGCCCCAGGACCAGGGCCGTCCTCTCCGCCGAGAAGGCGCTGACCTCGCCCGCGGGGCGGCGGCAGTTCCTGCGCGGCCGGTACGCCGACGGCACCGTGACCCCGGTCGGCGGCGCGGGCTCGCACCTGGTGGCGGCCCTCGCGCAGGCCGACGCGCTCATCGTCGTCCCCGAGGACGACACCTCCGTAGAGCCGGGCACCGAGGTCGAGGTCGTCCTCCTCGGCTGACCCCGCCGCCCGGCCCCGGCGCGGGGCGGCGGCCATCCGCGCCGGGGCGCCGCGCCCGGCCGCCGGGGGAGGCGTGTCCACCGGGGCGTCCGTTCCGTGGACCGTGCCCCGCCGGGCCCGCGGACTTGGCGGTACCGTGTCGCGCACAACGGCCCGCGCGCCGCACCGCCGGGCCCGGACATGGAGCGCGCAGCAGATGAGTACGCCAGACCGACTGACCCACATCGACGACGCGGGAGCAGCCCGCATGGTCGACGTCTCCGGGAAGGACGTGACGGAACGCACCGCCCGCGCCAGCGGACGTGTGCTGGTCACGCCCCGCGTGGTGGAGCTGCTGCGCGGCGAGGGCGTCCCCAAGGGGGACGCGCTGGCCACCGCGCGCATCGCGGGCATCATGGGCGCCAAGCGCACCCCGGATCTGATCCCGCTGTGCCACCCGCTGTCGGTGTCGGGTGTGACGGTGGACCTGGCGGTCGCGGACGACGCCGTGGAGATCACGGCGACCGTACGGACCACCGGCCGCACGGGCGTCGAGATGGAGGCGCTCACCGCGGTCGGTGTCGCGGCGCTGACCGTGGTCGACATGGTGAAGGCCGTCGACAAGGGAGCGGTGATCACGGACGTGCGCGTGGAGGAGAAGTCGGGCGGCGCGTCGGGCCACTGGAGCCGGGCATGACGGCACCGGCCGGGCAGCCGTCCGGTGACGCCCTGACGGCGCCGTACTCGGCCCTGGTGGTGACCGCGTCCAACCGCGCCGCCGCCGGCGTCTACGAGGACCGCGGCGGCCCCCTGGCCGCGGAGGCGCTCACCCGCTTCGGGTTCGCCGTCGACGGGCCCTGGGTGGTCGCGGACGGCCATCCGGTGAAGCAGGCGCTGCGCACCGGCGTCCGGGCCGGCTACGACGTGATCGTGACGACCGGCGGCACCGGTGTCTCGCCCACCGACCGCACCCCCGAGGCCACCCGCGCGGTCCTCGACTTCGAGGTGCCGGGCATTCCCGAGGCCATCCGGGCGTTCGGACGGGAGAAGGTGCCGACCGCGGCGCTCTCCCGGGGGACGGCGGGGGTCGCCGAGGGGACCCTGATCGTCAACCTGCCGGGCTCCACCGGCGGTGTCCGGGACGGGCTGGCCGTCCTGGAGCCGCTGCTGCGGCACGCCGTGGACCAGCTCCGCGGCGGGGACCATCCGAGGGCGGACGCGGTCGGAGCGGCGCCGGGCGAGGAACGCCCCGGACCGAGTGGGGGTGCGAGCTGAACGGCCCGTCCTGGCCCGTCGAGCTGGCGGACGGCGATGTCGTCCTCCGGCCGATAAGGCTGCGCGACCAGCGTGCCTGGCGCGAGGTCAACCGGCGCAACCGGGAGTGGCTGCGACCGTGGGAGGCGACGATTCCGCCGCCCACCCCGAGCGGTCCGATAGCGCACCGGCCGACCTACCGCCAGATGGTCCGGCATCTGCGCCGGGAGGCGTCCGCGGGCCGGATGCTGCCCTTCGTCATCGAGTACCAGGGCCGTCTGGTGGGCCAGTTGACGGTGGCCGGGATCACCTGGGGCTCGATGTGCTCGGGGCATGTGGGCTACTGGGTGGACGAGGCCGTGGCGGGCCGCGGGGTGATGCCGACGGCCGTCGCGCTGGCGGTGGACCACTGCTTCCGGACCGTGGGGCTGCACCGGATCGAAGTCTGCATTCGCCCCGAGAACGGGCCGAGCCGCCGGGTGGTGGAGAAACTCGGATTCCGCGACGAGGGGCTCCGGCCGCGTTATCTGCACATCGACGGGGCCTGGCGGGACCATCTCGTCTTCGCGCTCACCGCGGAAGAGGTGCCCGAGGGGCTGCTCGCCCGCTGGCGCCGGTCGCGGGCCCGGGGGAGCCACCCCCAGAAATAAAATGTATGTTCGAAATTGATCGGCTCACGATCGGCTTGGGGTCACGCATTAGCGGTCCCGTCGGCCTGCTGATCGCATCGGTCGCAAAAAAAGTTCGAAATATCAGCCAGATCGTGCGACACACCGGCCCAATTGGCGGATGGCCCCACGCAAACCCCTCTACCGTGTGAGGCGTGAGCAGCAGCGGCCTCATTTACGCAGTCATTGTCGGGGCCTGGGCCGCCTACTTGGTGCCGATGTGGCTCCGTAGGCAGGACGAGCTCAACGAGTCTCGTCCGACGGAACGCTTCAGCACAGCCATCCGGCTGCTGTCCGGACGGGCGGGCATGGAGCGCCGATACGCCAAGGACCTGCGGACGCGCTCCACCGAGGAGGGGGAGCCCGGCGGGCACCCGGACGGCACCACCGGCTCGGTGGACGTCCGGTCCTTCGCCATGCCCCCCGAGGGGCGGCAGGAGCGGGTGCCCGTCGAGCCCAAGGCCCCTCCCGCGCCGGAACCGGTCGCCCGGCCGCGGTCCGGCAGGCCCGCGCCCCGGCCCGCGGCATCCTCGGCGGAGGCCAGGGCCCGCGCCCGGCGCTCGAAGGTGCTCGCCCGGCGCAGGCGCACCACCGTGATGCTCTTCCTCACCTTCACGCTCGGCGCGATCGTCGCCGCGGTCGGCGGGCTGGCGTTCCTGTGGGCGCCCGCCGTCCCCGCCGTGCTGCTGAGCGCCTACATCGCCTATCTGCGGTCCCAGGAGCGCAAGCGGTTCGTCTACACGATGGACCGGCGCCAGGCCGAGGTGGCGGCGCAGCGGCTGCGGGAGCGGGGCCCCCGCCGGAGGCCCCCGGTGACTGCCGAGGCGGACGAGCAGCCGGAGGACGGACCAGAACCGGAGAGCGACCCCGGCCTGTCCGCGCTCGCCGCCGACCGCCGGGCCCTGGTGGAGCAGACCGATCACGCCGAGTGGGTGGACCAGCAGCGCGAGCGGCAGCGCCGCCCCGGGCACGGGGACAGCTGGGACCCCGTGCCGGTGCCGCTGCCGACCTATGTGACCGCGCCGGTCGCGCCCCGGGCGACGCCCAGCGTGGACCTCGGTGCGCCGGACGCCTGGAGCTCGGCCCGCTCCAGCGCGGCGGAGTCGTCGGCGCCCGTGCCCGGCGTCTCCGCGCCGGACCACGGCGAGCCCGACCCGGAGGAGGAACCCGGCGGCACCCAGGACCACCCGGAGGCCGACGGCGACGGCCGCTGCGGCGCCCGCAGGGCGGCCTCGGCGCGACGGTCCCGGGAGCGCGGGCGCACCCCGCTGTTCGACCAGTACGAGGACGGGGAACGCCCGCGGGCGGCCAACGAGTAGGACCCGGCCGGACCCCCTCGGCTGACCTGGGCAGGAACGGATTTCCAGACCGGCCGATGAGGATGCTAGAGTTTCACTCGTTGCAAGGGCCTGTGGCGCAGTCCGGTAGCGCACCTCGTTCGCATCGAGGGGGCCAGGGGTTCAAATCCCCTCAGGTCCACCGCAACAACTGTTCTTGAGTTCGCTCAGGAATGGTTGACGAAATCCCGCTGATCTTCGTGATCAGACGGGATTTTCGTCTTTTCCGGGGTCTGTTCGATGTGTGGTCCGAATGGTGCTGGTCATGGAGGCGGTTGCCTGACGCTTGGGGCCCGTCAGAGCGTTGACGGGTCCTGGACGGTATAGCCCAGTGCGCGTGCTCGCCCTGCCACGGTCGTGTAGTCCGCTGTCGGCGACAAGGAACGCACCATCTGCCGGCTCAGCGGCGCTTGGGCCAGAACCGCCGCCACGGCATCACGGTCGACCTTCCGCTCGAAGTAGTCCTCGGCGAAGCCGACGTAGGCATCCGCGCTGCCGTCGGCGAGAAGCCCGAACAGCCAGTCGGCCCCGTCCGACTCGTCGGCGGCGAACTCGACCGGGCCGCACTCCCAGGCCTCCGCGTCCTTCTCCCGCCACGCGCACACCGTCGCGTCGAAGAATCCGTCGAAGTCGAACTCCGGCGCCGCCGCGTAGCGCGCGAGCGACGAGGGCAGGCCCTCAAGAAGGCCAGGCCAATGCGCTCGGGGCGATGCGCGCCAGGGAGTGGCGTCACACTCGTGATCGAACCCGAAGAGGAACACCCCGGCCGGATCGAACACGACGGCGTACTCGTCGCCGGAGCCATTGGTCATGGAGGCCAGGTCCACGCCGTCACGCCAGTTGGAGGTGAACGCGTGTGTGGGAGCTGCTGCGTCAAGGATGGAGTCGAGCAACGCGAAGGCCCGGCATCGGACATGCAGAACATCAGGAGGGGGAAGCAACGGCAGCAGCGCGTGAACGGTCATCCCCCGTATTCAACTGCCGACCACTGACATCGGCCGTCACAGGTCAACAGCACTCCTGCTGGTGATCAGCAGGGGCTTCGGCATGTCGTACGGCGGACCGTGCGGGTGACGGGTGGTATGCGGACGGATCGGGTGGTCTGTAGCGGGTGCACCTGGCTGAGGGGGATGCCTTCGCGGGCCAGAACGAAGGCCAACGCCAGCATGGCCGTACGTGCGTTGCCGTTATGGAGCGGCCGCCCCGTCGGCCGGAGACCGTCGCCGGTCAGCACTCCACCGCGACGACCTCCGGCCCGGCCGGAAGTCTCCCGGTGTCCCGCGGGGGCGGCCCGGTGTGGCCTACAGCGGCTTCGCGAAGCAGAGGCTGAGGTCGTGGTGGCGGTAGTAGCCGAACTTGGTGCACGGCTCGTAGCCGCTGGAGGTGTAGAGGGCCACGGCCTCCGGCTGCTTGGCGCCCGTCTCCAGGACCATCCGGGTGCGGCCGGCCGCGCGGGCGTCCTCCTCCAGGGCGGCCAGGATGCGGCGGGCCAGGCCGCGGCCGCGCAGCTGCGCGATCACGAACATCCGCTTGATCTCGGCGTCCCCGTCGAGGTAGCCCTCGTCGTTGGTGTCCTGGCGGCGCCAGCCGCCCGTGGCGACCGGGCGCTCCTCCTCGTCGTAGGCGATCAGATAGAGGCCGGACGGGGGCAGGAACATCGCCGGGTCCAGCTGGGTGGCGTCGCCGCCGTCGCCGTAGCGCAGGTGGTACTCCGCCTGGACCTCATCGCTGAGCTTGACGGCGTCGGGGTGGTCGAAGGGGACGCGGCGAATATTCATGCTGCCAACCGTATATTTGTGTATCGCGGACGGGGTCCTCTCCAGTGTGCCGGTAGGGTTCCCGGGTGCTGACTGTGACCTCCGTGAATGTGAACGGGATCCGGGCCGCCGCGAAGAAGGGCTTTGTGGAGTGGCTGGCCGGGACCTCCGCCGATGTGCTGTGCCTCCAGGAGGTCCGCGCCGAGCCCGGGCAGATCCCGGCGGAGGTGCGGGCCCCGGAGGGCTGGCACACCGTGCACGCGCCCTCCGTCGCCAAGGGGCGGGCCGGGGTGTCGCTCTACACCCGGCGCGAGCCCGACCGGGTGCGTATCGGCTTCGGGTCGGCGGAGTTCGACGGCAGCGGGCGCTATGTCGAGGCGGATCTGCCCGGGGTCACCGTCGCCAGCCTCTATCTGCCCTCCGGTGAGGTGGGGACCGAGCGGCAGGACGAGAAGGTCCGCTTCATGGCCGAGTTCCTCGGGTATCTGAAGGAGCTGCGGGAGCGGGCGGCCGCCGACGGGCGCGAGGTCCTCGTCTGCGGCGACTGGAACATCGCCCACCGCGAGGCCGACCTCAAGAACTGGCGCGGCAACCGCAAGAACTCCGGCTTCCTGCCCGAGGAGCGGGAGTGGCTCGGCCAGGTCTTCGCGCCCGAGGAAGGCGGCTACGTGGATGTGGTGCGGGCGCTGCACCCGGACGCCGAGGGGCCGTACACCTGGTGGTCCTACCGGGGCCGCGCCTTCGACAACGACTCGGGATGGCGGATCGACCTGGCCGCGGCGACCCCCGCGCTCGCGCGGCGGGCCGTGAAGGCCGTGGTGGAGCGGGCCGCCAGCCATGACGAGCGCTGGTCCGACCACGCCCCCGTGACGGTCGTCTTCGAGTGACCCCGGCCCGCCGCGGGAGGTCCCGCGGCGGGGCTACGGCTCGCGCATCCGGCGGTCGAGGGCCAGGGAGAGTTCCGCCTTCACCACCTGCTGGGCCAGCGGGCGCAGCCGCCGGGTGTCCGCCGGGGAGCGCTGGTGATCGGTCATCAGCTCCGCGAAGACGTCCGCCAGGGCCTCCGTGTGCTCCCGGACCCGGCGGGCGGCGGCCAGGACGTCCGTGAGCGGGATGCCCTCGCGGACCAGAGCCACCGAGACATCGAGGAGCCGTCGGCTGATGTGGACGATCTGGGCGCCGTCCGTGCCCAGATAGCCCAGGTCGAGGGCGGCGGCCAGATTCTCCGGGGTGGCCTGTGTGCCGAACTCGTCCGCCAGCGCCTCCAGGGGGAGGCGGACCGGGGTCTCCTCGGTGGGCGCCCCGACGCCCAGCAGATCGCCGACGTCCCGCCCGTGGTCGAAGGCCTCGGCCAGCTCCGCGATGCCGCTGAGGGTGTGGCCCCGTTCCAGCAGCGCCGAGATGGTGCGCAGCCGGGCCAGATGGGTGTCGTCGTACCAGGCGATCCGGCCCTCGCGGCGCGGCGGCCCGATCAGTTTGCGCTCGCGGTAGAAGCGCAGGGTGCGCACCGTGATGCCGGCCTCCTCGGCCAGCTCCTCCATGCGGTACTCGCGCCGCAGCCCGTCCTCTGCCACGCCCGCACCCTACGTCGTACCGCGGGTGGCTTTCCTTGTCCCGCCCCCTACCCATCGGTACGCGGCTGCCCTACGCTCCCATTGCGCCAGTGTTCACTGGCATAGTCCTACCGGCTCCCTGACCAGCCGTCAGCCGGGCCGGCCGCAGGGAGCGGGAGGCTTCGGGATGGCCGAGCAGGAACATGTGCCCCATGTGCGGGTGGCGGTGATCGGGTCCGGGTTCGGCGGCCTCGGCGCCGCCGTGCGGCTGCGCCGGGAGGGCGTCACCGACTTCGTCGTCCTGGAACGGGCGAGCGGCGTCGGCGGAACCTGGCGGGACAACAGCTATCCCGGCTGCGCCTGCGACGTGCCCTCACACCTGTACTCGTTCTCCTTCGCGCCCAACCCCGACTGGCCGCGCGCCTTCTCCGGGCAGGAGCACATCCGCGCCTATCTGGAGCGGGTGGCGGACGTCTTCGGACTGCGCCCTCATCTGCGCTTCGACTCCGAAGTGAAGCTGATGACCTGGGACCCCGACCGGCTGCACTGGGCCGTCGAGACCAGCAGCGGGCCGCTCACCGCCGATGTGGTCGTCTCCGCCACCGGGCCGCTGTCCGACCCCAGGATCCCCGACATCCCGGGCCTCGACAGCTTCCCCGGGAAGGTCTTCCACTCCGCCCGCTGGGACCACGACTACGATCTGCGCGGCAAGCGCGTCGCCGTCATCGGCACCGGCGCCTCCACGGCCCAGATCGTCCCCGCCATCCAGCCGCTGGTCGGACGGCTCACCCTCTTCCAGCGCACCCCGCCCTGGGTGCTGCCCCGGGTCGACCGGGAGATCGGCGCTTTGGAGCGACGGCTGCACCGGACGCTGCCCTTCACCACCCGGCTGCGCCGCAGCTTCCTCTGGGGCATCCGGGAACTCCAGGTGCAGGCCTTCACCCGGCACCCCGGCGAACTGGGCCTGGTCGAGCGGATGGCCCGGCGCAACCTGGCGCGGTCGGTCCCGGATCCCGCGCTGCGGGCCAGGCTGACTCCGGACTACCGCATCGGCTGCAAGCGGATCCTGCTGTCCAACACCTACTATCC
The DNA here is from genome assembly GCF_044548405.1 of Streptomyces sp. NPDC052040. Classification (NCBI taxonomy): domain Bacteria; kingdom Bacillati; phylum Actinomycetota; class Actinomycetes; order Kitasatosporales; family Streptomycetaceae; genus Streptomyces; species Streptomyces sp. NPDC052040. Next base: position 147,376 of record NZ_JBIUBV010000011.1, on the reverse strand, counting down.
GGCGCTCACCCGGCCCAACGCGCAGGTCGTCGCCGGTCTGAGCGAGGTCCGCGGCTCCACCCTGATCGCGGCGGACGGCACCGGGACCGAGGCCGACGCGATCGTCTTCGGCACCGGCTTCCATGTCACCGACATGCCGATCGCCGACCGGGTGGTCGGCGCCGACGGGCGGACGCTCGCCCGGGCGTGGAGCGGCGGCATGCAGGCGCTGCGCGGCGCCACCGCCGCCGGATTCCCCAACTGGATGTCCATCATCGGGCCCAACACCGGCCTCGGGAACTCCTCGATGATCCTGATGATCGAGTCCCAGCTGAACTATCTGGCCGACTATCTGCGGCAGTTGGAGACGCTCGGCGGCCGGGTCGCGCTCGACGCCCGGCCGGAGGCCGTCGACGCCTGGAACCACAAGGTGCAGGAACGCATGAAACGCACGGTCTGGAACAGCGGCTGCACCAGCTGGTACGTCGACGCAGGCGGCCGCAACACCACCCTCTGGCCGGGGACCACCACCGAGTTCCGCGCCGCCACCCGCCGCGTCGACCTGGGCGAGTACCGGGTCGTCCGGGCCCCCGTGGCGGCGGCCCCGGCCGGGAGCCCCGCCGGGACGCGGACGGAGGCACGCGCATGAGCCGCCCGGCACATGTCACCGGCGGGCCCTACGCCCCGCCGGTCCCCGTACAGGAGCTGACCGTCCGCTCCGCCGACGGCGCCCGTCTGCACACCGAGATCCACGGTCCGAAGGACGCGCCCGCGGTGGTCCTCGCCCACGGCTGGACCTGCTCGACCGCCTTCTGGGCGGCGCAGATACGCGACCTGGCCGCCGACCACCGGGTGATCGCCTACGACCAGCGCGGCCACGGGCGCAGTCCCGTGAGCGACGCCTGCACCGCCGAGGCGCTCGCCGACGACCTGGAAGCGGTGCTCGCCGCCACCCTCGCACCCGGGGAGCGGGCCGTGGTCGCGGGCCACTCCATGGGCGGGATGACGGTGCTGGCCGCCGCCGGGCGCCCCCGTTTCCGGGCGCACACGGCCGCCGTGCTGCTGTGCAGCACCGGGAGTACCCGCCTGATCGACGAGGCCCTGGTGCTGCCGCTGCCCGCCGGACGGCTGCGCACCTGGCTCACGGCGCGGGTGCTGGGTTCCCGCGCTCCGCTCGGGCCCGTCTCCCCGGCCTCCCTGCGCGTCCTCAAGTACGCCACCATGGGCGCCGGTTCGACCCCCGCCATGGTGGAGGCGTGCGCCCGGGTGGTGCACGGCTGCCCGCGCCGGGCGCGCCACGCCTGGTCGCGCATGCTGGCCGGACTGGATCTGGCGGACGGCACAAGGGAGTTGACCGTGCCGACCGAGGTGCTGGTCGGCACCGCCGACCGGCTCACCCCGCCGGTCCACACCCGCACGCTGGTCGCGGCCCTGCCGCACTGCGTGGGCAGCACGGAACTGCCGGGTCTCGGCCATATGACCCCGGTGGAGGCGCCGGACCTGGTCACCGCCAGGATCCGCGCACTGGTCACCGCGTACACGGACAACACACAGGTCAGGGAGGGTGCATGAGCAAGGTGAGCCTGGAGGGCCGGGTGGCCGTCGTCACCGGCGCCGCACGGGGCGTCGGCGAGCTGCTGGCCCGCAAACTGTCGGCCCGCGGGGTGCGGGTCGCACTCGTCGGCCTTGAGGCGGACGCCCTCAAGGAGGTGTCCGGGCGGCTGTACGGGGAGAGCGGCCACTGGTACGCCGATGTCACCGACCAGGAGACCATGACCCGGGTCGCGGCCGAGGTGAAGGAGCGCTTCGGGAGGACCGACATCGTGGTCGCCAACGCCGGTGTGGCGAACGGCGGTCCGTTCGCCGCCTCCGATCCCGAGTCCTGGCGGCGGGTCATCGAGGTCAATCTCATCGGCTCGGCGGTGACCGCCCGGGCCTTCCTCCCGGCGCTGATCGAGAGCCGCGGCTATCTGCTCCAGATCGCCTCGCTCGCGGCGATCACCCCCGCCCCCCTGATGACGGCGTACTGCGCCTCCAAGTCCGGTGTGGAGGCGTACGCGCACAGTCTGCGCGCCGAGGTCGCCCACCACGGCGTGGGCGTCGGGGTCGGGTATCTCTCCTGGACCGACACGGACATGGTGCGCGGCGCCGACCAGGACGAGGTGATGCGGGAGCTGCGCCGACGGCTGCCGTGGCCGGCCGGCAAGACCTATCCGCTGGGCCCCGCGGTGGAGCGGCTGGTGGCCGGGATCGAGCGGCGGTCCGCCCATGTCTACGGGCAGGCGTGGCTGCGCGGGATGCAGTCGGTGCGCGGGTATCTGCCGGGGTTCATCGCCGCGACCGGGGCCCGGGAGCTGCGACGGCTGGCGCCGCGGCTGGCGGGGGCGCGGACCGGCCTCGTGGGGGCGGGCGGCGAGGCCGATGAGCAGCAGCGCCATACGCTCCGTAACTGATCGAAATGCGCAGCGTGTCGGTGCGTGTAAGGCTGGTCGAGCCCGATCCCCCTCACCCAGTACGGGAGTGAACCCTCATGGGCATGAAGGACCAGTTCCAGGACAAGGCCGAGCAGATGAAGCAGCAGGCCAAGCAGAAGGCGCAGCAGACCAAGCAGCAGGGCCAGGAGCGTGGGCAGCAGGCCCAGGAGCGCGGCCAGCAGCAGGCCCACGAGCGCGGGCAGCAGGCGCAGGAGCGCGGCCGCCAGGGTCAGGAGCGCGGGCGCCAGCGCGACGACGACACGCGGCGCGCGCAGGACGACCAGGAGGACCGCTTCAACCAGGACTACGACATGTAGTTGAGGGTCCGGCCTTGACCGTGTGTGGGGCGTCCCCCGAAGGGCGCCCCACACACGCGTACGCCCACATGTGCGTACGGCCGGTCGGTGCCGTCCGGTCGGCGGCCCAGTCCGTCGGGTGCTGGTCCGTCGGGCGGGTCAGTCCGTCGGGTGCTGGTCCGTCGGGCGCGGCGGCAGTTTCGGGCGGGTCCGGTCCGGGACGTCGCTGTAGTCCGGCGGGGTGGCGGCCGGTTGGGTCACCAGCATCTCCAGGGCCAGTTCGACCGCGTCGCTCAGCTGCCGGTGGCGGCCCTCCGCCCAGTCCAGCGGGGTGCGCAGGATCTCCACGTCCGGACTGACGCCGTGGTTCTCGACCGACCAGCCGTAGGCGTCGAACCAGGCCGCGTTCATCGGGACCGTGATCACCGTGCCGTCGCCCAGGCGGTGGCGGCCGGTCATGCCCACCACACCGCCCCAGGTGCGCTGGCCCACCACCGGGCCCAGCTTCAGCAGTTTGAACGCCGCCGTGATCATGTCGCCGTCGGAGGCCGTGGCCTCGTCGGCCAGTGCCACGAGCGGCCCGCGGGGGGCGTTCGAGGTGTACGACACCGGCTGGGCGTTGCGCGTCAGGTCCCAGCCGAGGATCGTGCGCGTCAGCTTCTCCACGACCAGTTCGCTGATGTGGCCGCCCGCGTTGCCCCGTACGTCCACGATCAGCGCGGGCCGTGAGACCTCCATCCGCAGATCCCGGTTGAACTGCGCCCAGCCGGAGCCGCCCATGTCCGGGATGTGCAGATAGCCGCAGCGTCCGTCGCTCAACTCCCGTACCACCGAACGGCGTTTGGCCACCCAGTCCTGGTAGCGCAGCGGCCGCTCGTCGATCAGCGGGATCACGGCGACCCGGCGCGAGCGCCCGTCCCCCTCGGCGGCCCGGAAGGTCAGCTCGACCGTCGTCCCGCCCGCGCCCGCCAGCAGCGGATAGGGGCCCGTCACCGGGTCCACCGGCCGCCCGTCCACCTGGGCCAGGACGGCACCCTCCCGGATCCCCATGCCTGCCAGCGGCGAGCGCGCCTTGGAGTCCGAGGACTCGCCCGGCAGGATCCGCTTCACCGTCCACCGGCCGTCCCGCCGTACGAAGTTGGCGCCGAGCAGGCCCTGATAGCGCTGGTAGTGGGCCGGGCCCTCGTTGCGCCGGGCCGGGGACACATAGGCGTGGGAGGTGCCCAGCTCGCCGAGCACCTCGCGCAGCAGGTCCGCGAACTCGTCGGGCGAGGCGACCCGTTCGACCAGCGGCCGGTACTGCGCCAGCACCGCGTCCCAGTCGATCCCGCACATCTGCGGCTCCCAGAAGTACGCCCGGATGATCCGGCCCGCCTCCTCGTACGCCCCCCGCCACTCCGCCCCGGGGTCCACCTCGTGCATGATCCGGCGCGCGTCGATCCACACCGTCGAGTCGCTGTCGCCGGGCTCGGTCGAGGGGACCGCGCGCAGCTCGCCCTCGTCGACCACCACCAGCCGGGCCCCGTCCCCGCTCACCGCGTACCAGTCCAGGTCGGCGACCAGTTCGGACTTCTTCGCCTTGCTGATGGAGAAGTGCTCCAGGGTGGGCCGGCCCGAGGCGTCGTCCGGGTTGAGGAAGGTCTCGCCGAGCGCGCCCGAGATGGGCCAGCGCAACCAGACCACGCCCCCGCCCGCGACCGGGTACAGCGAGGAGTACTTCGAGGCGGGGACCGGGAAGGGGGTCACCCGGCTCTCCAGGCCCTCGGCCTCGACGAGCACCACCCCGCTGCCCTCCTCCCCCTCCAGCGGGTCCAGGCCCCCGGCCGCGGGGCGCCCCTCCGGGTTCAGCGCGAAGGGGGACGGGGTCGCCGAGGACAGCGGCGCCAGATAGGGGCGGCAGCCGAGCGGGAAGGACAGGTCCCCGGTGTGCACGTCGTACACCGGGTCGAAACCGCGCCAGGACAGAAAGGCCAGATAGCGGCCGTCGCGGGTGAACACCGGATTCTCGTCCTCGAAGCGGCCGTTGGTGACGTCGACGACGAGTCCGTCCCTGATCCGCCCCAGCCTGATCTGCCGCAGCGACCGGCCGATCCCCGGCTGCGACCAGGCCAGCCAGGCGCCGTCCGGGGAGAACGCCAGGTCCCGCACGGGCCCGTTGAGCGAACGGACCAGCTCGGTGACCCCGGTGTCCTCTCCCGCGGCCGGGGGCTCCCCTTCGGTGCCCTCTGCTGCCGCTGTGGTGTCCGTGGTGCCTCTGGTCTCCTCGCCGTCCGTGGCTGCCGTGGTCCCGCCGGTCTCCTCGCCGTCCGCGGCCGCCGTGGTCCCGCTGGTCTCCTCACCCTCCGTGGCAGTCCCGCCGGGCGCCCCGCTCCCGGTGGTGTCCACGGCCCCGCCGGGCGGCTCCTCCAGCTCCGCCCCGTTCGTGATGTCGACCAGCAGCAGCCGTCCGTCGTGGGAGGCGATCGCGAGGCGTTCGCCCGCCGGGTCCGCGGCCATTTCCAGGACCCGGCCCAGCCGCCCCCCGGCCAGCAGGCGCGGCGCACGGTCGCCCGAGGCCCGCGGCAGTGAGGCGATCTCGATCGCGTCCTCGCCCTCCGCGTCGGTGACGTAGGCGATCTGCCCGGTCTCGCCCAGCATCTCCGGCAGCCGCACCCTGACTCCCGGGGGGTCCGTGATCGTACGGGCGGGGCCGTCGCGGTGGGTGAGCCAGTACAGGCTGCCGCGGACCACCACCGCGCTGGCCCGCCCGGTGTCGTCGACCGCGATGCCGTCCACGTGCTGCGCAGCGGGCACCTGGTAGGGGCGGCGCCCGGCGCGCGGGCCGCCCAGCCGGATGCCGAGGCGGCGCGGGACCGAGTCGGGGGACAGGTCGTCGACGAGCCACACCTCGCCCGCGCACTGGTACACCACCCGGGTGCCGTCGCTGGACGCGTGCCGGGCGTAGAAGGCGTCGTGGTCGGTGTGGCGGCGCAGGTCCGAGCCGTCGTGGGCGCAGGAGTACAGATTCCCGATGCCCTCGTGGTCGGAGAGGAACGCGATCCGGTCGCCCACGAACATGGGGGAGTCGAGATGGCCGTCGATCCCGGCGAGCAGCTGCTTCCCGTGCAGCCAGAGGCGGCCCGTCGCGCCGCCCCGGTAGCGCTTCCAGGAGGCCGGTTCGTGCGGGGGCGTGCCGGTGAGCAGCAGGGTCAGATGCTCGCCGCCGACGTCCGCGACGGCGATGTCGGCGGCCGGGCCCCAGGGGAGCTTGCCGCCGGGGTCGCCGTCGGTGGGGACCTTGTAGGCCCAGGTGTAGTGGGCGAAGGGCTCGCCCTGCGAACCGACGGCGAGGATCTCGGAGTGCCCGTCCGGCTCGGGGGGTGTCCAGCCGCAGACGCGGGTGTCGGCGTTGCCCCAGTAGGTCACCCGACGGCTGGGGCCGCCGTCCACCGCCACCAGGTGGATCTCCGGGAGCGGAGTGCGCCAACTGGTGTACGCGATATGGCGGCCGTCGGGCGAGAAGCGGGGATGAGCGATCTTGGTGCGGTCGACGGTCAGCCGCCAGGCGCGGCCGGGCCCCTCCAGCGGGGCCACCCACAGGTCGTCCTCGGCGGCGAAGCAGAGTCGGTCGCCGTGCAGATGCGGGAAGCGGAGATAGCCGGGGGCGTTCTCGTGTCCGTCGCTCTTGTGGCTCACCTACCCATGTTTTTCCCGCCGGGAGGCCGCGGCAACTCGTGGGCCGTTCGGGTGGCCACGCCGTGCGCCCCCGGCGGCCGCCCGAGCGGCTCTCCGGGAAGGAGCACCGCTCCGGGCGCCGCGCGCCCCGGTGACAGCGCGCAGGCGCGCGCCGGTTGAGCGGCGGGCCCGTGATGCACGACACGTACGAAACGGTTTCGTTTCGTTCGCCGGGCCGGGTATCTTCGTGGTGGTACGAAACCGTGTCGTCCGGAGCGTTGCCGCTTCGGGCGCGGAGCAGGAGGTGGGCCGGATGACTGAGATCGCGGCGACGCGGCGCAGCCGGATCACCCCCGAGCGCGAGGCCGAGCTCTACGAGTCGGTGCTCGGACTGCTCCGGGAGGTCGGCTATGACGCCCTGACCATGGACGCCGTCGCCACCCGCACCCGGTCCAGCAAGGCCACCCTCTACCGCCAGTGGGGCGGCAAGGCCGAGCTGGTCGTCAAGGCACTCCGGCACGGCAAGCCGAGCCGGGTCGAGCAGATCGACACCGGTTCCCTCCGGGGCGACCTGCACGCCCTGGTGACCCACGAGGACGACTGCACGATGGAGCAGAACTCGGCGTTGATGCGGGGTGTCGCCATGGCGATGCACCACAACGACGATCTGCGCCAGGCGTTCCGTGAGCAGCTGATCGAACCGGAGATGACCAACTTCCAGCAGGTGCTGGGACGCGCGGTCGCCCGCGGCGAGATCCGTCCCGACTGCCCCGCGCTGGACTTCCTGGTGCACATGATGGTCGGCGGCTTCGCCACCCGCACGCTGCTGGAGGACCAGCCGCCGACGCAGGCCTTCCTCACCTCGTACATCGACGCCGTGGTCCTCCCCGCCCTCGGCGTGCCCACCACCTGACCCGATCGCGCCGGTCCCCAGCCGGCCGCACCTGACGTCACCGCTCATGTCGTCGGGCTGATGACCCCTGCCCCGAAACACCCCACGACCTGACCGGGAGTACGCCCTCGTGGCCACCTATCTCTATCGACTCGGCCGACTCGCCTTCCGGCGACGGCATTTCGTCGCCCTGATCTGGGTGGCGCTGCTGACGCTCGCGGGCGTCGGCGCCGCCAGCGCCCCCACCGCGGGCGCCTCCTCCTTCTCCATCCCCGGCACCGAGGCCCAGCACGCCTTCGACCTGCTGGAGCAGCGCTTCCCCGGGATGAGCGCCGACGGGGCGACCGCCCGGGTCGTCTTCAAGGCGCCCGGCGGCGAGAAGGTGACGGCGCAGGACCGCAAGGCGGTCATCGAGAAGACCGTCCGGGACCTGCGCGGCGGCTCCGAAGTCGCCTCCGTCGCCGATCCGTTCACCGCCCACGCGGTCAGCAAGGACGGGACCATCGCCTATGCCCAGGTGAAGTACAAGGTCTCCGGCATGGAACTCCAGGACGCCTCCAAGGACGCCCTGAAGGCGGCCGCGCAGCAGGCGCGGAACGGCGGGCTGACCGTCGAGGTCGGCGGTGACGCGCTCCAGGCCATCCCGGAGACCGGTGCCTCCGAGGTCATCGGCATCGCGATCGCCGCGGTCGTCCTGGTCATCACCTTCGGTTCGCTGGTGGCGGCCGGACTGCCCCTGCTCACCGCCCTGATCGGGGTGGGCATCGGCGTCTCGACGATCACCGCGCTGGCGAACGCCCTGGACCTGGGCTCCACCACCTCCACCCTGGCGATGATGATCGGCCTCGCGGTCGGCATCGACTACGCGCTGTTCATCGTCTCCCGCTACCGGGCCGAGCTGGCCGAGGGCCACGAGCGCGAGGAGGCGGCGGGCCGGGCGGTCGGCACGGCGGGCTCCGCGGTGGTCTTCGCGGGTCTGACGGTCGTGATCGCGCTGGTGGGTCTCGCCGTGGTCAACATCCCCATGCTGACCAAGATGGGCGTCGCGGCGGCGGGCACGGTCGCCATCGCCGTACTGATCGCGCTGACGATGATCCCGGCGCTGCTCGGCTACGCGGGCCGCAAGGTCATGCCGGCAGGCGAGAAGAGCAGGCTGCTGGGCGGCGGCCGGCCCGCCGCGGCCAAGGACCGGCCCAACATGGGCACGCGCTGGGCGAGCTTCGTCGTCCGCCGCCCGCTGACCGTGCTGCTGCTGGGTGTGGTGGCGCTCGGCGCCGCGGCCGTACCGGCCTCCAAGCTGGAGCTGGGCCTGCCGGACGACGGCTCGCAGCCGGTGTCCACCACGCAGCGCCGGGCGTACGACCTGCTCTCCGAGGGCTTCGGCCCCGGCTTCAACGGGCCGCTGATGGTCGTGGTCGACGCCAAGTCGAGCGACGACCCCAAGGCCGCGGTCACCACGGTGAGCAACGAGATCAAGGACATGAAGGACGTCGTCACGGTGACCCCGGCGACCTTCAACAAGTCCGGTGACACCGCGATGATCACCGTGATCCCGGGCTCCAAGCCGTCCTCCACCACCACCGAGGACCTGGTGCACGACATCCGGGACGCGGGTCCCGGCATCACCGCGCACACCGACGCCAAGCTGCTGGTCACCGGCACGACGGCGATGAACATCGATGTCTCGCAGAAGCTGAACGACGCCCTGGTCCCGTATCTCGCGCTGGTGGTGGGCCTCGCCTTCCTCCTGCTGATCGTGGTCTTCCGTTCGATCCTGGTCCCGCTGAAGGCGGCCCTCGGCTTCCTGCTCTCGGTGACGGCGGCGCTCGGCGCGGTGGTCGCGGTCTTCCAGTGGGGCTGGCTGTCCGGCCTGATGGGCGTCGAGGAGACCGGACCGGTCATGTCGATGATGCCGATCTTCATGGTGGGCGTGGTCTTCGGCCTGGCGATGGACTACGAGGTCTTCCTCGTGACCCGGATGCGGGAGGCGTACGTCCACGGGGAGGCCCCCGGCCAGGCGATCGTGACCGGCTTCCGGCACGGCGCCCGGGTGGTCACCGCGGCCGCGGTCATCATGATCGCCGTCTTCTCCGGCTTCATCGGCTCCAGCGAGTCGATGATCAAGATGATCGGCTTCGGCCTGGCGATCGCGGTGTTCTTCGACGCCTTCGTGGTCCGTATGGCGCTGGTGCCCGCGGTCCTGGCGCTCCTCGGCCGCAGGGCCTGGTGGCTGCCGAAGTGGCTGGACCGCGTCCTGCCCAATGTGGACGTCGAGGGCGAGGGGCTGCGCACCGGGGCCGGGACGGACTCCAGGGACCCGGACGCCGACCCGGACCGCAAGCTGCTGCGGGCCTGACCGCCGCGGGCGGTCCCGGTGCCCGGCCGGGCACCGGCGGTCCGGGAACATGACCAGGCAGGGCGCCCCGCAGTGAAGCGGGGCGCCCTGCCCGTGTCCGTCCCCGTGCGGTCCCGTCCGCGGCGCGTCTGCCACTCCGTCCGCTGCACTCCGTCCGCTGCTCAGCGGACGGGGGCGGCGGTCGCCAGATAGGTCCGGTGCAGGAAGTGCAGCAGCTCCTTGGACTCGAACTGGACGACCTCGGTCCCGCGCGGCGAATGCAGCTCCATCACGGCCTGGACCCGGCCGCAGGGCCAGATGCGGACATCGCCGCTGCCCGCCGGGGCGCGCAGCCCCTGCTCCAGGAGGTCCCGGGAGAAGACCCACTCATGGGGGCCGGGGAGGCCGATATGGACGGAGCGGTCCCGGTCCGGGTCGTAGCGCAGGATCACGGGGACCGCGTCCGGCGCTTCTGGGGAGTCGGTGACGACATGGGCGCGTGCGTACTGTTCCACCACGGACATCGGGCCGCTCCTCACACCGGGCCACCTCATCGGAATCTCATACTCCGATTCACTCTCCAATGTCGCATATGCGGACAAAAAGGGCATCGGTCGTGATGCCGGGGTGAGGAATCGAAGGCGGTACGCCTGTGTTTCACTCGCTGTCGAAGGCGAGTGAAGGGAATGCGGGTGTGGACGTGAACGGCAGGGTGGCCGAGGGCTTCGAGCCGGTCAGGGACGCGTTCGTACGGAACTTCGAGACGCTGGGGGAGCGCGGCGCGGCGGTGGCCGTGTACCGGGACGGGCGCAAGGTCGTGGACCTCTGGGGCGGCACCCGTGACATCGACGGCACCCGGCCGTGGGAGCGGGGCACCGCGCAGATCGTGCGCTCGGCCACCAAGGGGGTCGCCGCCGCCGTCCTGCTGATGCTGGCCGAACGCGGTGAACTGGACCTGGACGCGCCGGTCGGCCACTACTGGCCGGAGTTCAAGGCGCACGGCAAGGAGCGCACGCTGGTACGGCACATACTGGCGCACCGCGCCGGGACACCGGTGCTCGACCGGCCGCTCACGCCCGCCGAGGCGGCCGACCCGGACACCGCCTCCGCCGCGCTGGCCGCCCAGGCCCCCGCCTGGGAGCCCGGCACGGACCATGGCTACCACGCACAGACGTACGGCTGGCTGACGAACGAACTGGTGCGGCGGGTCACCGGCCGCTCGGTCGGCGAGTGGACCGCCGCCGAGATCGCCGGACCGCTCGGTCTGGATCTCTGGGTGGGCCTGCCCCGGGAGCAGGCACACCGGGCGGGGCGGGTCGGCCCCCTGGAGGTGCGGGCGCAGGACGGCGCGCTGCGCGCCCGCCCCAAACGCGCGGTGGCGGAGGCGTACGCGGACCCGGGGAGCCTGACCCGCCGCGCCTTCGCCGCCATCACCCCGGCACCCGAAGAGAACGACTCCGCCTACCGCGCGGCGGTCCTGCCCGCCTCCAACGGCATCGCCACGGCGGACGGCCTGGCCCGCTTCTACGCGGCGCTGTCCGGCGAGCTCGACGGGACGCGGCTGTTCGCCCCCGAGACGCTGGAGCGGGCCCGCGCGGAGGCTTCGGCGGGCCCCGACCGGGTGCTGCTGGTCACCACCCGCTTCGGCCTCGGCTACATGCTGCACGGGAGCGCGTCCCCGCTGCTCGGACCCGGCTCCTTCGGCCACCCGGGCCGCGGCGGGGCGCTCGGCTTCGCGGACCCGGAGTCGGGCATCGCCTTCGGCTATGTCACCAACGGCTTCCGGGCGAGCGTCACCGCGGACCCGAGGGCACAGGCCCTGGTCCGTGCGGTGCGCGCGGTGCTGTCGGCGTAGGGCCGACGCGGGACCGGCGTGTCCGCGACCCGGGTTCAGTGGGTCAGCGGGCGGGACGTCCGGCCCGACGCCTCGTCGATCTCCTCGTGCGCCTTGGTGAGGAGCCGCATGGCCAGCTCGTTCAGCGCACGCGCGCCCGCGATCTCCTCCCCGACCCGGGGCTGATTGGAGTCGGTGTGGTGGCGGCTGGCGTATCCGCGGGACCGTACCTCGTTCCCGTCGGGAAGCCGTACCAGTGCCGCCGCCCGCGTCCGCTCGTCGTCCTCCTCGAATTCCAGCTCGACATGCCATCCCACTACGGTGTGCATCATGACGATCACCTCCGGAACCACTGATTCCAGGGTGCCTCTCCTCGCCCCCGGACGCATGGTCTGAGCGGCCCGCCACCGAGGCGGCGGGGGAGCGGAGACCCCGTCAGGAACGGGGCCGTCGTCGAGTCGGTGCGGGCGGGGCCGCCGTCCCCGGTGGCCGGGGTGCGGCTATCCGGTGTGCAGCATCAGGCCGATCCCGACCACCAGCAGCCCGGCCGCCGCGATGCGCGGGGCGCCGAAGCGCTCCTTGAAGAACACCGCGCCGATCGCGGCGCCGACGATGATCGAGGACTCGCGCAGGGCGGCGATCGGGGCCAGCGCGGCCCGCGTCTGGGCCCACAGGACGAGGGCGTACGCGGCCACCGACAGGGCCGAGCCAAGCAGGCCGAGCAGGGCGAACGGCCTGAGTTTCGCCACCGTCGCGCCGCGCCAGCGCAGCGCGGCGTACGCGGGGACCGCCAGGCCCTGGAGGGCCATGAGCCAGGCGATGTACCCGAAGGAGGAGCCGGAGGCGCGGACGCCGAGCCCGTCCAGCACGGTGTATCCCGCGATCGTCAGGCCCGTAGCGACCGCCGCGGCGATGGCCGCCCAGTCGGGTCGGCTGCCGCGCAGCCCCCACAGGGCCACCCCGGTGAGACCGGCGCAGGAGACGGCGACACCGGCCGCCGTCCAGCTGTCCGGCACCTCGTGCGCGAACACCGCCGCCAGCACGGTGACCACCAGCGGGGCGGTCCCGCGCGCGATGGGGTAGGCCTGCCCGAAGTCGCCGAGCCGGAAGGACCGCATCAGCAGGACGTAGTAGGCGATGTGGACGGCGGCCGAGGCGAGGAGGTACGGCCAGGCACCCGCCGCCGGGACGGAGGTGAAGAGGATCATCGCGAACCCGATGAGGGCGCCGCCGCCCCCGATCAGGGTGAAGCCGACCAGCTTGTCGGTGATCCGGTGGGCGATCGCGTTCCAGGAGGCGTGGGTGACGGCGGCCAGCAGGACCGCCGCGATGACGGCGGGCGTCATACGGTCCGCTCGCGCGCGTCCACCGGGATGCCGCCCGCGGGGGAGACCGGGACCCGCGGCGCCTTCGGGAAACCGGTACGGGAGGTGCCCGCGGCGGCCGTGCGGGCCGCGCCCGTCAACAGGCTTACAGGGGCGGGAAGTTGGGCGAGCCCCTGCTCGGCGGGTGTGTCGGCGGACGGGGGATGCGCTCCTGGGGATTCCGAAACGGTCATGCACCGCACGCTAGCGGTGGCCGTGCGGCGCGGGCGAACGGGATACGGGCCCGGCCGCCGCTCAGCTCCCGGCGCGCAGCAGCGCCGCCACGATCGGGCCCGCCGAGTCGCCGCCGTGGCCGCCCGCCTGGACCACGCCCGCGGCCGCCAGGTCGCCCTTCCATGCGGTGAACCAGCCGTTGGGCTGCTTCTGGCCGTCGACCTCCGCCGACCCCGTCTTGGCGCCGAAGTCCGGGCCCAGACCCGCCATCGCCTTGTCGGCGGTCCCCGCCGCCGCGGTGTACTGGAGGACCTCCTTCAACCGGTCCCGGGTGGCCGCCGACATGGCGCGGGCCGCCTTCGCCGTGGTGCGGTGGTCCACCGACGGGGAGACCAGATACGGCTGGTGGAAGACGCCCGTCTTCGCCGTCGAGACCACCGAGGCCATGTTCAGCGGGTTCATCCGCACACCGCCCTGGCCGATCAGCGAGGCCGCCATCTGGGCCGCGCTCTGCACCGGGACGGCGCCGTCGAAGGTGGGGACGCCTATCGCCCAGTTGTTCACGCCCAGGCCGTAGATCTGCTGGGCGACCCGGGTGAGGTCGTCGTCCTTGAGCTTGGTCGCCTGGCTGATGAAGGCGGTGTTGCAGGAGGCCGCGAAGCTCGCCTTGAACGTGCCGTTCTTGATCTCGAACTTGTCGTCGTTCTGGAACTTCCAGCCGCCGTACGTCACATACTTGGGGCACGGGTGCGGGCTGTCCGGCTTCGCCAGGCCCTTCTCGAACAGCAGCGTGGACGTCACGATCTTCATCGTGGAGCCCGGGGCGAGGGAGCCCTGGAAGGCCACATTGAAGCCGTGGCCCGAGTTCGCCACCGCGAGGATCTCGCCCGTGGAGGGCCGCACGGCCACCACGGACGCCCGGCTCCGCCCGTCCACCTGCTGCTCCGCCTTCGCCTGGAGCGCCGGGTCCAGCGTGGTCCGCACGGTGCCCGGGGTGCCCTCGCTCAGGGTCACCAGCGTCTTGTCGGGCGTCTTCTGGGCACCCTTGGCCGCCGCCCCGCGCACGATCCGCAGCTCGATACCGGCCTTGCCGCCGGCCTGCTTGCCGTACTTCTCGCGCAGGCCGTCCAGCACCGTCCCCAGCGAGGGGTATTTGGCCGCCGTCAGCTCGGCGCCGTCCCGGTCCAGCGCCCGGACGGGCGGCGTGCCCGCCTCGCCCGTCACCAGGCGGTCGCCCGCGGTCAGGTCGGGGTGCACCACCGACGGCTGCCAGCGCACCCGCGGCTCGCCGTCCCCGGCCCGGCGCACCACCGTCAGCTTCGTCGCGTAGGCCAGTGGTTTGCTCAACCCCCGGTACGACACCGTCGCCTTCACCGAGAAGGGGACCGAGGCCCCGGACGCCGTGCCGGGGGTCAGCGTGACACCGGTGAGATGCGCGTCCTTCCGGTACCCCGTCAGGAGCTGTGCCGCGGCGGACGAGTCGTCCGTGGCGGCCGCCGCCCGGGCGGCATCACCGTGCTGCCAGGACGTCAGGAACGCCGTGGCGGCCGTCCGGACCTCGGACGCCGAGAGCGGACCGGTCTTCACGGGCCGGTGATGGGCCGCGGCCGCCGTACCGTCGTCGGCCGCCGCGCCCCCCATCATGCTGTAGGCGCCGACCGCCCCGGCCAGACCGGCGGCGGCGATCAGTCCGCCGATCACCAGCGGTCTGCCGCTTCTCTGCTCGGCGACGCGTCTTCTCTTGCCCACAGCTCCCGATCCTCCGCAGTCCCCGGGTCTTCCGGGGCCCCCGTGCCCTCACGTTCCCCAACGAGTTACCACCACACTAAAGTCCCGCACCGACAGCGCCGATGTCAGCCGCCGGTTCGTAGCACAGCTGCGACGATCGGGCCCGCCGCGTCGCCGCCGTGGCCGCCCTGCTGGGTCATCGCCGCGGCCGCCAGGTCGCCCCGGAAGCCGGTGAACCAGCTGTTGGACTTCGCCTGCCCGTCGACCTCCGCGGACCCGGTCTTCGCGCCGATGTCCCCGCCGAGTCCCGACATCGCCCGGGCCGCCGTGCCCTCGGTCGCCGTCAGCCGCATCATCGCCCGGAGTTGGGACGCCGTGTTCGACGGCAGGCCCTTGGCGGTGGCGAGTTGACGTCCGTCCAGCCGGGGGGAGACCAGATACGGCTGCCGGAAGGTGCCGGTGATCGCGGTGGCCGTCACCGAGGCCATGTCGAGCGGGCTCATCTGCACCTGGCCCTGGCCGATGGCGTTCGCGGCGCGGTCCGGGCCGGTGACGGCGGGCACGCTGCCGTCGAAGGAGACGATGCCCGTCTTCCAGTTGTTCCGCCCGAGCCCGAAGCGCTCCCCGGCCTCGTTCGTCAGGGACTCGTCCGTGAGCGGCTTCTCGTCGATCAGCTTCACGAACGCCGTGTTGCACGAGCGCAGAAAGCTGTTGGCGAGGGTCGCGTGCTCGTTCGGCGTCAGGCCCTGGAGGTTGGTGAAGGTCTGGCTCTGCCAGGTGGCCGCGGGCGGACAGGGCGCCGGACCGTTCATCGAGGTGACACCGTTGTCGATGAGCATCGCCGAGGTGATGATCTTCATCGTGGAGCCGGGGGCGAGCCGCCCCTCGAAGGCCGCGTTGAACTGGTCCGCCCGGTGGTTGGCGACCGCCAGCACCTGGCCGGTGCTCGGCTGCACCGCCACCACCGAGGACTCCGGGAAGTCCAGCACGGCCCGCTCGGCCGCCGCCTGCGCGCGGGCGCTGAGGGTGGTGCGGAGCTTGCCGGGGCTGCCCTTGGCGAGCGTCAGCAGGGTCCTGCCGGGGGTGTCCGCGGCGTCGTGCTCGACGGACAGCTCGATGCCCGGCTTCCCGCCCGCCCGGTCGCCGTACTTGGCGCGCAGGGCGTCCAGCACCGGGCCGAGGGACGGATACGTCCGCGGGGTCAGCTCCACCCCGTCGCGGTCCACCGCCTCGATCGGCGGGACCTTGGCCTCGCCGGTGACGAGCGTGTCGCCCTTCTTCAGTGCCGGGTGCACCACGGACGGCTGCCAGTCGACCAGCGCCCGCCCGGTGGTCTGCCCGCGCACGACCGTCAGCCTGCTGTCGTAGGAGAGCGGCTTGGACGCCCCCGCGTAGGACACCGTGGCCCGCACGGAGAACGGCACCGACGTCCCGCCGCGCTTCCCCGCCGTGATGCGCACCCCGGTGATGTGCGCGTTGCCGCGGTACGCCGACAGCAACGGCTCGGCGTCCGCGGCGTCATTGGTGTACGAGGCCGCCTCGTCCGCGTCCCCCTTCGCCCAGGCGGCGAGGAACGTGGCACTCGCCTCCTCGACCTCCGACGCCGACGGCGGCCCGGTCCGCACCGCGGCAGCCGAACCCCCACCCCCGCCATGGAGCCCCGACAGCACGTTGTACGCCCCGTACCCGGCACCCCCCGCGACCACCACGAACACCCCGCCGATCACGGCGGCCCCGACCCCCTTGCGCATGGCGCGCTCCCCTCCCCGTCGACCTCGCAGAGTAGGCGACGGAGGGTGAAGGTGTGATCACATCATTCGATTGTTGTCCGAACGGTGATCAGAGCCATGTCCCGTCCGGGAGAGGCGGTCACGTCCGCTGTGATCGGAGGGGTGGTCGCGGCAACTGCTGTGTCCCTGACGGGGCAACCCCGAAGGTGGGTCGGACGTCTGAGTCGGCATGCGTATGTACCGGACCGGCGCCATTCTCGGCGCACTGCTCGTCGCTCTGCTCACCGCCAACGCGTGCTCGCTCTGGGCGGAGAGCGAGGGGAAGGCCCCGGACCGGCCCACGCCGTGGACCATGCCGACCGGGCCGGGCGGTTGGGGCGGGCGGCTCCTGGGCGCACGCTGGCGGGTCGACTGGATCACGGTCGACGGGCGCAGCATCGGCGCACCGCCGGACGCCGGTGCATGGATCGAGTTCGGCTACGACAGCACGGTCGTGGGCGACTACGGATGCACGCCGTTCAAGTCGTCGGCCACGCTCACCGCCACGACGCTCACCGTCGGTACGGACATGTCGGGGGCGACGCCGGACGACGCATGTCCGGCGAAGGAGCGCGCCTTCGAGCAGCGGATGCGGAAGATCGTCACCGGCGGCCCCCTGGCGGTGGCCAAGCGGGTCGACACACTCTCGATCACCCTGAAGAACCAGCGGGGCGACTATGTCGCGCTGCAAATGATGCGGCCTCAGGGGCTCTTCGGAGCGCCGTGGAAAATCGAATATCTGGACGTCGACGACACCCCCATCGACATGGAGGCCCGCAAAGAGGTCTACTTCGTCTTCCACCGGGACGGCACGGTCACCGGGAAGGGAGGCTGCAACGGCTTCAAGGGCCGGGCCGTCTTCGCAGGCCAGCACGTCACGCTGTACCCGCTCACCCGGACCACGCACCGGACCTGCTCACGGAAGATCATGTCCCAGGAGGACCGCCTGTTCGACCAGGGCCCGCGCACGTTCTGGGTCGCTGCCACGCCCGACATCTCCTTCGTGGACCGCACCAGCCCCGACGGCCTCACCTACAACTTCAGCCGGTGGACCGGCACACCCTAGATTCAAAGTCGGCCCGGCTCGTCGGCCAACAGCGAACAAGGGGGCGCGGCAGATTGCCGCGCCCCCTTGCTGCGTCCGCCCGGCTACACCCAGGTGTCCAGCCACATCCGCGCCCGCCACTGGTCGATGGGGATCGCCGTGCCGGTGTAGATGGGCCAGAAGTAGATGAAGTTCCAGGCGATCAGCAGGACCAGGACGCCCGCGCCCGCGGCTCCTGCCACGCGGCGGCGTTCGTCCGAGCCGGGGGGGCCGATGATGGCGCCGGCCAGCATGGCCACCGCCAGGCACAGGAACGGGACGAAGACGACCGCGTAGAAGTAGAAGATCGTGCGCTCCTGGTAGAGGAACCAGGGCAGATAGCCGGCCGCGATGCCGCAGGCGATCGCGCCCGCCCGCCAGTCCCGGCGGAAGGCCCAGCGCCACAGGACGTACACGACCGCGAAGCAGGCCGCCCACCACAGCAGCGGGGTGCCGAGGGCCAGGACCTCGCGGGCGCACTTCTCGCCCGCGTCCGTGGGACAGCCGGACTGGCTCGGGGCCGGGGACTCGTAGAAGTACGAGACCGGGCGGCCCACGACGAGCCAGCTCCACGGATTCGACTGGTAGGTGTGCGGGGACGACAGGTGGAGGTGGAAGAGGTAGACCTCGTGCTCGTAGTGCCACAGGCTGCGCAGCCAGTCGGGCAGGAAGGTCCAGCTGCCGCCCTTGCCGTCGGTGGCCGCCCAGTTGCGGAAGTAGCCGCCCGAGCCGTCGGCCGGGGAGACGATCCAGCCGATCCAGGAGACGAGGTACACGGCCAGGGCCACCGGGACCGTCGCGAGGAAGGTGAGGCCCGTGTCACGCCTGAGGACGGTCAGCCAGGGGCGCCGGGCACCCGCCACCCGGCGTGCGCCCACGTCCCACAGGACCGCCATCACGCAGAACGCGGCCAGGATGTAGAGGCCGTTCCACTTGGTGCCGATGGCCAGGCCCAGCATCAGGCCCGCCGCCCAGCGCCAGGGACGCCGGCCGAGACGGATGGTCTCGGCGGTGTGCGCGTCGGGGCGCACCCGGCCGTCGGCGTCGGCCGGCAACGCGGCGGCCAGTCTCGCGCGTGACCGGTCGCGGTCGACCAGCAGACAGCCGAAGCCCGCGAGCACGAAGAACTCCAGGACGCCGTCCAGCAGCGAGGTGCGGCTCATCACGAACTGGAGCCCGTCCACCGCCATCAGCCCGCCCGCCAGGCAGCCGAGGAAGGTCGAGCGGAACAGGCGCCGCCCGATGCGGCACAGCAGCAGCACCGCCAGCGTGCCGAGCAGCGCCGTCATGAAGCGCCAGCCGAAGGGGTTGAACCCGAAGATCAGTTCGCCGAGGCCGATGACGTACTTGCCGACCGGCGGATGCACCACGTACGCGGCATCCGTGGGGACCGCCACATGGCCGCTGTGCTGGAGGATCAGGTCGTTGGCGTTCTTGGCCCAGTTCGCCTCGTAGCCGTTGTGGACCAGGGCCCAGGCGTCCTTGGCGTAGTACGTCTCGTCGAATATCACCGCCCGGGGGCTGCCCAGGTTCCAGAACCGCATCAGCCCGGCGAGCAGGGTCACCAGCAGCGGGCCGCCCCACCCCGACCAGCGTGTGATCCGGTCGGCGGCCCCCCGGCCCAGGCCGAGCGCCGCCCAGATGCGGGGGCTGGGCTCGCTGTACGGCGGCACCAACCGGTCGCGGACATCGCTTCTCGGCGGCGCCGTGTATCCGAACCGGCGCAGCCGCTGCTGCCACGTCGGCCGCTGGTCTGCGCTGGCCTGGCTCTGCCGGGTGTCCGTGGAGGACGCGGTACTGGTCACCGCGCCATCGTAGGGAACACGTCTGTGTGAGTCCCGTGCATGGCGCCTGCGAGGATGGAAACGTGACAGTAACGCCCGGAACCCTGGTCCTCGCCGGCACCCCGATCGGGGAGATCGCGGACGCGCCGCCCCGGCTCGCCGAGGAGCTGGCCACCGCCGATGTGATCGCCGCCGAGGACACCCGCCGCCTGCGCCGCCTCACCCAGGCACTGGGGGTGCAGCCGGCCGGACGCGTCGTGTCCTACTTCGAGGGCAACGAGTCCGCCCGTACCCCGGAGCTGGTCGAGGCGCTGACGGGCGGGGCGCGGGTGCTGCTCGTCACCGACGCCGGGATGCCCTCGGTGTCCGACCCCGGCTACCGCCTTGTCGCCGCCGCCGTGGAGAAGGACGTCCGGGTGACCGCCGTGCCGGGCCCGTCCGCCGTGCTCACCGCGCTCGCGCTGTCGGGGCTGCCCGTGGACCGGTTCTGCTTCGAGGGGTTCCTGCCCCGCAAGGCGGGCGAGCGGCTGTCACGGCTGCGCGAGGTGGCCGACGAGCGGCGCACCCTCGTCTACTTCGAGGCCCCGCACCGGCTCGACGCCACCCTGGCCGCCATGGCCGAGGTGTTCGGTTCCGGCCGCCGGGCCGCCGTCTGCCGTGAGCTGACCAAGACCTACGAGGAGGTCAAGCGCGGCCCCCTGGGCGAGCTGGCCGAATGGGCCGCCGAGGGCGTCCGGGGCGAGATCACCGTGGTGGTGGAGGGCGCCGGGGAGCCGGACGCCGGGGAACTGGACGCCGCCGAGCTGGTGCGCAGGGTCCGGGTCCGGGAGGAGGCGGGGGAGCGCCGCAAGGAGGCGATCGCCGCGGTCGCCGCGGCGGCGGGCCTGCCGAAGCGGGAGGTCTTCGACGCGGTGGTCGCCGCGAAGAACGCGGACGGGGGCGGATCCGGCGCGTAGTCACGCGTGGGAACGCGTAGGAACGCGTGGGATCGGGCGCTCGGGATCGCGTAGGAACGCGTGGGAACGGGTCCGCAGGAACGCGTGGGAGCGCGTGGTCAACGGTTGGCGCGTGGCTGATTCTGATGGGTGGGGGCCGGGGAGGGTCAGGTGTCCGGGGCGGCCTCCCGCGGGGCGGCCGCATCCCCCGCACCCCCTCTGAGCAGGGAGCATCTCCCATGAGCGCGCGCCCCATGGCCGGGCAAAAGGCTGGCGTGGAAGGCAAAGGGGTCGCGCCGCCATCCGGGGCACTTTGGCAAGCAAGCCCCAAATCGGCTCCAACACTCGACAGGCCCCTGTGCCTTCGCGCTCGTGAAGGCGTCCACTGGGGTGCAGGGACGCACCCGTCCCTCGCCCCCAGTGGGAACGTGCGGGATTCCGGGGGAACCCCGCCCACGGAGGGCGCTTGTCCAGCGGACAAGAGGAGCTGGCATGAGTGAGATCGCAGGGCGGACCGGCCAGGTCGCAGCGGCCGGTGACGCCACCGGGCAGTACGACCGGGGGGCGGCGACCGCAGTCGTCCACGAGTCCTATTCCTTCGCCTGCATGCGCTGCGGGCACGGCTGGGAGCAGTCGTACGAGATAGAGCACCACCTCGACGGTGACGGCCAGGAGTTCGTCATATATGTGGCGGGCGGCCATGTGGTGCCGTCGCCGCTCAGCCGTCCCACCTGCCTGAACTGCGACAGCCATGTGGTGCGCATCATGCGTCCCGGCCAGGTGTCCTCCGCGCAGAACTCCCTGCACCGGCACGGCCGCCGGGCCGCGGGAGCCGTGGGCGACGGCCTCGACGAGCCCCGGACGGAGCCCGGGGAGCGCAAGGACGAGCACCACTGGCATCTGTCGGACCTGTTCCACCCGCTGTTCCACCACCGCAAGGCGGGCTGAGCCCGCGCGGGCGGTCCGCCGGGCGGTCCACCGGGATCGGCCTTTCCGGGGAGGCATGCCCCTTCCGTAGGATCGGGGCATGCCTGCCCCCGCGTCTGACAAGCATGTGCCGCCGCCGCTGCCCGAGCCCCTCGGTGTCGCGGTCGCCGACTCGCACACCCATCTCGACATGCAGTCCGGCACGGTCGAGGAGGGCCTCGCCAAGGCGGCGGCGGTCGGCGTGACGACGGTGGTGCAGGTCGGCTGCGACATCCAGGGCTCGCGCTGGGCCGCGGAGACCGCCGCCGCGTACGACGCGGTGCACGCGGCGGTGGCCCTGCACCCGAACGAGGCCCCCCGCATCGTGCACGGGGACCCGGACGGCTGGTCCCGGCAGGTCTCCCGGGAGCCGGGCGGTGACGCGGCCCTGGACGAGGCCCTCGCCGAGATCGACCGGCTTGCCGCGCTGCCGCAGGTCAAGGGCGTCGGCGAGACCGGGCTCGACTACTTCCGCACCGGGCCCGAGGGCAAGGCCGCCCAGGAGCGCTCCTTCCGCGCCCATGTCGAGATCGCCAAGCGGCACGGCAAGGCGCTGGTCATCCACGACCGCGACGCCCACGCCGATGTGCTGCGCATCCTCAAGGAGGAGGGCGCTCCGGAGCGGACCGTCTTCCACTGCTACTCGGGCGACGCGGCGATGGCCGAGATCTGCGCCCGCGCCGGGTACTTCATGTCCTTCGCCGGGAACGTCACCTTCAAGAACGCCCAGCCGCTGCGCGACGCGCTCGCGGTGGCCCCCCTGGAGCTGGTCCTGGTGGAGACCGACGCGCCCTTCCTGACGCCCGCGCCCTACCGGGGGCGGCCCAACGCGCCGTACCTCGTCCCGGTCACCGTCCGGGCGATGGCCGAGGTGCGCGGCATCGGGGAGGACGTCCTCGCGGCGGCCCTCGCGGACAACACCGCACGCGCCTTCGACTACTGACCGCCTTCGGCTGCTGAGCGCGCCACGCCGCACCGCCCACCGCGCATGTGCTGACCGCGCACCGTCGCGGCGACGCCGCTGACCGCACCGCCGACCGCGCCGCGCATGCCCGCGACGGCGGGCGCCCACCAGGGTTGTCATGGTCGCCGCCCCCGGGCGTGTCGCGACACCGCGTGACGACGTTGCTTTGGAGAGTGACGACCAGCCGCTAGGTTGGATCGCCCGTTTCGGACTTCTCTGGAGCGTGTCGTCGTGAGCAACCGGCAATACCCGCCGTACCGGGCGTACGGCCCGAGACCGGCGTACGAGGACCACGACCCGTACGGCCGGATGTGCCAGGACACCTACCGGGCCTCCTACGAGGCCTGGGCCGCTGCCGCGGCACGCGCCGCCCGGGTCCCGGGACCGCTGCTGCGGCCGCCGGGCGAGGCCATAGAGCCGGCGGAAGCGGACCCACGGGCCGGGGGGCGCCCCCCGGCCCGGCACGCGGCACGGCGCGGCGCACGCGCCCAGACCGTGCGCCGTCTGCTTCCGCAGGCGCTGGTGGTCGCCTTCCTCGCCGGAGGCACCACGGCGTTCATCGCCAAGGACAAGGCCGTCGAACTGACGGTGGAGAGCAGGCACCGCACCCTGCACACCTTCGCCGACGACGTGGGCGGCATACTCGCCCGGCAGGGCGTGCGGATCGGCCCGCACGACGTGGTCGCACCCGCCCCCGGCACCCCCCTCGCCAGCGGCGAAGAGGTCACGGTGCACTACGGACGCCCGGTCTACCTCACCCTCGACGGGCACCGGCGGCAGGTGTGGACGACGGCCCGCACGGTGGACGGAGCACTCCAGCAGCTCGGGGTACGGGCCGAGGGCGCCTACGTCTCGACCTCGCGCTCCCTGCCGATCCGCCGGGAAGGGCTCGCGCTGGACGTCCGCACCGAGCGCACCCTCACGGTCCTGGCGGACGGACGGCCCCGCACGATCCGCACCAACGCCGCCACCGTCCGGGAGGCCGTCGCCGAGGCCGGGATCACCCTGCGCGGACAGGACACGACCTCCGCGCCGCCGGACAGCTTCCCGGCCGACGGGCAGACCGTCACCGTGCTGCGGGTACGGGGATCCCGGGAGGTCCGCGAGGAACCGATCCCCTTCGCCGTACGGCGCACCAAGGACCCCGGCCTCTTCCGGGGCACCGTGCTCGTCGCCCGCGCCGGACAGCCGGGCACCCGGCGGGTGACCTATGTGCTGCGCTCCGTCAACGGCGTACGGCAGCGGCCGCGCCGGATCGGGGTCGAAGTCGTCGAGAGGCCCACCGTGCAGCTCGTCCGGGTGGGCACCCGGCGGCGCCCGCAGTCGGTGTCCGGCGCGGAGAACCTCGACTGGCACGGGCTGGCCTTCTGCGAGTCCCGGGGCCGGCCGGGCGCCGTCGATCCGTCCGGCGCCTATGGAGGCCTCTACCAGTTCGACCGGCGCACCTGGCACAGCCTCGGCGGCTCCGGGCGCCCGCAGGACGCCCCGGCCGAGGAGCAGACCTACCGCGCCAAACGGCTCTACGTCAGCCGGGGGACCAGTCCCTGGCCGCACTGCGGGCCGCGGCTGTACCGGTGAGCGGGGGCGGGCGGCGCGGAGGCGGACACGGGCGCCCCGCGCCGCCCCGTACCCTTGGTCCGTGAGCAGCTCCACCCCCGACGCCCTGCTGGGCCCCGCCGACATCCGTGAACTGGCGGCGGCCCTCAACGTGCGCCCCACCAAACAGCGCGGTCAGAACTTCGTCATCGACGCCAACACCGTGCGCCGCATCGTCCGCACCGCCGGGGTGCGCTCCGACGACGTGGTGGTGGAGGTGGGGCCGGGACTCGGCTCGCTGACGCTGGCCCTGCTGGAGGCCGCCGACCGGGTCACCGCCGTCGAGATCGACGACGTGCTGGCCGGGGCGCTTCCCTCGACCATCGCCGCCCGGATGCCCGAGCGCGCCGACCGGTTCGCGCTGGTGCACTCCGACGCCCTGCACATACGGGAGCTGCCGGGCCCCCCGCCCACCGCTCTCGTCGCGAACCTGCCCTACAACGTCGCCGTCCCCGTGCTCCTGCACATGCTCGACACCTTCCCGAGCATCGAGCGGACGCTGGTGATGGTGCAGTCCGAGGTCGCCGACCGGCTGGCCGCCGCACCCGGCTCCAAGGTCTACGGCGTGCCCTCGGTCAAGGCCTGCTGGTACGCCGACGTCAAGCGCGCCGGAGCCATCGGGCGCAATGTCTTCTGGCCCGCCCCGAACGTCGACAGCGGGCTCGTCTCGCTGGTCCGGCGGACCGAGCCGGTGCAGACCACCGCCTCCAAGGCGGAGGTGTTCGCGGTGGTGGACGCGGCGTTCGCACAGCGGCGCAAGACACTGCGGGCCGCGCTCGCCGGCTGGGCGGGCTCCGCGGCCGCCGCCGAGGCCGCGCTTGTCGCCGCCGGTGTCTCACCCCAGGCACGCGGGGAGTCCCTCACGGTCGAGGACTTCGCCCGCATCGCCGAGGCCGCGGCACCGCGGGCGGCACGGCAGCAGCCGACCGCCGCGCCCCGCACCGGTTCCCGCACCGAGGAGTCCGAGTAAGTGAGCGTGACGGTCCGCGTACCGGCCAAGGTCAATGTGCAGCTCGCGGTGGGCGCCGCCCGCCCCGACGGCTTCCACGGCCTGGCCAATGTCTTCCTCGCCGTCGGCCTGTACGACGAGATCACGGCGACCCCCTCCGCGGGCGGCCCCCGGATCACCTGCTCCGGGCCGGACGCCGCCGAGGTCCCGCTGGACCGCACCAACCTGGCCGCCCGCGCCGCCCTCGCGCTCGCCGGGCGGTACGGGCTGGCACCCGATGTGCACCTCCACATCACCAAGGACATCCCGGTCGCGGGCGGCATGGCGGGCGGCAGCGCCGACGGTGCCGGGGCGCTGCTGGCCTGCGACGCGCTGTGGGGGACGGGCGCCTCCCGCGCGGAACTCCTCGACATCTGCGCCGAGCTGGGCAGCGATGTGCCCTTCAGCCTGGTGGGCGGGGCGGCCCTGGGCACCGGGCGGGGCGAGCGGCTCACCCCGCTGGAGGTCGGCGGCACCTTCCACTGGGTGTTCGCGCGGGCGGCCCGTGGACTGTCGACCCCGGCCGTCTTCCGGGAGTTCGACCGACTCACCGAGGGCCTGCGGATCCCCGAGCCCGTCGCCTCGCAGGACCTGCTCGACGCCCTGGCGAAGGGCGACCCTGAGGCACTCGCGGCGACGGTCTCCAACGACCTCCAGCCCGCCGCGCTGTCCCTCTTCCCCGAGCTGGCCGACACCCTCGCCGCGGGCCGCGCGGCGGGCGCGCTGACCGCACTGGTGTCGGGCTCGGGCCCCACCACGGCGTTCCTCGCGACGGACGCCACCGCCGCGGAGGACATCGCGCGGGCCCTGACGGCCTCGGGCACCTGCCGCTCGGCACGGGTGGCCACGGCACCGGCCCCCGGCGCGACCCTCGTCTGAGCCGCCCCGCAACCGGCCGTACTCAGAAGCCGGTTGAGTACGAGCGCGCTGCCGCGGCACCGGGCCGCCGCGCGACCGTACCGCCATGCGACCCAGTGAACTCGCCGCCGCCACACCGGAGTCCCGCGACCGGTACGCCGATCTGCTGAGGGCCGGCTCCCTCGGCACCGTCGTCCTCGGACACTGGCTGATGGCGGCCGTGTCCCAGGACGCCGCCGGACACGTCCGGGTGGGCAACCTGCTCGCCCTCCAGCCCCGTTTGCAGGTGCTGACCTGGTTCCTTCAGGTCATGCCGGTGTTCTTCTACGTGGGCGGCTTCGTCCACGCCCGCTCCTGCCGTTCGGCACGGCGCCGGGGCCCCGGGTCCTACCCGGTCTTTCTGCGCGCCCGGCTGCGGCGGCTGCTGCGCCCCACGGCCGTGTTCACCGCGGTGTGGGGCGCGGTGGCGCTTGCCGTCCAACTGGCCGGTGCGGACGGCGGGTTGATCGACATCGCGCTGCGACTGGTGGCGCAGCCGCTGTGGTTCGTCGGGATCTATCTGGCGATGGCCGCCCTCACTCCGCCGCTGCTCCGGCTCCATGAGCGCTGGGGCTGGGGCGCGTTCGCCGCGCTCGTCGCCGCCGCCGCGGCCGTCGACGTACTCCGCTTCGGACTGCGCGTCCCCGGCGTCGAGTTCCTCAACTTCGCCCTGGTCTGGCTCGCGGTCCACCAGCTCGGATTCCTCCGCGCGGACGGCATGATCCGCCGCCCGGCCCTGCTCGCCGGAGCCGGTCTGACGGGAGCGGTACTGCTGGTGGCGTACGGGCCCTATCCGCTGTCCATGGTGGGGATGCCCGGGGAGAAGATCTCCAACATGGCGCCGCCCACCCTGGCGCTGCTGTGCCACGGACTGTGGCTGGTCGGCGCGGTGGAACTGCTGCGCGGGCCCCTCACCCGCCTGCTGCGCCGCCCCCGGGTCTGGCGCGCGGTGGTCACGGCGGGCGGGGTCTCCATGACCGCCTTCCTGTGGCACCTCACGGCGATGCTCGGCGTCTACGGGGCGCTGCTGGCGGCGGGTGTCCGCATCCCGGATCCCGGATCGGCCGGATGGTGGCTCCAGGTACCGTTGCGGATCGCGGCCGCCGCGGCGCTCACCGCGCTCCTGGTGGCCCTCTTCCGTACCTTCGAAAAACCCTCGGGCGTACGGGAGTCCGGTGCGCCGCGCGCCTGGGCGGGACCCGCCGCCGCGCTCGGCGCCACCCTCAGTCTCCTCGGGGTGCTCGCCCTGTCGATGGTCGGCTTCGGCGGACTCCTCGAAGGCCGCACCGCACTGCTGATGGCTGTCCACGTGACCGCCCCCGCGGCCCTGGCGATGACCTTCACGGGCTGGCTCCTGGTCGACCGCGCGGGACGCGACCGAAACCGAACCGGGTGACCCGGCCCGGGTCACGTCAGAGGACGTCGATGGCGGTCAGGTCGATGTCGATGGGGTAGGGCTGCTCGACCTTGATCCGTTCTCGGTGCATGCCCATGTGCACGTATGCCTTGGTGAGGGGGTCGAGTTCGTAGACGTGAACGACCGGGTTCTCGTCCGTCCCGCTCTGCTCGACCCGCCAGAAGTTCGGGATCCCGGCAGCGGCGTACTTCTGCGGTTTGGTCGTGCGGTCGCGGGACGCCGAGCTCGGGGAGACCACCTCGACGGCCAGGAGCAGATCCTCGGCCTTGTAGCTCGTCCGGTCCCGTCCCGTGACGGCGTCCGCCCGGATGACGCAGACGTCCGGTTCGGGTCCGTTGCGCGCATCGAGGATGACGGTCATCTCCCGGCGGATCCTCAACTCCGGCGGAACCGTGCTGCGCAGCCCGTGAACCAGCAGGTCGATGACGATGCTGTGGAAATCCCGCTGCGGACTCACGAAAACCAGGCTCCCGTCGATCAACTCGGTGTGCGGCGGGAGATCCGGCAGTGTGAACAGGTCATCCACGGTGTAGCCGTCCTGTGGCGGCACCGGCCACTGGACTCGGTGCTCGACGGGCTCGGCGGTCATGGTTCCTCCCATGGACGGGATCCTGCTGCCTGTCCTCCAAGGTAGCGGTCGCTTGTGGATCACGTCATCACAAAGAGTGACGAATGCCTCGCGCACCGCCCCCCGTCCCCGAGGCCCTAGGCTTGAAGGCTGACCGACCCCCCTGCGCAGGAGTGAAATGGCCGTCAACCTGGTCAATGTCGAGAACGTCAGCAAGGTGTACGGCACCCGTGCCCTGCTCGACGGGGTGTCCCTCGGCGTGTCCGAGGGTGACCGGATCGGGGTCGTCGGACGCAACGGCGACGGCAAGACCACCATGATCCGGATGCTCGCCAGGCTGGAGGAGGCCGACACCGGCCGGGTCACCCACTCCGGCGGGCTGCGCCTCGGCGTGCTCACCCAGCACGACTCCCTGGACCCCGCGGCCACCGTCCGGCACGAGGTCATCCGGGACATGGCCGACCACGAGTGGGCGGGCAACGCCAAGATCCGGGACGTGCTCACCGGCCTGTTCGGCGGGCTGGACCTGCCCGGCTTCCCGCAGGGCCTGGACACCGTCATCGCCCCCCTGTCCGGCGGTGAGCGCCGCCGTATCGCGCTCGCCAAGCTGCTGATCGCCGAGCAGGACCTGATCGTCCTCGACGAGCCCACCAACCACCTCGACGTCGAGGGCATCTCCTGGCTCGCCAGCCATCTGCGCGAGCGCCGCTCCGCGCTGGTGTGCGTCACCCACGACCGGTGGTTCCTGGACCAGGTGTGCACCCGGATGTGGGACGTGCAGCGGGGCCGGGTCCATGAGTACGAGGGCGGCTACTCGGACTATGTCTTCGCCCGGGCCGAGCGCGAGCGCATCGCCGCCACGGAGGAGGCCAAGCGGCAGAACCTGGTCCGCAAGGAGCTGGCCTGGCTGCGGCGCGGCGCGCCCGCCCGCACCTCCAAGCCCCGCTTCCGCGTCGAGGCCGCCAATGAGCTGATCAAGGACGTGCCGCCGCCGCGGGACAGCAGCGAGCTGATGAAGTTCGCCTCCTCCCGGCTCGGGAAGACCGTCTTCGAGCTTGAGGACGTCACGGTGCAGGCCGGTCCCAAGGTGCTGCTCAAGCACATCACCTGGCAGCTCGGCCCCGGCGACCGCATCGGCCTGGTCGGGGTGAACGGCGCGGGCAAGACCTCCCTGCTGCGGGCGCTGGCCGACGCCGCCCGCAGCGACGGGGAGAAGCAGCCCGTCGGCGGCCGGGTCGCCGTGGGCAAGACCGTCAAGCTCGCCTACCTCTCCCAGGAGGTCGCCGAACTCGACCCGTCCTTGCGGGTGCTGGAGGCCGTGCAGCAGGTCCGCGAGCGGGTCGACCTCGGCAAGGGGCGCGAGATGACCGCGGGCCAGCTCTGCGAGACCTTCGGCTTCACCAAGGAGAAGCAGTGGACCCCGGTCGGGGACCTGTCCGGCGGTGAGCGGCGGCGGCTCCAGCTGCTGCGCCTGCTCATGGACGAGCCGAACGTGCTGTTCCTCGACGAGCCCACCAACGACCTGGACATCGAGACCCTCACCCAGCTGGAGGACCTGCTCGACGGCTGGCCCGGCTCGATGATCGTAATCTCCCACGACCGGTTCTTCGTGGAGCGCACCACCGACCGGGTGTTCGCCCTCCTCGGCGACGCCACGCTGCGGATGCTGCCCCGGGGCATCGACGAGTACCTGGAGCGGCGCCACCGGATGGAGGAGGCCGTCGCGGCGGCCTCCCCGGTGGCCGCGGCCGCCAAGCCCGCGGTCTCGGCCGCCGACACCCGGGCCGCCAAGAAGGAACTCCAGCGGATCGAACGGCAGTTGGACAAGATCTCCCAGCGGGAGAGCAAGCTGCACGAGCAGATCGCCGAGTCCGCCACGGACTTCGAGAAGGTGGCCGGTCTGGACGCCGAGCTGCGCGAACTCGTGGGCGAGCGCGAGGAACTGGAGCTGCGCTGGCTGGAACTCGCGGAAGACGCCTGACCTGGCCCCGGGCCGTACTGCCGTGCTGCCGGACCCGGCAGCACGGCAGTACGCCCCGGGTGATCGGCGCGAAGGCGTGCGCGGGCGCGCGCGATGCGGGCCTCGCTCCTGTTCGGGGGCGGGGC
The DNA here is from genome assembly GCF_044548405.1 of Streptomyces sp. NPDC052040. Classification (NCBI taxonomy): domain Bacteria; kingdom Bacillati; phylum Actinomycetota; class Actinomycetes; order Kitasatosporales; family Streptomycetaceae; genus Streptomyces; species Streptomyces sp. NPDC052040. The sequence continues at coordinate 117,572 of NZ_JBIUBV010000011.1, read as the reverse complement.
CCTGCCCGTACCCCTCATCAGGCGCGTATGGGCGGGATTTCGGTAATCCGGGATGCTTCTCACCGGTAAGGGAAGCGCGACGTCGAACAAGCGTGTAGCTTCCGGGGACATGAAGGGCGGGGAGATGTGCCGGGGGGCCTCTGTCCGTACGGGCCGGTGGGCATCCATCGTGGGCATCCACGGGGGGACTGGGGGGTTGCTCGATGGGAGTGCGGCTCATGGTGGTCGACGACCACCGACTGCTCGCCGAGGCGCTGGCCTCGGCGCTGAAGCTGCGGGGGCACCGGGTGCTCGCCGCGGCCGCGCCCGCCGCGGGGGCGGCGGAACTGGTGATCAGCAGGGCGCCGGAGGTGTGTCTGCTGGGCACGGCGGCCCCCGCCGAGCCGGGGGTCTTCGACCCGGTGGTGCGCATCAAGCGGGAGCGTCCGCAGGTGGCGGTGCTGGTGCTCGGGCCGGTGCCGAACCCGCGGGGCATCGCGGCGGCGTTCGCCGCGGGGGCCGCGGGCTATGTGCGGCACGACGAGCGCATCGAGGGTGTCGAGCGGGCGATCATGAAGGCGCGGGCGGGGGAGGCGGCGGTGGCGCCGCAGCTGTTGCAGGGCGCGTTCAGTGAGCTGCTCAACCCGGCGGCGCAGCCGGACGACGAGGGTCAGCGGCTGCTGGGAATGCTCACCCCGCGCGAGGTGGAGGTCCTGGTGCGGGTCGCCGACGGCGAGGACACCCGGCTGATCGCGGCCGGTATGGGAATAGCACCGTCGACGGCCCGCACCCATGTGCAGCGGGTCCTGATGAAACTGGGCGTCGGCTCCCGGCTGGAGGCGGCGGCACTGGCAGCCCGGACCGGGCTCCTGGACCGGGCGGCCCCGCCGCCCACCGCACCCGGAGCCCTTCGGTAGCCGGGTCCACCCCGCCCGCGGCCTCGGCCAAGGCCCGCCCGGCCGCCGCCGAGCGCACGGCCGGGGTCACGGCGAGTGGATCCCCGGCCGGTCGTCCCGGTCACTCGGACGTCTTCTCCTCCGCTTCCGGCGGGCTCGGCGGGGCCATCGGGCGCAGCTTGAGCCAGGCCAGGAAGAAGAGGCCGAGGAGCAGCATGCCCAGGCCCGTCCACAGGTTGATGTTGACGCCCTGCGCCTTGGCGATGTCGGCGTCGGAGGCCGTGAAGCCCGCGATCATGACGATCACGCCGTAGAGCAGGAACAGGCCGCCGATGATGCGGCGCAGGTCGAAGATGCGGGCGGCGGTGGCGGACTTGCCCTCCAGCTCGGTGACTTGGCGCTGGACGTCGTGCTCGGAGTACTCGGACATGGTCTTTCCATCCTCCCGCGGTCAGATCGAGAACGGGATGTAGCAGGCGGCGGCGAGGACGACCGCGCCCCAGCCGAGCAGGGCGGGCTTGCGGTACCAGGCGTCGTCGCCCGCGGCGGGCGGCTCGGTCAGCCCCGGGGACCGGGTGCCGTACACCAGCCCCTGAAGGCTCTCCTCCGGCTTCGGCTTGGTGAACAGCGACACGGCCACCATGACGACCGCCCCGGCGACGAATCCGGCGATCGCGGAGACGAAGTTGGCGCCCTGGTCGGAGGGGATGCCGATGATGCCGTGCTTGTAGATGACGAAGTAGTTGACCATCGCGGTCACGGTGCCGGCCAGCAGACCCCAGAAGCCGGACGCGGCGGACGCGCGCTTCCAGAACATGCCGACGATGAAGACCACGAACATCGGCACGTTGAAGAAGGAGAACAGCGTCTGGAGGTAGCTCATGATGTTGGAGAAGGAGGACGCCAGGAACGCGGTGCCGACCGACGCCAGTACGCCGATGGCGGTGATGAGGCGGCCGAAGCGCACGTAGTAGGCGTCCTCGCGGTCCTTGACCACGTACTTCGCCCAGATGTCGTTGGTGAACACCGTGTTGAAGGACGAGACGTTGGCGGCCATGCCGGCCATGAAGGCGGCGAGCAGCCCGGTCACCGCGATGCCGAGCACGCCGTTGGGCAGCAGCTCCTGCATCAGATAGGGGATGGCGTCGTTGTACTGGAGGCCGGAGCCGGAGGTGCCGATGTTCGGGACCAGGGCGGCGGCGACCAGGCCCGGGATCATCACCAGGAACACGATGAAGATCTTCGGGAAGGCGGCGATCAGCGGGGTGCGCCGGGCGGCGGAGAGGTTCTTCGCGGACAGGGCGCGCTGCACCTCGGCGAAGTTGGTGGTCCAGTAGCCGAAGGAGAGCACAAAGCCGAGGCCGAGGACGATGGTCAGCCAGTTGGCGCCCAGCGGGTTGGCGTGGCCGATGCCGGTGCCGCCCCACGCGGTGACGAAGTCATGGCCGTGGGCGGCGCTGAGCTTGTCGGTCAGCCCGTCCCAGCCGCCCGCCTTCTTCAGGCCCAGCACGGTGAGCGGGATGAGGGCCGCAAGGATCACGAAGAACTGGAGCACCTCGTTGTAGATCGCGGAGGACAGCCCGCCGAGGGTGATGTAGGCGAGGACGAAGAATCCGGCGACCACGATCGCCACCCACTGCGGCCAGCCGAGCAGCGCCTGGACGACGATCGCGAGGGCGTAGAGGTTCACCCCGGCGATCAGGATGGCGGCGAAGGCGAACAGGGCGGAGCTGAGCAGATGCGCCGACTTGTTGAAGCGGAGCAGCAGGAACTCGGGGACCGAGCGGACCTTGGAGCCGTAGTAGAAGGGCATCATCACCAGGCCCAGGAAGACCATGGCCGGGATGGCGCCGATCCAGTACCAGTGCACGGTGTAGGCGCCGTACTGGGCGCTGTTGGCGGCCATGCCGAGGATCTCGGTGGCGGCCAGGTTCGCCGAGATGAACGCCAGACCGGTGATCCAGGCAGGCAGGGACCGCCCGGAGAGGAAGAAGTCGAGGCTGGTCTTCACGGAGCGGCGGGCGGCGAAGCCGATGCCCAGGACCACGACGAAGTAGATCGCGAGGATCGCGTAGTCGAGTCCGTTGGTCGGGAGTCTGAGCCCGGCGGCCAGCACTGTGGGGCCGTCGGCCAAAGGAACGGGGATCTGCATGAGTACTCGCTTCGTTGCGTGAACCGAACTGTGCGGAACCTACGCCCCCTCGTTCGATTTTTGAACAGTTTTGATGATGCTCTTTGTTGGATTGTGATGTTGACTGGTGTGGTGGGTTGTGATTTGTTGTGTTGGGTTATGTTTGAAGGGCGGCCCCGGTACGGATGAGGCGTCCGGCAGTGCAGCAGAAAGGCAAGGCGTCGTGAAGAAGACCCCGACCCGGCTGGCCGACGGTCGCGAACTCATCTACTACGACCTCCGCGACGACGTCGTACGGGACGCACCCGACCGCCGCCCGCTGGAGCGGACCGTCACCACCTCCGAGATCCGCCGGGACCCGCTGCTCGGCGACTCGGTCGCCGTCGCCTCCCACCGTCAGGGCCGCACCTATCTGCCGCCCGCCGACGAATGCCCGCTGTGCCCCTCCGACGGGGACCGGCTGAGCGAGATCCCCGACTCCGGCTACGACGTCGTGGTCTTCGAGAACCGCTTCCCCTCGCTCGCCGGGGACTCCGGGCGCTGCGAGGTCGTCTGCTTCACCCCCGACCACCACGCGTCCTTCGCCGACCTCACCGAGGAGCAGGCCCGGCTGGTCCTGGACGCCTGGACCGACCGCACCGCGGAGCTGTCCCACCTGCCCTCCGTCCGGCAGGTCTTCTGCTTCGAGAACCGCGGCCGGGAGATCGGCGTGACCCTCGGCCACCCCCACGGCCAGATCTACGCCTACCCCTTCACCACCCCGCGCACCGCCCTCATGCTCCGCTCGGTCGCCGCCCACAAGGCCGCCACCGGCGGCGAGAACCTCTTCGACGCCGTCCTGGCACGCGAGCTGGCCGGTGAACGGGTCGTCCTGCGCACCGAGCACTGGGTCGCCTTCGTCCCCTACGCCGCGCACTGGCCCTACGAGGTCCACCTCTACCCCCGGCGCCGCGTCCCGGACCTGCTCGCCCTGGACGAGGCCGTCCGCGCCGAGTTCCCCCGGGTGTATCTGGAGCTCCTGGCACGCTTCGACCGGATCTTCGGTGAGCAGGAGGCTCCGACGCCGTACATCTCCGCCTGGCACCAGGCACCGTTCGGCGCGCCCGAGGAGTGCGGCGGCACCGTCGTCGGCCGTGACGACTACGCCCTCCACCTCGAGCTTTTCACCATTCGCCGCACTTCCGGCAAGCTGAAGTTCCTCGCGGGTTCCGAGTCCGGCATGAACGTGTTCATCAACGACGTGCCGCCGGAATCCGCGGCCCAGCGACTGCGAGAGGTAGCGAGTTCATGAGTGGGAAGTACCTGGTCACCGGTGGGGCCGGTTATGTGGGCAGTGTGGTCGCGCAGCATCTGCTGGAGGCGGGCCACGAGGTCGTCGTGCTCGACAACCTCTCCACCGGCTTCCGCGAGGGTGTGCCGGCCGGTGCTTCCCTGATCGAGGGCGACATCCGTGACGCCGCCAAGTGGCTGGACCCCGGCTTCGACGCCGTCCTGCACTTCGCCGCGTTCTCCCAGGTCGGCGAGTCCGTCGTCAAGCCCGAGAAGTACTGGGACAACAACGTCGGCGGCACCATGGCGCTGCTCGGCGCGATGCGCGAGACGGGCGTGCGCAAGCTGGTCTTCTCCTCCACCGCGGCCACCTACGGCGAGCCCGAGCAGGTGCCGATCGTCGAGACCGCCCCGACCCGGCCCACCAACCCCTACGGCGCCTCCAAGCTCGCCGTCGACCACATGATCAGCGGCGAGGCGGCCGCGCACGGCCTGGGCGCGGTCTCCCTGCGCTACTTCAACGTGGCGGGCGCCTACGGCAGCTGCGGCGAGCGCCACGACCCGGAGTCCCACCTGATCCCGCTCGTCCTCCAGGTCGCCCAGGGCCGCCGGGAGGCCATCTCCGTCTTCGGCGACGACTACCCGACCCCGGACGGCACCTGCGTCCGCGACTACATCCATGTCGCGGACCTCGCCGAGGCCCATCTGCTGGCCCTGGACGCCGCCACCCCCGGCGAGCACCTGATCTGCAACCTCGGCAACGGCAACGGCTTCTCGGTGCGCGAGGTCGTCGAGACCGTCCGCCGGGTCACCGGCCACCCGATCCCCGAGGTCATGGCCCCGCGCCGGGGCGGCGACCCGGCGGTCCTGGTCGCCTCCGCGGACACCGCCCGCGAGCGGCTCGGCTGGAACCCCTCCCGGGCGGACCTCGCGGGCATTGTCGCGGACGCCTGGGAGTTCGCACAGAACATCACAAGGGAGTAGCAGGTGGGCGTACGCGAGGGCTTCACGGGCCTCTACGGCAGGGCACCCGAGGGGATCTGGTCGGCCCCGGGCCGGGTCAACCTGATCGGCGAGTACACGGACTTCAACGAGGGCTTCGTGATGCCGTTCGCCCTGCCGCACACCGCCCTCGCCGCGGTCTCCCGCCGCACCGACGGCGTACTGCGCCTGCACTCGGCGGACATCCAGGGCCCGGTCGTCGAACTCGACGCCGACGCCCTGACCCCGCAGGAGGGCCACGGCTGGGCCGCCTACCCGGCGGGCGTCGTCTGGGCGCTGCGCCGGGCGGGCCACCCGGTCACCGGCGCCGACCTCCATCTGTCCTCGACGGTGCCGACGGGCGCGGGCCTGTCGTCCTCGGCGGCCCTGGAGGTGGTCACCGCCCTCGCGCTCAACGACCTCTACGGGCTCGGCCTGAGCCGCCCCGAGCTGGCGCGGATCGCCCAGCGCGCGGAGAACGACTTCGTCGGCGTGCCCTGCGGCGTCATGGACCAGATGGCGTCCGCGTGCGGCACCGAGGGCCACGCCCTCCATCTGGACTGCCGTGACCTGTCCACCCGCCAGATCCCCTTCGACCTCACGGCCCGGGGGCTCGCACTCCTCGTCGTCGACACCCGGGTCCAGCACGCGCTGGGCGACGGGGCGTACGCCGAGCGGCGCGCGGGGTGCGAGGAGGGCGCGCGGCAGCTCGGGGTCTCGCATCTGCGGGACATCGCCTACGAGGACCTGCCGCACGCTCTCGCGCGCCTGTCGGACGAGCGGGTGCGCCGCTATGTGCGCCATGTGGTCTCCGACGACCGCCGGGTGGCGGAGGTCGCCGCCCTGCTGGACGCGGGCGAGGTCCGGGCGATCGGGCCGCTGCTGACGGCGGGTCATCTCTCCCTGCGGGACGACCTGCGGATCTCCTGCCCGGAACTGGACCTGGTGGTGGACACGGCGAACGCGTCCGGCGCGCTGGGCGCCCGGATGACGGGTGGCGGCTTCGGCGGCTCGGCGGTCGTCCTGACGGAGGCCGCGGACGCGGACACCGTGGCCAAGGCGGTCGAGGAGGCCTTCGCCGCCGCCGGATTCACGGCGCCCCGGGTGTTCCCGGCGGCGCCGTCGGCCGGGGCCCGCCGACTGGACTGAGCCTCTTCACCAGCGTGTACTCCGTGGTCCCCGGCGGATAGTCGGGGACCACGCCCACCACGTCGTAGCCCTGCTTCCGGTAGAAGTCCGGCGCCTGGAAGTCCCAGGTCTCCAGGCGCGCGGCCACACAGCCGTGTTCCTCGCGCGCCAGGCGCTCCGCCTCGGCGAGCAGCCGCGCGCCCAGGCCCGCCCCGCGATGGCGGTCGTCCACCCACAGCAGGTCCACATGCAGCCAGGCGGCCCAGGTGTGACCGGCCAGTCCGCCTGCCGGCTCCCCCGCCGCGTCCCACGCCCAGACCTGGAGCGGGACATCGCGCTCCGCCGGGGTGCCGCGCAGCGCGCGCAGCACCGGTGAGGCCGCCGTGTTCGTCTCCCGCAGCCGTGCGCGGAGCAGATCGCGCCGCTCGTTGTCGACTTCCGCCTCGATACGAAACATGCGGCACACCATAAACGCCCTGGCCAACCAGTTCTGCAAATGTCCTTCCGCTCCAGGCCCACGGCCCTACCCTGTGATGAACAGCGCCGGTGGGGGCCGGTGCTGATCAGGGGGCGAAACAGTCGGGTACGACGCCCGGGGCGGGGGTAGCAGTTCCGGCACGGCGGCTGCCGTGCCGGGCGGCGCCCTTCCCAGGCGGACAAACCGGGGAACATGCCGGGCGTCGTACGCGCGCCGGACGTCCCCCGAGCAGTGGGGGTTTTTCAGTGGTGCGCATCCGAGTCCTGGTCGTCGACGACCACCGCATCTTCGCCGAGTCGCTCGCGGCCGCCCTGGCCGCGGAGCCCGATGTCGACGTGTCCGCCGCGGGCAGCGGTCCGGCAGCCCTGCGCTGCCTGGACCGGGCGGCCGCGGACGGGCGCAGATTCGATGTGATGCTCGTCGACGCGGACCTCGGCGGGAATCTGCCCGGACCGCGTCTGGCGGTCCCCGTCCAGGAGGCCGACAAGGACGGGCTCGTCGACGGCATCTCCCTGGTGACCGGGGTCCGCTCCGGGCATCCGGGCGTGAAGACCGTCGTCCTCGCCGAGAAGGACGACCCGCGCCGGGCGGCCCTGGCGCTGGGCGCCGGTGCCTCCGGCTGGGTCGCCAAGGACTGCTCGCTGTCCCGGCTGCTCACCGTCATACGGGGCGTGCTGCGGGACGAGACACACCTTCCGCCCGCCCTGCTCACCGGTGTCCTGCGGGAGCTGACCGCGGCCCGCAAGCACCGCACCGAGAGCGAGCGGCTGGTGGAGTCCCTGACGCCCCGGGAGCGGGAGGTGCTGCGGTGCATGGTCGCCGGGCTCGGCCGCAAGGCCGTCGCCGAGCGGCTGTTCCTCTCCCCGCACACCGTCCGCACCCATATGCAGAACGTGCTGGGGAAGCTGGGCGTCCACTCCACCCTGGCCGCCGTCGCCCTCGCCCGCCGCGCCGGGGTCGGCCCGGCCGACCTAGGTTCTGTCTCTTTGGTCAGCGCCGGGTCCAGATGAGGATGCCCGCGAGGTGGAGTGCGGCCTGGTAGGCGATCGCCAGCTTGTCGGTGCGGGTGGCCAGGCCGCGGCCACTGCTTGAGGCGGTTGATGCACCGCTCGACGGTGTTCCGCTGCTTGTATGCCTCGCTGTCGAAGGCGGGCGGACGGCCACCGAGTCGGCCTCGCCGCAGTCGGTGGCCCACCTGGTCGGACGGCTGCGGGATGACCGCACGGATGCCCCGGCGCCGCAGGTGGCTGCGGATGGCACGTGAAGAGTAAGCCCGGTCGGCCAGAACCGTTAAGGGCCGGGTCCTGGGCCTGCCAGGGCCGGTGCGGGGCACGCGGATGCGGGACATCACCGTTTCGAAGGCGGGTGCATCACCTGCCTGGCCTGCGGTGACGGTGAAGGCCAGGGGCCGAGCGTGGCCGTCCGCGGCCAGGTGGACCTTGGTGCTCAGCCCGCCGCGGGAGCGTCCCAGCGCGTGATCGGCGGGCTCTTCCGGGCGGGCCGCCCCCTTTTGCGTGCTCCAGCAGCGTGCTGGTGGGCCCGGACGACCGTGGAGTCCACTGACACCGTCCAGTCGAGGTCGTCGTCGGCGTCCGCTGCCGCCAGGACGGCGGCGAGGATCATCTCCCAAGTGCCGTCGATCGCCCATCTGATCAGCCGTTTGTGAGCGGTCTGGAAGGAGCCGAGCTCGTCGGGAAGGTCCCGCCAGGGCGAGTTGGTGCGGTACTTCCACGCGATGGCCTCAAGAGTGCGGCGATGGTCGGCCCATCGCCGCCCGCGGACCGGATCGGCTGGCATCAGCGGCTCGATCCGGTCCCACATAGCATCGGTGATCACTAATCGGACAGACACATCCGATCAACTGACCAACCCATCAAAGAGACACGCTCTAGCCGGGGATGTTGTCGAACGGGGCGGTCAGCTGGCGTAGCAGCGCGGCCAGTTCACCGCGCTGGGCCGCGCTCAGCTCCGCCAGGATCGCGCGCTCCTGGGCGAGCAGCCCGGCGAGCGCCTGGTCCGCCCGGTCCCGGCCCTCGTCGGTGAGGCGCACCAGCACCCCCCGGCGGTCGCTGGGGTCGGGCAGCCGTTCCACCAGGCCCTTCTTGGCCAGGCGGTCGACGCGGTTGGTCATGGTGCCCGAGGTCACCAGAGTCTGCGTCAGCAACTGGCCGGGGGAGAGCTGATAGGGGCTGCCCGCCCGGCGCAGCGCGGTGAGGACGTCGAACTCCCAGGGCTCCAACTGGTGCTCGGAGAACGCCAGTCGCCGCGCACGGTCGAGATGCCGGGCCAGTCTGCTCACCCGGCTGAGGACCTCGAGCGGTTCCACGTCGAGGTCCGGGCGCTCCCTGCGCCATGCCGCGACCAGCCGATCGACCTCGTCCTCCATGGCGGCCAGTGTAGTGGTTGTGTCGACGTGAAGTCTCTTCATGTGAAGTCTCTTGACGTCGAGATAGTTGGGGTACGAGGATGGACGAGGTGTACGGAGGTGTCGTCGAACGGGGGTGACACCTCCGTACGCGGACATCGAACCGTGCACCACGAGGAGGCCCCGCCATGCCCGCCGCGCCCACCTGGGATCCCGCCCAGTACCTCCGCCACGCCGGTCACCGCGCCCGTCCCTTCCTCGACCTGCTCGCCCGGGTACCCGAACCGGGGCCCGGACACCCGCTCCGCATCGCCGACCTCGGCTGCGGCCCCGGCAATGTCACCGCCCTGCTCGCCGACCGCTGGCCCACCGCGCACATCACCGGCTACGACAACTCGCCCGAGATGCTCGACGGGGCCCACACCCACCACGAGGGCCCCACCGGGGGCGGCGGGCGGCTCGACTTCGCCCACGCCGACGCCCGCACCTGGACGCCCTCGGAGCCGTACGACCTGATCATCAGCAATGCCACCCTGCAATGGGTGCCCCAACACGCCGGACGATTCCCCGACTGGGTGGCGGCACTGCGGCCCGGCGGCGTCTTCGCCTTCCAGGTCCCCGGAAACTTCGACTCCCCGAGCCACCGGCTGATGCGGGAACTCGCCCACTCCGCCCGCTGGAAGGACCGCCTCGCCGACACCCTCCGCCACGACGACGCCGTCCTCACCCCCGAGGCCTATCTGGAACACCTCATCGGCACCGGCTGCGCCGCGGACGTCTGGGAGACCACCTATCTGCATCTGCTCCAGGGCGAGGACCCGGTCCTGGACTGGGTGAAGGGCACCGGCCTGCGCCCGATCCTCACCGAGCTGGGCGAGGAGGCGGAGGACTTCCTCACCGACTACCGCGCCGCCCTGCGCACGGCCTACCCGGCCACCGCCCACGGCACGGTCTTCCCCTTCCGCCGCATCTTCGCCGTCGCGACCAGGAAGGGCTGAGCGATGCTCACCGCCGTCGACCACGTCCAGCTCGCGGCCCCGCCCGGCTCGGAGGACCTGCTGCGCGCGTACTACGCGGATGTGCTCGGCATGACCGAGATCCCCAAACCGCCGGTGCTCGCCGCGCGCGGCGGCTGCTGGTTCCAGGCGGGCACGGTGCAACTGCACCTGGGCGTCGAAGAGGATTTCCGGCCCGCACGGAAGGCGCACCCGGGACTGCGGGTCACCGGCATCGAGACCTACGCCGCCCGGCTCGCCGCCCGGGGCGCCACCGTCACCTGGGACGGCAATCTGCCGGGCCATCGGCGCTTCTACTCGGAGGATCCGGTGGGGAACCGGCTGGAATTCCTGGAGCCGGTGGCTACAGACGCCTGAGGGCGTCCAGGGTGATGTCGATGTCGATGCTGTAGGGCACGGTGAGGTCCAGCTTGTCGTGGTGGATGCCGGTCAGGGCGTAGACCTTGTTGACCGGGTCCAGCTCATAGGTGCGGACCACCGGGTGCTGATTGCCCTCGGCCATCTCGACCAGCCAGAAACACGGGATCCCGGCGGCCGCGTACTTCAGCGGCTTGGCCTCGTGATCGCGCGCCTCGGAATCGGGGGACACCACCTCCACGGCGAGGAGCACGTCCTCCGCCGCGAAGCGGGTCTGCTCAAGACCGGTGTCCGCGTCCGCACGGATCACGCTGATGTCCGGCTCCGGAGCGTTGCGACGGTCGAGCACGACCGTCATCTCCTGCTTGACCTTGAGATGGCCCGGCACGGTCGACCGCAGCCCATGAGCCAGCAAGTAGATCATCAGCATATGGAAATTCCGCTGCGGACTCACGAAGACCAAGCTCCCGTCGATCAACTCGGTGTGCGGCGGGAGGTCCGGCAGGGTGAACAAATCATCGACCGTGAAGCCCTCGGGCGGCGGCACGGGCAGGTGGATGCCGGGCTCGGACTCGTGTGCGGCGAACGGCTCGGCAGACATGGTGATTCCTCCCATGAACGGGATTCTCGGACCGTGTACCCACCGTAGCGGCCGGAACCGACAAAGGTCATCACATCGGGTGATCAACGCCCCCGGGCGTCAGTTCTTGCGGTGACCGATCAGCCGCGGCTTCGGCTCCAGGCCGTCCAGACCGTGCCACGCCAGGTTCACCAGATGCGCCGCCACCTCGGCCTTCTTCGGACGGCGCACGTCCAGCCACCACTGGCCCGTCAGCGCCACCATCCCGACCAGCGCCTGCGCGTACAGCGGGGCGAGCTTCGGATCGAAGCCCCGGCTCTTGAACTCACGGCCCAGGATGTCCTCCACCTGCGTGGCGATGTCCGAGATGAGCGAGGCGAAGGACCCCGTCGACTGCGGAATCGGCGAATCGCGCACCAGGATCCGGAAGCCGTCCGTGCACTCCTCGATGTAGTCCAGCAGTGCGAAGGCCGCCTGCTCGCACAGCTCACGCGGATGCCCGGCCGTCAGCGAACTCGTCACCATCTCCAGCAGGCGCCGCATCTCGCGGTCCACCACCACCGCGTACAGGCCCTCCTTGCCGCCGAAGTGCTCGTACACCACCGGCTTGGAGACCCCGGCCTTCGCCGCGATCTCCTCCACCGACGTGCCCTCGAACCCCTTCGCGGCGAACAGCGTCCGGCCGATCTCCAGCAACTGCTGGCGGCGCTCCGCCCCGGTCATCCGGGTGCGCCGGACGCGCCGCGGTTTGTCGGTGCCGGTCGTTCGGGGAGTGCTGGAGGAGTCGGTCGCCACGCCGTCAATCATGCCGTGCCGGCGGTCGTCCTCCCGCGCCGGGAGCCCTCCCCGTCGGCGGCACGCCGGGAATCGATACGGGAGCGTGACGGCCAGCGCACGTCATACGCCCAGCCCAGCAGCTCGAACCAGCGGATGATCCGCGCCGAGGAGTCCAGCTGCCCCCGCTCCACACCGTGCCGCGCCGACGTCGGATCCGCGTGGTGCAGGTTGTGCCAGGACTCACCGCACGACAGGACCGCCAGCCACCACACGTTCCCCGAACGGTCGCGCGACTTGAACGGCCGCTTGCCCACCGCATGGCAGATGGAGTTGATCGACCAGGTCACATGGTGCAGCAGCGCCACCCGCACCAGCGACCCCCAGAACAGCGCCGTGAAGGCGCCCCACCAGGACATCGTCACCAGACCGCCGATCAGCGGCGGCAGCAGCAGCGACAGGCCCGTCCACAGCACGAACTGGCGGGAGACCGCCCGCAGCGCCGGGTCCTTGACCAGATCCGGCGCGTACTTCTCCTGGGACGTCTGCTCCTCGTCGAACATCCAGCCGATATGGGCCCACCACAGGCCCTTCATCAGCGCCGGCACCGTCTCCCCGTAACGCCACGGAGAGTGCGGGTCGCCCTCCGCGTCCGAGAACTTGTGGTGCTTGCGGTGATCGGCCACCCAGCGCACCAGCGGCCCCTCCACGGCCATCGACCCCGCGATCGCCAGAGCGATCTTCAGCGGCCGCTTCGCCTTGAACGAGCCATGGGTGAAGTGACGGTGGAAACCGATCGTGATGCCGTGGCAGCCCAGGTAGTAGAAGAAGACCAGCAGGCCCAGATCGAGCCAGCTCACACCCCATCCCCAGGCCAGCGGCACCGCCGCGACCAGCGCCAGGAACGGGACCGCGATGAACATCAGCAGCGTGATCTGCTCGATCGAACGCTTCTGTTCGCCGCCCAGCGTCGCCGAGGGCAGCGGAGTGTCGTCGGGCGCCTGCGGGGCGTCATCGATCACATCGGAGCTTGTGGCCATGGGGCGTCCCCTGTGGGGTCGAGGGTCGAGGCAGATGCCCGGAATACGGAGTGCAGGATGCCCCCGGGAACTGACGGGAGACCCTACGGCTCCGTAACCTACGGCGACGTAAGTATGGCAGTGCGCCGCCCACCGGCAAGAGCCCGCGAGCCTGCGCGTCCGTGTGGACACCTATCCTGGGAACCGGTCGGACAGCGCGGTCCGCTCTGATTTCTTCCCGGATGCCCGGTCCGCATGCGGTACCCGCCGCGCGGCACCCGTCCGGGGCCCCCTCCCAGACGAGCTTCACCACTGCAAGGAGCCGCACCTGTGAGCAGTGCCGACGACCAGACCACGACGACCAGCAGCGAGTTGCGCGCCGACATCCGCCGACTGGGTGATCTGCTCGGCGAGACCCTCGTCCGGCAGGAGGGCCCCGAACTCCTGGACCTGGTCGAGCGAGTCCGCCGGCTGACCCGTGAGGACGGGGAGGCCGCCGCCGAACTGCTGCGTGGCACCGAACTGGAGACCGCCGCCAAGCTGGTGCGCGCCTTCTCCACCTACTTCCATCTCGCCAACGTCACCGAGCAGGTCCACCGCGGCCGCGAGCTGCGCGCCCGGCGCGCCGCCGAAGGCGGACTCCTCTCCCGCACCGCCGACCGCCTCAAGGACGCCGACCCCGAGCACCTGCGCGACACCGTCGGCAACCTCAATGTGCGCCCCGTCTTCACCGCGCACCCCACGGAAGCCGCCCGCCGCTCCGTCCTCAACAAGCTGCGCCGCATCGCCGCGCTCCTGGACACCCCGGTCATCGAGAGCGACCGGCGCCGCCACGACACCCGGCTCGCTGAGAACATCGACCTCGTCTGGCAGACCGACGAACTCAGGGTGGTCCGCCCCGAACCCGCCGACGAGGCCCGCAACGCCATCTACTACCTGGACGAACTCCACGCCGGAGCCGTCGGCGACGTCCTGGAGGACCTCACCGCCGAACTGGAGCGGGTCGGCGTCAAGCTCCCCGACCACACCCGCCCCCTCACCTTCGGCACCTGGATCGGCGGCGACCGCGACGGCAACCCCAATGTGACCCCCGAGGTCACCTGGGACGTCCTCATCCTCCAGCACGAGCACGGCATCAACGACGCCCTGGAGATGATCGACGAGCTGCGCGCCCTGCTCTCCCAGTCCATCCGCTACACCGGCGCCACCCAGGAACTCCTGGACTCCCTCCAGGCCGACCTCGACCGGCTCACCGGCATCAGCCCCCGCTACAAGCGCCTGAACGCCGAAGAGCCCTACCGCCTCAAGGCCACCTGCATCCGGCAGAAGCTCCTGAACACCAGGAAGCGCCTCGCCAAGGGCACCCGGCACCAGCCCGGCCGCGACTACCTGGGCACCACCGAACTCCTGAACGACCTCCGGATCGTCCAGACCTCGCTGCGCGCCCACCGCGGCCACCTCTTCGCCGACGGCCACCTCGCCCGCACCATCCGCACCCTGGCCGCCTTCGGGCTCCAGCTCGCCACCATGGACGTCCGCGAACACGCCGACGCCCACCACCACGCCCTCGGACAGCTCTTCGACCGGCTCGGCGAGGAATCCTGGCGCTACGACGACATGCCGCGCGAGTACCGGCACAAGCTCCTCGCCAAGGAACTGCGCTCCCGGCGCCCCCTCGCCCCCACCCCCGCCCCCCTCGACGCCGCGGGCACCAAGACCCTCGGCGTCTTCGAGACCGCCCGGCGGGCCCTGGACGTCTTCGGCCCCGAGGTCATCGAGTCGTACATCATCTCCATGTGCCAGGGCGCCGACGACGTCTTCGCCGCCGCCGTCCTCGCCCGCGAGGCGGGCCTCGTCGACCTGCACGCCGGCTGGGCGAAGATCGGCATTGTCCCCCTCCTGGAGACCACGGACGAGCTCAAGGCCGCCGACACCATCCTGGAGAACATGCTCGCCGACCCCTCCTACCGGCGTCTCGTCGCGCTCCGCGGCGACGTCCAGGAGGTCATGCTCGGCTACAGCGACTCCTCCAAGTTCGGCGGCATCACCACCTCCCAGTGGGAGATCCACCGCGCCCAGCGCCGCCTGCGCGACGTCGCCCACCGCTACGGCGTACGGCTGCGCCTCTTCCACGGCCGCGGCGGCACCGTAGGCCGCGGCGGCGGCCCCACCCACGACGCGATCCTCGCCCAGCCCTGGGGCACCCTCGAGGGCGAGATCAAGGTCACCGAGCAGGGCGAGGTCATCTCCGACAAGTACCTCATCCCGTCCCTCGCCCGGGAGAACCTCGAACTCACGGTCGCCGCCACCCTCCAGGCGTCCGCCCTGCACACGGCACCCCGTCAGTCCGACGAGGCGCTCGCCCGCTGGGACGCCGCCATGGACGTCGCCTCCGAAGCCGCCCACTCGGCCTACCGCCGCCTGGTCGAGGACCCCGACCTCCCCGCCTACTTCTTCGCCTCCACCCCCGTGGACCAGCTCGCCGAACTCCACCTCGGCTCCCGTCCCTCCCGCCGTCCCGACTCCGGTGCCGGCCTCGACGGGCTCCGCGCCATCCCCTGGGTCTTCGGCTGGACCCAGTCCCGGCAGATCGTCCCCGGCTGGTACGGCGTCGGCTCCGGCCTCAAGGCACTGCGCGAGGCGGGCCTGCGGGACGAGGGCGACACCGTGCTCCGCGAGATGCACGAACACTGGCACTTCTTCCGCAACTTCATCTCCAACGTCGAGATGACCCTCGCCAAGACCGACCTGCGGATCGCCGGTCACTACGTCGACACCCTCGTCCCCGGCGAACTCAAGCACGTCTTCGAGACCATCCGGGCCGAGCACGAACTGACCGTCAGCGAGGTCCTGCGGATCACCGGCGAGAAGGAACTGCTGGAGGCCGACCCCGCCCTCCAGCAGACCTTCGCCATCCGCGACGCCTACCTCGACCCGATCTCCTACCTCCAGGTCGCCCTGCTCAAGCGCCAGCGCGACGCCGCCGCCACCGGCGCCGAACCCGACCCGCTGCTCGCCCGCGCCCTGCTGCTGACCGTCAACGGTGTCGCGGCCGGACTGCGCAACACCGGCTGACCCTCGTCGGCACACAGCACGGTGCCCCCGTACGCACTGCGTACGGGGGCACCGTGCTGTTGTCGAATCCCGGGCGGCCTTACTACAAGGCCAGGAACGCCACCCCCGCTCCCGCCATCACCCAGGCCGTACGCGTCGCCCGCAGCCCCCCCGGCCACCACCACCGACGCCAGCAGCAGCGCGCCCGCCAGCGGAATCCAGGCGTAGAGCACACCTCCCGGACCCGTTCGCACCACCTCGTCGGAGTCCGGCTTCACCGCCACCGTCAGGACCTCGCCCGCCCGTACCCCCACCGGTGACCGCAGCCCCACCCGTCCGCGCGCCGCGGACCTCGCCGACAACGGCGCGTACGGGTCCGCGCACACCTCACCGGAACACCCGGACACCGTCATCGTGCCCTGCTCGCGGCCCTTGGTCAGCATCACGTACTGCCCGGTCCCCCGACATGGCCGCGCTCCTTGGCCATGCCTGCACTCCCGGTCAACTCCCGGCCGTCCCGCCGACGGACACGTCAGGAGTTGTACGTGCTTTGCGCCCGCTCCAGCCCCTCGATCACCAGACACTCCACCGCGTCCGCCGCACGGTCCACGAAGTAGTCCAGCTCCTTGCGCTCCGCCGAGGAGAAGTCCTTCAGCACGTAATCCGCCACCTGCATCCGCCCCGGCGGACGCCCGATGCCGAACCGCACCCGGTGGTACTCCGCGCCCATCGCCTTGGTGACCGACTTCAGCCCGTTGTGCCCGTTGTCCCCGCCGCCCAGCTTCAGCCGCAGCGTCCCGTAGTCGATGTCCAGCTCGTCGTGCACGGCCACCACATTCGCCGCCGGCACCTTGTAGAAGTCCCGCAGCGCGTTCACCGGGCCGCCCGAGAGATTCATGTACGACATCGGCTTCACCAGCACCACCCGGCGGTTCGCGGGACCCGGCGGACCGATCCGCCCCTCCACGACCTGCGCCTGCGCCCGGCCCGCCCGCTTGAACTTCCCGCCGATCCGCCCGGCCAGCAGATCGGCCACCATGAACCCCACGTTGTGCCGGTTCATCGCATACTCGGGCCCCGGATTCCCCAGACCCACGATCAGCCAGGGACCGCCCGCTTCGGTCGTCACGTCCATGTCTCCTTGATACGCGCCAGCCGCTGCCCCACCCGGGAACAGCGGCTGACGAAACGACGAAACAACGACCGCGAGGATCAGTCCTCGGCGGCGGCCTCCTCGCCCTCGGCCTCCTCGGCCTCCGGGGCCTCCTCGGCCTGCGCGGCCAGCACCTGGAGGACCACCGCGTCCTCGTCGACGGCCAGCGTCACGCCGTTGGGCAGCGAGATGTCCTTGGCGTGGACCGAGGCACCGGCCTCCAGGCCCTCCACCGACACCGTCACGGCCTCGGGGATGTGCGTGGCCTCGGCCTCGACCGGAAGCGCCACGAGCACGTGCTCCAGCAGGTTGTTGCCCGGGGCCAGCTCGCCCTCGGCGTGCACCGGAACCTCGACCGTGACCTTCTCGCCGCGCTTGACCAGCAGCAGGTCGACGTGCTCCAGGAAGCCCTTCAGCGGGTCGCGCTGCACGGCCTTCGGGATCGCCAGCTCGTTGGTCTTGCCGTCGATGTCCAGCGAGATCAGGACGTTCGGGGTACGCAGCGCCATCAGCAGCTCGTGGCCCGGCAGCGTCAGGTGCAGCGGCTCGGTGCCGTGCCCGTACAGGACACCCGGAACCTTGTGCTCGCGGCGGACACGACGGGCGGCACCCTTGCCGAACTCGGTGCGCGTCTCGGCGGCGATCTTCACCTCGGACATGATCACTCCTCGTAGAAAACAGTCAGCGAACGTGGTCACCCGGCCACGAACGGCCTGCTACGAAGAGCGCGTCGATAACGGACAGCCGTACATGAGTACGGCCTCCCTCGCCGAGCAACTCGAGAAGTCTACTCGGAGGGGAGGCCGTACCCAAAAGGATCATCGGCGGCGCCGGATCAGCGGCCCGGCACCCTCACCGGCCCCCGACCCGGGCAGCCGTCACTGCTCGTCGAACAGGCTCGTGACCGAGCCGTCCTCGAACACCTCGCGCACCGCGCTCGCGATCGTCGGCGCGATCGACAGCACCGTGATCTTGTCGAGCTCCAGCTCACCCGGCGTCGGCAGCGTGTTCGTGAAGACGAACTCGCTCACCTTCGAGTTCTTCAGACGGTCCGCCGCCGGACCCGACAGCACACCGTGCGTCGCCGTCACGATGACGTCCTCCGCGCCGTGCGCGAACAGGGCGTCCGCGGCCGCGCAGATCGTGCCACCGGTGTCGATCATGTCGTCGACCAGGACGCAGATACGGCCCTTCACATCACCGACGACCTCGTGCACCGTCACCTGGTTCGCCACGTCCTTGTCGCGGCGCTTGTGCACGATCGCCAGCGGCGCGCCCAGCCGGTCGCACCAGCGGTCCGCGACCCGCACCCGGCCCGCGTCCGGCGACACCACGGTCAGCTTGTTCCGGTCCACCTTCTGGCCCACGTAGTCCGCCAGCAGCGGCAGCGCGAACAGGTGGTCCACCGGACCGTCGAAGAAGCCCTGGATCTGGTCCGTGTGCAGATCCACGGTGAGGATCCGGTCCGCCCCGGCCGTCTTCATCAGATCGGCGATCAGACGCGCCGAAATCGGTTCACGTCCGCGGTGCTTCTTGTCCTGCCGCGCGTAACCGTAGAAGGGCACGATCACCGTAATGGAGCGGGCCGACGCACGCTTCAACGCGTCGATCATGATCAACTGCTCCATGATCCACTTGTTGATCGGCGCCGTGTGGCTCTGGATCAGGAAGCAGTCGGCACCGCGCGCCGACTCCTGATAGCGAACGTAGATCTCACCGTTCGCGAAGTCGAAGGCCTTCGTCGGGACAACCCCGACACCCAGCTGGTGGGCGACCTCCTCGGCAAGCTCGGGGTGGGCGCGGCCGGAGAAGAACATCAACTTCTTCTGGCCGGTCGTCTTGAACCCGGTCACGGCACTGTCTCCTCAGAGGTGTTCTCAGCATGGTGCGAGAGGCCTTGCGCAACCGCGCACCCGCGGGATACGCAGGCCGTCTCGGCTGGTGGGGGTACGGGTGTGCACTTCTCACGGTACGCCGTGTCCGGCGCACCTGTTTCCGCTCAGTCCTCGCCGCCCGGCTCCCGGGACGACGTCTCGGCCGCCTTCGCCGCCGCGCTTCCCGGACGCTTGCGGGCCACCCAGCCCTCGATATTCCGCTGCTGACCACGGGCCACGGCCAGCGAACCGGGCGGCACATCCTTGGTGATCACGGAGCCCGCCGCGGTGTACGCACCGTCCCCGATCGTGACAGGAGCCACAAACATGTTGTCCGAACCGGTGCGGCAGTGCGAGCCGACCGTCGTGTGGTGCTTGTCCTGCCCGTCGTAGTTCACGAACACGCTCGCCGCACCGATGTTGGTGTACTCGCCGATCGTCGCGTCCCCGACGTACGACAGGTGCGGCACCTTCGTGCCCTCGCCGATCGCGGCGTTCTTGGTCTCCACATACGTACCGACCTTGGACTTCACGCCCAGCCGCGTCCCCGGCCGCAGATACGCGTACGGACCCACCGACGCCTGCGGCCCCACGACCGCGCCGTCCGACACCGTGTTGTCCACCCGCGCCCCCGCACACACCCGGGTGTCCTTCAGCCGCGAGTTGGGCCCCACCTCGGCACCCTCACCGATGTGCGTCGCCCCGGTCAGCTGCGTCCCCGGCTGCACCACCGCGTCCTGCTCGAAGGTCACCGTCACATCGACCCATGTCGTCGCCGGGTCCACCACCGTGACGCCCGCCAGCATCGCCGACGTCAGCAGCCGGTCGTTGAGGATGCGGCGCGCCTCGGCCAGCTGCACACGGTTGTTGATGCCGGCGATCTCCCGGTGGTCGCCCGTGACCGAGGCGCCGACCCGGTGCCCGGCCGCCCGCAGGATGCCGAGGACATCGGTCAGATACTCCTCGCCCTGGCTGTTGTCGGTCCTGACCTTCTTCAGGGCCTCGGCGAGCAGCTGCCCGTCGAAGGCGAAGACGCCCGAGTTGATCTCATGGATCGCACGCTCGGCCGCGGAGGCGTCCTTGTGCTCGACGATCGCGGTGACGGCGCCGGAGCCGTCCCGGACGATCCGGCCGTAGCCGGTGGCGTCGGGGACCTCGGCGGTGAGCACGGTGACGGCGTTGCCGTCCTCCTGGTGCGTACCGGCCAGGCGCCGCAGCGTCTCACCGGTGAGCAGCGGGGTGTCGCCGCACACGACGACCACGGTCCCGTCGACGGCGCCGCCCAGCTCCTCCAGGCCCATCCGGACGGCGTGGCCGGTGCCGTTCTGCTCGGCCTGGACCGCCGTGCGGACGTCCGGGTCGATCTCGGCGAGATGCGCGCCGACCTTCTCCCGGGCGTGGCCCACGACGACGACGAGGTGCTCGGGCTCCAACTCGCGCGCGGCGGCGAGTACATGCCCGACGAGGGAACGGCCGCAGATGTCGTGCAGGACCTTGGGTGTGGCCGACTTCATACGGGTGCCCTCACCCGCTGCGAGAACGACGACGGCGGCCGGGCGGATGGCGCTCACGGGGATGCCCTTCGGCTTCTGGGGTGGGGTGGACATCCGCAGGATACCGGGGCGTTCCTGAGGCGACATGAGAGCGGGCCCTGACGGGGAGGTCAGGGCCCGAACCTGGCTCATGTGTGCCGTGGCTCCCGGAGAAGGATTCGAACCCTCATTCAACGGACCAAAACCGTTTGTCCTGCCCTTAGACGATCCGGGATGGTATGCGCACTCTGTCCGATTTCATTGATCGGCAACGCGTGCGGACTCCACTATGCCGTACCAGGCACCCTCGATGCGACGGTACAAGTCGGCACCCTTGAGGACTTTGAGGCCGAGGCAGCCGCGATAGGAATCGCCCGTGTTCTTGCGGGCCGTCCTGGGGGTGTGCCGCTTGAGGGCCGTCTTGTTGAACGCGGAGCGGTCGGCCCCGACCAGGTCGGCCCAGTACTGCTCGGCGGCCGCGGCATCGGCCCTCTCGTGGATCATGACTGTGTACCGCAGGCGGCAGCGCTCCACGCCCATCTGGTCGAGCCAGGCGAGAAAGACCCGGATCATTCCGGGGTCGCTGTTCACGAAGATCACCTTCTCGCGGCGGTCGTACGGCTTGTCCTTGCCGCCCTCCGCCCAGTAGAGCCCCACGCCCACCAGGAAGAGCTCGCGCGGTGACAGGTCCCCGACCGCCTGCTTGGCCGCCTCCTTGGTACGCCGACGCTCCTCGTCCCGGATCCGCAGCTTCTCCTCCCAGCCCCGCCGGGCGATGGCCGCGGACTCCTCCCGACTTCGCTTCCGCTCCGGCTTCGGCAGGTCCCGTACCCACAGGGAGATCGAGCTCTTCGAGCAGCCCAGCTCCAACTGGATCCGGTCGTACGTCCAGCCCCGGAGTCGCAGCTCGCGGGCCCGCTCGCGGAGGTCGTCCTTCGCCCGGGGACGAGTGGTCCAGGCGGGTGGGGGCTCGCCCTTGACCAGTCGCCCGAGGAGGTCGTTGTTGAAGATCTTCAGCTCGTCGCGGATCTGCCGGAGGCTGTAGCCGGCGCGTCGCAGTGCCACCGCCTGCTCCCGCAGGCGCTCGAAGTCCGACTGTGTTCCCCGTGTGTGTGCCATGGGTCCAACCTCGGGGGGAATCCGGGCTTCCGGGGTCGAACGGTGCGCGATTCGACAGTTCGAGGGATTCCCGTCGGTTTCGCTTTTGTTTGATTACGGACTGTGGTGTGACGCGGCCGTCGAAACTCACCGGAAAACCCCTGCTTTCCGCCCGTAGGCTGGGAGCATGACCACGACGGGGGAAGTCCGCGCAGGGGCCGGGGAGGGCCCCTGGTGGTGGGTGCGGCGGCGCAGTGCCGTGCTCGACGTATCGCTTGCCGCGCTGTCCGCCGCGGAGTGCGGGCTTGAGGGGATCCAGTTCTCGCGGGACGCCGGTCTGTTCGTCCCTGTGGGGATGGTGTTCGGGCTGCTGGCCGGTTGCACCCTGCTGCTGCGGCGCCGGTGGCCGGTGGCCGTGGTGCTGGTGTCCATAGCGATCACGCCCGCCCAGATGGGCTTTCTGATGGGCGTGGTCGGGCTGTACACGCTGGCGGCCTCGGAGCTGCCCCGGCGGATCACGGCCGCGCTGGCGGGCATGTCGTTCGCGGGGATGTTCATCGTGACGTATGTGCGGGCGCATCAGGGGATGGTCCGGGGGGAGCTGTCGATCACCGGCGGCGTCATTCCGTTTCTGTCCGTGACCACGGCGCTGGGGATGACGGCTCCGCCGGTGCTGCTGGGGTTGTACATCGGGGCGCGGCGGCGGCTGATGGAGAGCCTGCGGGAGCGGGCCGACTCGCTGGAGCGGGAGCTGATGCTGCTCGCGGAGCGGGCGGAGGAGCGGGCGGAGTGGGCGCGGAACGAGGAGCGGACCCGGATCGCCCGGGACATGCATGACGTGGTGGCGCACCGGGTGAGCCTGATGGTGGTGCATGCCGCGGCGTTGCAGGCGGTGGCGCGGAAGGATCCGGAGAAGGCGGTGCGCAACGCCGCGCTGGTCGGGGACATGGGGCGGCAGGCGCTGACCGAGCTGCGGGAGATGCTCGGGGTGCTGCGGACGGGGGAGTCCGGGGAGCGGCCCGCGCGGTCGGGGGTGCCGCTGGCGGCGGTGGGGGCGGCTGCCGCGGCCGCGGCGTCGCGGGTGGCGGAGGATCCCGCCGAGGGGCCGTGCCTGGCGGAGCTGGAGGAATTGATCGGGCAGTCGGCGGCGGCCGGGATGGTGGTCAGTCTGTCGGTGGAGGGGGAGGCGCGTCCGTATGCCCGGGAGGTCGAGCAGACCGCGTACCGGGTGGTGCAGGAGGCGCTGACCAATGTGCACAAGCACGCGGCAGGGGCGAAGACGCGTGTGCGGCTGGCGCATCGGGCGGCGGAGATCGCGATGCAGGTGGAGAACGAGCCGCCCGAGGAGCCGGGGTCGGCGCGCGCGGCGCGGCTGCCGAGTGGGGGCAATGGCCTGGTGGGGATGAAGGAGCGGGTCGGCGCGCTGGGCGGGGTGTTTGTGTCGGGGCCCACGGACGCGGGCGGGTTCCGGGTGTCGGCGGTGATTCCGGCGGGGGCGGTGTAGCGCGAGCGGTGGGGGGACCGCCGGGGTACGGGGGCGGGGTCACCCGGCGGTGAGGCGTACCGGTTCGATGCCGGTGAGCAGTGCGGTGAGGGCGTGGTCGATGTCGGGGCCCGCGTACCAGTCGCCGGTGTGGTCGAGGACGTGGACGCGGCCTTCGGCGTCGATGGCGAGAAGGGCGCGGCTGTCGGTTTCCTCGCCGAGGGGGCACACATCGGTGCCGAGTGCGCGGCCGAGGTCGCCGAGGGTGCGGGCCAGGTGCAGGCCGTGCAGCGGGTCCAGGTGGAGGGCGGCCGGGGCGACCCGGCGGCCGGGGCCCTGGGGGGTGAGGCGGAGGTCGCCGAATTCCGCCCACGCCTCGACGGCCGCGGGGAAGACCGTGTGCCGGTGGCCCGCCGGGGAGGTGTGGCCGCGCAGGGTGTCGGCCCAGAGTTCGGCCTGCTTTATGTTCCAGCGGCCGGGCTGCCAGCCGGCGGCGCGCAGTGCGGTGTCCACGAGGGCGGGAAAGCGGGTGGGCGGTCGTCCCTGGTCGAGCGGGGTCGAGGGCTGAGGGACGGGGGAGCGGTCGGCGTGCATCTGCCCTTCGTTCGTCGAGTGCCGTGGACCGGCGCGTGGGGTGTCCCGTGGTCGGGTGGGTCTTCGTGTGGTGCGGTGTGGTCCGGTGCGCGTTCGTGCGGGTGCGGTCGGGTGTTGCGTCGTGCGGTGTGGTGCGGTCGGTGAGGGGACGTGTGGTCCGGGTCGAGGACGTGTGGTCCGGGTCGAGGGGGGTCAGTTCTGTGCCGTGGGGTCGACGATGCGGACGCCGAAGTGGCTGCTGAGTGCGGTGCAGGCGCGGCAGGGGGCGGCGAAGCTGCCGTGCAGCGGGTCGCCGTCCTCACGGATGCGGCGGGCGGTGAGTTTGGCGTGCTTGAGGGCTTTGCGGGCCTCGCCGTTGGTCATCGGCTTGCGGGAGGCGCGTTTGCTGCGGGTGGCGTCCGCCGAGGTCAGATGGCGCGAGATGAGGATGGCTTCGGCGCAGCGTCCGGTGAAGCGGTCGCGCCGGCTGCTGCTGAGGCTGTCGAGGAAGTCCTGGACGAGGGGGTGCAGGGCGGGGGGCTGGTCGCCGCGTGCGGCGGTGCCGGTGAGGGTGGTGCCGCGGACGGAGAGCGCGGCGGCGATGGTGGGGAGTATGCCGTCACGGCGGTGGCGCAGCGTGGGGGTGGGAACCGTCTCGGCGGTGCTCCAGCCGATGCGCGGGTCGCCTGTGGTGTCCGTTGGTGTCGCGTTCATGATTGCTTTCCCCTCCCTTGCATCCCCCCGGGCGGGACACAGCCTGCCAAATGCCGTGGCCGGTGCGGAAGCTGGGGCACCGCGACACGCCCGGCGCCCGTTGTCCGGTCACGGCCGGTCACGGCTGGTCACGGTACCTGTCGGGCGGCGCGCGGGGGCGGTTCCGGCGGCCGGTGACCGGTGTCGTCGTACCGCATAGGCTGTCGGCGTCCGTGAACGACACCGCCGTACAAGGCCAGACAGATCGCCGCAGGGGGCAACCGTCATGACGACAGGTCGGCTCGGGGTGGGGATACCTCCCGGCAGCCGGGCCGGAGGGCGCCCCACGCCGCCCAACGCGGCCTATGCGGGTCAGGTCGTGCACTTTCCGGATCCGGTCCGGGCCGCTCGTCATCCGGGCGGGGTGCGGGTGGACGCGTACGGCTATCCCGATTTCTCGCCCTACGCGCGTGCGGTGGCGGAGATCGCGGATCCGCCGGAGGGCTTCGGGGTCGACGAGTTGCGGCTGACGGACTGCGTGTCGGCGAACGCGGTGCTGGCGGCGTCCGGGCATGAGCTGTGGGAGACGGTGCCCGCGGTGGCGACGCCGCACGGCTGGACGTGGCACCACGTGCGCGGGTCGCGTCGGCTGGAGCTGGTTCCGGTCGAGGTGAAGGCGCTGCTGCGGCATCACGGGGGGATCGCCACGGCGGCCGTGGACCAGGAGAAGCGGGGGACGCGTTCGCTGGCGGAGACGCGCCCGGCGCACTTCGGGCTGCCGAGGTCCGCGGTGGCGGTGACGGAGCAGCAGGTCCTGGGTGTCGAGGAGGACTTGGGGTACCGGCTGCCGGGGGCGTACCGGTCCTTCCTGAAGGCGGCGGGCGGGTGCGCTCCGGTGGGTGTGGCGCTGGACGTGGAGTGGGGGC
This sequence comes from Streptomyces sp. NPDC052040, assembly GCF_044548405.1. NCBI lineage: Bacteria > Bacillati > Actinomycetota > Actinomycetes > Kitasatosporales > Streptomycetaceae > Streptomyces > Streptomyces sp. NPDC052040. Next base: position 92,213 of record NZ_JBIUBV010000011.1, on the reverse strand, counting down.
TGCTGGTCGACCAGCCGTTCTTCACGGTGCGCGACGAGGCCGCGGTCAATGACCTGGTGTATGTGAACAAGTGTCTTCGGGACCATCTGACGAAGGACTATCTGGGCGTCGCCTTTGTGCAGGGCGGCCTGCTGGCAGTGAAGGTGCGGGGGGACCGGACCGGTTCGGTCTGGTTCTGCGCGTACGACGATGTGCGGGACGTGGACGCGTCGTGGACGCCCGCCGAGCGGGTGGAGCGGCTGCTGCTGCCGTGCGGTGACGACTTCGACGGCTTTCTGTCCCGGCTGGCGGGCAGCCCGCCGGAGTTGGAGACGGTGGCGGATCTGATGGTGGACGGCGGGTTCGCGCGTGCGGTGCCGGTGCCGGTGCCGTCGGCGTCCCGGGCAGGGGAGTGAGTACGGGCCATGGTGACGTTCGCTCAGGCGCAGGAGCGCGCGGAGGAGTGGATCAACGGGGACGTTCCGGCCTACCAGCATCGTGAGGTGCGGGTACGGGAGTTCGGCCTCGGTTTTGTGGTGTGGGCGGAGGACCGCGCCGAGGGGCCGCGGTCGGACGGGGGCGCGCAGCGGCTCGTCGTCGCCCGGGACAGCGGTGAGGCGACGCTGTGGCCGGGACTCCCGGTGGGCGAGGTGATCCGGCGCTACGAGGAGGAGTACGCGGCGCAGGGCGCGACGGCCGGGCAGACGCCGCCGCCCGCGGCCCGGGCCGACCTCAACCAGACGTCGTTCCTGCTGAGTCCGCCCGAGTGGTTCGAGGAGGGCCCGGAGCCGGTGGAGGGTCCGGGGGCGTCGGTTGGTACGCCTGCGTCGCCCGGTACGTCTGCGTCTATGTCTACGTCGGCGGGTGCGGTTACGGCGTCGTGGCCGGTGGCCGGGGGCACTGACGAGGTGCGGGACGCGGTGCCGGGGGTTCCCGAGGGTGCCACGCCGTGGGCGGGGACGGACACCAACGCCGAGGAGGGCGAGGACCGTTCGGTGCCGCTGCCGGAGATCGTGTCCGCTTCGCCGATGAGCGACAACGGGGACGGTGCGCCGCCGCCCGTGTCCGCGCCGGAGGCGGAGACCGTGTTGCAGAGTGCGATCTCCGGCGATTTCGCTCTCGGGGCACCGGGCGGCGGGACCCATGGTTCGGACGCGCCGTCGTCTTCGGCTGTGCCGCAACCGCCCGGGATCCCTTCGGCTTCGAGCACGCCACCGGTTTTGGGTATGCCGCCGGTTGCGGGCGCGCCGCAACCGCCTGCCGTGCCGCAGCGGCCCGCTGTGCCGCAGGGTCCGCCTCCACCGCCGGGGCCCGCGCCTGCGGAAGGTCCGCAGCCGCCCGGCATCCCCTCGGCTCCGCCCGCGCCGCAACCGGCTGGTGTGCCGCAACCGCCCGGTGCGCCGCAGGCTCCGGTCGCTGCGGCTGCGGCTGCGGCTGCGGCTGCGGCTGCGGCTGCGGCTGCACCCGCGTCCGGGCCCGACCCGGCGTCCGGGCCGCGGCTGGCGCCGGACGCGGAGGACATCGCCGATGCCGTCACCAGCAAGGCGGCGCCGCCGCGCGCCGCGGGCGCCGGTGGTGTGCCGCATCCGCCGGGCGCTCCCGGTGCGCCGGGGGCGCGACCCGGTGCCATGCCCCAGGCTTCCGCCTCGGCCGCCCCGGTGGCCGGTTACGTCCCCACGCAGATGGTCTCCTCGCCCGGCCCGGACGCTCCCGCCGCCCCGGCGGTGCGCCCGGCTGCCGAGCAGGCCCCGGGAGCGCCGCAGCCTTCGGGTGCCGCGACTCCGCCGATGGGTACGCCCACCGGTGCGGACCACGCGCCCACGATGCTGGCGGGTCCGCCCGTCGGCCCGGGGGTGCCGTCGGGTGCTACGGGCGCTTCCATGCCGCCGGTTGGGCAGGGTGCTCCAGGCACGCCCATGCCTGTGGTTCCGCAGGGTGCTCCCGGTGCGCCCATGCCGCCGGTGCCGCCGGCAGCCCCGAGTGCGCCCATGCCTCAGGTTCCGCCCGGGGGCGCGGGCATGTCCGGCAAGGCCGGAATCCCCGCCGCTCCGGGCACGCCGGGCGCCCCCGGCGTCCCGGCAGCCCCGGGCCCCGCCCCTTCACCCGTCTCTGCCCCTGCCCCTGCCCCTGCCCCTGCCCCTGCCCCTGCCCCTGCCCCTGTGCCTGCGCCCGGCGCCGCCCCCGTGTCTGGCGCCGTCCCCACACCTCTCCACGGAAGCACCCCTCCCGCTCCCACTGCCCCCACCCCTCCCCCTCCCGGTGCGGTGCACCACGCCGAAACCGTGCTGGCCGGACCTCCCGCGGGTGGTCCGGGGGCGCCCCCGCCACCCCCGAGCGCCCCCGGTGGGCAGTCCGGAGCGCCCGGTGGGCAGCCCGGACCGCCCGGTGGGCACCCCGGTGCCTCGCAGCCGACGCCCGGTGCGGCGCCGTCGTACGGCTATCCGCAGGGCAGGCCGACTGTCGGCCCCGGCTATCAGGCCGTGCTGCGCTACCGCGCACAGGACGGCTCCGAGCAGCAGTTGATCCGGCGTTCGGCGCCGGGCACCCCGCACCCGGAGTGGCAGATCTTCCACGAGCTGCGGGCCATGAACGTCCCGCCGGACCAGGTCCTTGAGCTGCACACGGAGTTGGAGTCGTGTGAGCTGCCGGGTGCCTACTGCGCGCGGATGATCCGCGAGAACTGGCCCCAGGCCCGGATCGCCAGCATCGCCCCGTACGGCACCGACCACGCCTCACGCCGGCAGGGCATGCAGCAACTCCTCGCACATCAGGGTGAGTTGCACCAGGTCGCGGACGGTCCGGCGCGCCCCGGTCCGGTACGTGCGCCGCTGCCGTCGGTGCAGCCCGCGCCGCCGGTCCCGCCGGAGGGCATCGCGCAGGAGCTGGCTGCCGCGTTCGGGCCCGGGGTCTTCCGGTTCGAGCAGGCCGCGGTCGCCCGGCAGGGGGTCCCGCCGATCGTGGCGCGGCTTCTGATGGTGGCGGGGCTGCCGTACGACATGGGTCCGTTCTTCTGGGCACAGGCGCAGCCGGGCCGACCGGTGCCGACGCTGGCCGAACTGGCGCAGGAGCGCGGCTTGCAGCCGGCGGCGGACGCGGGCTCGTATCTCGTCCTCGGCAGCGACTTCGGCAAGGCGGTCTGTGTGCAGTACGGCACGGCGCACATCGTCGCGGTGCCCGTGGAGGCGGGGCCGGGCGGCGCCCCCGTACCGCCGCAGTATGTGAACACGGGGCTGCCCGAGTTCGTGCGCTGTCTGGCGCTGCTCGGCGGGATGTGGCGGCTGCGGTACGGGCTCAACCAGGAGCAGGCGGGGCGCTGGACCGTCGACTTCCAGGCCCGGCTGGCCGCTCTCGACCCGGCGGCGCTGGCCTCGCCGGACAGCTGGTGGTCGGTGCTGCTGGAGCAGATGTGGGACGGTCTGCTGTGACCGGCCGCCGCTGACATACCGTCAAGGGCCGGGTCCGATCACACTCCTTCGTGCGACCGGACCCGGCCCTTTTCGGCCTGCGCGCGCGGAGGCGTACGGCAACGCCCCGGGCGCGCGATGCGCCAGGGGTGTGCCGTGGCGTACGGCGGCGCCCGCGACTCCTGCGCGACCCCGCGCGCATCTCCCCGCCCGTATCTACCCACCTGTATCTACCCGTCCACCCCTGTCCATTGCTTATGCGCGGAGTGTCGTGTTATGAACACTTCCGTCTGATCCATAAGGATGTGCGCGAATCGTCGCTTCGTGTGGGTCAGGTGGAGAGGGGTTCCACGATGAGCAGCGCATCGGGGTCGCCGTACGGCTTCGCGTCCGTGCGGCGCGGCTACCGTCCCGACCAGGTCGACGCGTACACCGCCGCCCTCTCCCGGGAGCGTGACGGCGCCTGGGAACGGGCCGCCCGGCTGACCGTCCTGGCCCGGGACATGGAAGCCGAACTGGCACGGCTGCGCGAGACGGTGGCGCAGCTGCTCCCGCAGACCTACGAGTCGCTCGGCGAGGGCGCCCGGCGGCTCTTCGACCTGGCGCAGGAGGAAGCCCGGGCGGTGCGCGAGGGCGCCCGGGAGAACGCGACGCGCCGGGTCACCAGGGCGGAGGAAGAGGCGCGCCGGGTGCGGGAGACCGCGCAGGCGTACGCCGACGAGACGCGCGGCGAGGCCGAGGAGCGGATCCGGACCCGGCTGTTGGCTGCCCGGGCCGAGGCCGACGATGTGCGGGTCGCGGCGCGGCGCGAGGTGAAGGAGGGGCGCGCGGAGGCGCTGGCCGCGCTGCGGGAGGTGCGGCAGCGCACGGAGACCCTGCTGGCCGAGCAGGAGCGGGAGCAGGCCGAGCGCTGGGCGGACGAGGAGCGCGCGGAGGCGCAGCGGCTTGCGGAGCTCCAGGTGTGGGAGGAGCAGCAGGTGGCGCAGGCGGAGGCAGCCCTCGCGGAGGCGGAGCGGGCGCTCGCCGAGGCGGAGGAGGCGGGGCGGCGGGTGCAGGCGGACGCCGAGGCGCATGCCGCCGAACTGGTCGCCGGGGCGCGGCTGCGCGAGGACCGTATCGCGCGGGAGACGGAACGGATCCTGCGCGAACACGGCGAGACCTGGGACTGCGTCCAGGCCCAGATGGACCATGTCCGCAACAGCCTCGCCATACTGACGGGCCGGGCCGCCGCGGAGTAGACCGGGAGAGGCCCAGGGGCCCCCTCAGTCCCCCGAGTTTCCCAGCACCGGGAAGCGGCGCGGTGCCCAGCACAGCAGGACCGCGAAGGCGAGCGCGGCCGCGCAGGACGCGCCCAGGTACACCGCGTGGACCGCGGCCGCGATCGCCCGGCGTGTCGTCTCGGCCGTGGCGCCGGTGCCGAGGCCCCGGGCGATGGAGTCGAGGTCGCCGGTGCCGCCCAGACGTGCCGCCAGTACGCCGTTGGCGACCGCGCCGAAGAGGGACGCCCCCACGGTCTGACCGGTCTGCCGGCAGAAGAGCACCGAGGCGGTCGTCGTGCCGCGTTCCGCCCAGCCGACCGTCGACTGGACGCCCACGATCAGCGGAAGCTGGAAGAGGCCGAGTGCGCCGCCCAGCAGCAGCATCAGCAGGACCGGCTGCCAGGCCGCGCCCGGGTACGGCAGAAAGGGAAAGGCCAGCAGGAGCAGCGCCGCCACGCCGATGCCGAGCAGGGCGGTGTCGCGGAAGCCGAGGCGCCGGTACACATGCTGGCTCAGCGCCGCGGACAGGGGCCAGCTCACCGTCCACACGGACAGGACGAACCCGGCCGTGACCGGGGCGAGTCCGAGCACTCCCTGCGCATAGGTCGGCAGGAACACCGTCGGGGCGACCATCAGCAGCCCCAGCGCGCCGAACGCCAGATTGACCGCGGCGATCGTACGGCGCCGCCACACCCATCCCGGGATGATCGGCTCCGCCGCCCGCCGCTCGATCGCCACCACCAGCGCGACCAGGGCGAGTCCCGTCCCGAACAGCGCCAGCGAGGGCGGCGACAGCCAGGCCCAGGCCACCCCACCCTGGACCAGCGCCGTCAGCAGAACGCCCCCGCAGGCGAACACCGCGAGCGCGCCCGCCCAGTCGATACGGGGCCGGGTGCGCACCGCGCGGTGCGGTTCGTGCAGATGGCGGACGATCAGCCACAGGGCGAGGGCGCCGATCGGCAGGTTGACGAGGAAGATCCAGCGCCAGTCCGCGTAGGCGGCGAGGATCCCGCCGAGCGCCGGGCCCGCGATCGCGGACACCGCCCACACCGTGGACAGCCTGGCCTGGATCTTCGGCCGTTCCTCCAGCGGATACAGATCGGCGGCCAGCGTCTGGACCGTGCCCTGGAGCGCGCCGCCGCCCAGTCCCTGCACGACACGGAAGGCGATCAGCGCCCCCATGTTCCAGGCGGCCGCGCACAGCAGGGAGCCGAGCAGGAAGACCGCCGCGCCCGCGATCAGCACCGGCTTGCGGCCCACGGTGTCGGAGAGTTTGCCGTAGACGGGCAGGGTCACCGTCACGGCCAGCAGATATCCCGAGAACAGCCAGGAGAAGACGGAGAAGCCGCCGAGGTCGCCGACGATCTGCGGTACGGCCGTCGACACGACGGTCGAGTCGAGCGCGGCGAGTGCCATCGCCAGCATCAGCGCGGCGACGACGGCGCCGCGCCGGTCGGTTCCCGTGCGCCGCGCGGTCTCGCGCAGCGCGGGTGTCGTCCTGTCCACCGCTTCCCCCTGGTGCCTCATGCCTGGTGCCTGATGCTCAGTGCCTGACGCTTGGTGCCTGACCCTTGCTACTTGCTGCCCGTTGACCACCGTCCGTGGCCCGCTCGCTTGTTGTCCGCCGCATGCAAGCTTCCCACTTGACCCTGACGCGACGGGAGGGTGGAAATTCGGACTTCCGGGGGGTGGAGCCGACCCTGAGAAAGGAGCCGCCTGCCGCGGGGCAGCCCCTAGGGGTGCCTCCGTGGCAGGGCTCGGGGGCGGTTCGTTCCGGCGGAGGACGAGCGGACGGCCGGGGCGTCCTTAACCTGGCTTTATGCCGCTGGGGAGCGGCCGGCACGCACGGGGGTCGTGTCGGCCGCAGTGGAAGGGGTGGGGTTTTCCCCAGCGGAAGACGGGGCCGGGCACCAGCGCGGACGGGCTCCTGCGCCAGCAGACTGATCGATGTATCCAGTCATCCCCGTGGTCCATGTCCTCCACGTGGTCCAAGTCAGCCACGTGATCCATGTGATCCACCCGGCGCGCCACCGCGCGTCCACTTCGCTGATCCAACAGTCGACCTACAGCTGACCACAGCTGACCTGTAAGGGAGTTTTGTCATGACAACGGCCGTGACCGTTCCGAGGCATGGGGGCACAGGAGGGCGTACGGCCGTTGCCGCGCGAGCGCGGCAGGTCGTCAAGGCCTACGGGGCCGGGGAGACCCGTGTCGTCGCACTCGACCATGTCGATGTGGACATCGCCAGAGGCCAGTTCACCGCGATCATGGGCCCCTCGGGGTCCGGCAAGTCCACGCTGATGCACTGCCTCGCCGGCCTCGACACCGTGACGAGCGGTCAGATATTTCTCGACGAGACCGAGATCACCGGTCTGAAGGACAAGAAGCTCACCCGGCTGCGCCGGGACCGGATCGGCTTCATCTTCCAGGCGTTCAACCTGCTGCCGACGCTCAACGCGCTAGAGAACATCACGCTGCCCATGGACATAGCGGGCCGCAAGCCCGACCGTGCCTGGCTGGACCGTGTCGTGGAGACCGTGGGCCTCGCGGGACGCCTCAAGCACCGGCCCAACCAGCTCTCCGGCGGCCAGCAGCAGCGCGTCGCCGTGGCCCGTGCCCTGGCGGCCCGGCCCGAGATCATCTTCGGCGACGAGCCCACCGGAAACCTCGACTCACGGGCCGGGGCGGAGGTGCTGGGCTTCCTGCGCCGCTCGGTGGACGAACTCGGCCAGACCATCGTCATGGTGACGCACGACCCGGTCGCCGCGTCCTACGCGGACCGGGTGCTGTATCTGGCCGACGGGCGGATCGTCGACGAGATGCGGCAGCCCACCGCGGACCAGGTCCTCGACCGCATGAAGGACTTCGACGCCCGGGGGCGTACGTCATGACCGTGCTGAAGACCTCGATGCGCAACTTCTTCGCGCACAAGGGGCGGATGGCCCTGTCGGCCGTCGCGGTCCTGCTGTCGGTGGCGTTCGTGTGCGGCACGCTCGTGTTCACCGACACCATGAACACGACGTTCGACAAGCTGTTCACGGCCACCTCCTCCGATGTCACGGTCAGCGCCAAGGGTGCCTCGGACACCGGTGAGACCAGCTCGGGCAACGGCAGACCGCCCGTCTTTCCCTCCCCCGTCCTCGACGAGGTGCGGCGCACCAGCGGGGTGAAGTCCGCGGAGGGCACCGTCTTCTCGACCTCGGTGACCGTCGTCGACTCCGGCAAGCACAACCTGTCGCCCAAGAGCGGCGCGCCCACCATCGTCGGCAGCTGGAACAGCAACGACGCCCGCACCATGAAGATCACCTCCGGTGCGGCCCCGCACGGCTCCGGCCAGGTGATGATCGACGCCGACACCGCCGACCGGCACCATCTGGCGCTCGGTGACGAGATCGGTGTGATCAGCGCGGTCGGCACGCACACCGCGAGGATCTCGGGCATCGCCGAGTTCACCGTCACCAACCCCGGTGCCGCGATCTTCTACCTGGACACCAGGACCGCCCAGCAGACCCTGATCGGCAGGACGGGTGTCTACACCGACGTCAATGTCACCGCCGCGGCCGGGGTGAGCGACACCCAGCTGAAGCGGAACGTGTCGGCCAGGCTCGGCGGCGGCTACAAGGTGCAGACCGCCAAGGAGGTCTCGGACGCCAACCAGAAGAGCATCGCGAGCTTTCTGAACGTGATGAAGTACGCGATGCTCGGCTTCGCCGGGATCGCCTTCCTCGTCGGCATCTTCCTGATCATCAACACCTTCTCGATGCTGGTCGCCCAGCGCACCCGGGAGATCGGCCTGATGCGGGCCATCGGCTCCTCCCGGAAACAGGTCAACCGCTCCGTCCTGGTGGAGGCGTTCCTGCTCGGCGTGTTCGGGTCGGTGCTGGGCGTCGGCGCGGGCGTCGGTATCGCGGTCGGTCTGATGAAGCTCATGGGGTCCATGGGCATGGAACTGTCCACCGACGACCTGACGGTCGCCTGGACCACCCCGGTGACCGGCCTGGCGCTGGGCGTGGTGGTCACGGTCCTGGCCGCCTATCTGCCCGCCCGGCGGGCCGGGAAGGTCTCCCCGATGGCGGCGCTGCGCGACGCGGGCGCCCCCGCGGACGCCAAGGCCGGACGGGTGCGGGCCGTGCTGGGGCTGCTCCTCACCGCGGCGGGCGGTGCCGGTCTGTATCTGGCCGCCGCGGACGACCGGGCCCGGACCGGTTCGCTCTGGCTCGGCCTCGGCGTGGTCCTTTCGCTCATCGGCTTCGTCGTGGTCGGTCCGCTGCTCGCGGGCGGAGTCGTCCGGGCGCTCGGCGCGGTCCTGCTGCGGATCTTCGGCCCGGTCGGCCGGATGGCCGAGCGCAATGCCCTGCGCAACCCGCGCCGCACCGGAGCGACGGGCGCCGCGCTGATGATCGGACTCGCGCTGGTCGCCTGTCTGTCCGTGGTGGGCTCCTCGATGGTGGCCTCGGCGACGGACCAGCTCGACAAGACGGTCGGCACCGACTTCATCATCCAGTCGGACAGCGGCCAGCTGATCACTCCCCAGGCGGTGCGGGCCGTGAAGTCGACGCCGGGCCTGAAGCGGGTCACCGAGTACCGGGCGGTGGACGTCTCACTGACCATGCCCGACGGCCGCACCTCCAAGGAGACCCTCAACGCCACCGACCCGACCTATACGCAGGACCTGCGCACCAAGATGGTCGCGGGCAAGCTCGCGGACGTCTACCGGCCCGACTCGATGTCCGTCCACCAGAGCTTCGCCGAGAAGCACGGCATCCGGCTCGGTTCGAAGGTCACGGTCGGCTTCCGCGACGGCAGGACGGCCCGGATCACGGTCCGCGCGATCACCAGCGACGACGTGGTGATCGACAAGGGCGCGATGTATGTGTCGACCGCGACGGTGGCGACCTATGTGCCGGCCGACAGGATGCCGCTCGATGTGCTGGTCTTCGCCTCGGCCAAGGACGGGCAGCAGGCCGCCGCGTACACGGCGCTGAAGTCGGCGCTGCACGACTATCCGCAGTACACGGTCCGTGACCAGACCGACTACAAGAAGGCGCTGAAGGACCAGATAGGCCAGCTGCTGAACATGATCTACGGCCTGCTGGCCCTCGCGATCATCGTTGCCGTCCTGGGTGTGGTGAACACGCTGGCGCTGTCGGTGGTGGAGCGGACCCGTGAGATCGGCCTGATGCGCGCGATAGGCCTCTCCCGCCGTCAGCTGCGCCGGATGATCCGCCTGGAGTCCGTGGTGATCGCCCTCTTCGGCGCCCTGCTGGGGCTGGGCCTGGGCATGGGCTGGGGCGCGACGGCCCAGAAGCTGCTCGCCCTCCAGGGACTGAAGGTCCTGGACATCCCGTGGCCCACGATCATCGCGGTCTTCATCGGCTCGGCCTTCGTGGGCCTGCTCGCGGCACTGGTCCCGGCCTTTCGCGCGGGCCGGATGAACGTACTGAACGCCATCGCCACGGAGTAGTCCCGGCACCCGAAGCCGCCCCGGGGCTGCCCGGCCCTCGTACGGGGCCCGGCAGCCCTCGGGCGTCCCGGCACCCGCACGAGGGCCCGGCCGCCTTCCTTCCGCCGGGTGGCCCGGCACCCTCCTGTGGGCCCGGCACCCTCGTGCGGGGCCCGGCGTCGGGAGAGGCGGCGTCGTAGGCTGGAGACCCCCGGCCCCCCGACAGCCTCGTGGCCGGGTGTTCGTGTTGCCCACCCGGGACGGGATACCCCCTCATGAGCCTGCACGGTCTGCTCGACGCCGTCGTCAAGGACGCCGCACTCACGGAAGCGGTCAAGGCCGCGACCGACGGCAACCGGATGCACGTCGACCTGGTCGGCCCCCCGGCCGCCCGTCCCTTCGCCGTGGCCGGGCTGGCCCGGGACGCGGGCAGGCCCGTCCTCGCCGTCACCGCGACCGGACGCGAGGCCGAGGACCTCGTCGCCGCCCTCCGCTCCCTGCTGCCGCCGGACCGCGTCGTGGAGTACCCGTCGTGGGAGACGCTCCCGCACGAGCGGCTCAGCCCGCGCAGCGACACCGTGGGCCGACGCCTCGCCGTTCTCAGACGCCTCGCCCACCCCAGCCAGGACGATCCGGAGACCGGCCCCGTCTCCGTGGTGGTCGCCCCTGTGCGCTCCGTGCTCCAGCCCCAGGTCAAGGGCCTGGGAGACTTGGAACCTGTCGCCCTGCGCACCGGTCGGCAGGCCGACCTGAACGATGTGGTGGACGCCCTCGCCGCGGCCGCGTACTCCCGGGTGGAGCTGGTGGAGAAGCGCGGCGAGTTCGCCGTGCGCGGCGGCATCCTGGATGTCTTCCCGCCCACCGAGGAACACCCGCTGAGGGTCGAGTTCTGGGGCGACGACGTCGAGGAGATCCGCTACTTCAAGGTGGCCGACCAGCGCTCCCTCGAGGTCGCCGAGCACGGCCTGTGGGCACCGCCGTGCCGTGAGCTGCTGCTCACCGAGGAGGTGCGAGGCCGGGCCGCCGCCCTCGCCGAACGCCACCCCGAACTGGGCGAACTGCTCGGCAAGATCGCCGAGGGGATCGCCGTGGAGGGCATGGAGTCCCTCGCCCCCGTACTCGTCGACGACATGGAACTCCTGATCGACGTCCTGCCCCGGGGCGCCATGGCCGTCGTGTGCGACCCGGAGCGGGTGCGGACCAGGGCGGCCGACCTGGTGGCGACCAGTCAGGAGTTCCTCCAGGCGTCCTGGGCGGCCACGGCGGGCGGCGGCGAGGCACCGATCGACGTCGGCGCGGCCTCCCTGTGGTCCATCGCGGACGTCCGGGACCGCGCCCGTGAGCTGGGCATGATGTGGTGGTCGGTGTCGCCGTTCGCGGCGGGCGACGACGACCTGGTCCTCGACGGGGACACCCTCAAGCTGGGCATGCACGCCCCCGAGACCTACCGCGGCGACACCGCCAAGGCCCTCGCCGACACCAAGGGCTGGCTCGCCGACGGCTGGCGCGCGGTCTTTGTGACGGAGGGCCACGGCCCGGCGACCCGCACGGTCGAGGTGCTCGGCAACGAGGGCATCGCGGCCCGGCTGGACGCCGACCTCGGGGACCTGTCCCCCTCGGTGGTGCAGGTGGCGTGCGGATCCATCGAGTACGGCTTCGTGGATCCGGCGCTGCGGCTCGCCGTCCTCACCGAGACCGACCTCACCGGCCAGAGGACGGCCGGACGTGACGGCGCCCGGATGCCGGCCCGCCGCCGCAAGACGATCGACCCGCTGACCCTGGAGTCCGGCGACTACATCGTCCATGAGCAGCACGGCGTCGGCCGCTACATCGAGATGGTGCAGCGCACGGTCCAGGGCGCGACCCGCGAGTACCTGGTGGTGGAGTACGCCCCCGCCAAGCGCGGCCAGCCCGGTGACCGGCTCTACATCCCGACCGACCAGCTGGAGCAGATCACCAAGTACGTCGGCGGCGAGGCCCCGACCCTGCACCGCCTCGGCGGCGCCGACTGGACGAAGACCAAGGCGCGCGCGAAGAAGGCGGTCAAGGAGATCGCCGCGGACCTGATCAAGCTGTACAGCGCGCGGATGGCGGCGCCCGGCCATGCCTTCGGCCAGGACACGCCGTGGCAGCGGGAGTTGGAGGACGCGTTCCCGTACGCGGAGACCCCGGACCAGCTGACCACGATCGCCGAGGTCAAGGAGGACATGGAGAAGACGGTCCCGATGGACCGCCTGATCTGCGGCGACGTGGGCTACGGCAAGACGGAGATCGCGGTGCGGGCCGCCTTCAAGGCGGTGCAGGACGGCAAGCAGGTCGCGGTCCTCGTCCCCACCACCCTGCTGGTGCAGCAGCACTTCGGCACCTTCTCCGAGCGCTACTCCCAGTTCCCGGTGAGTGTGAAGGCGCTCTCCCGCTTCCAGACCGACACGGAGGCCAAGGCGGTCCTGGAGGGCCTGCGCGAGGGCGCGGTGGACATCGTGATCGGCACGCACCGGCTGTTCTCGTCGGAGACGAAGTTCAAGGACCTGGGCCTGGTCATCGTCGACGAGGAGCAGCGCTTCGGTGTCGAGCACAAGGAGCAGCTGAAGAAGCTGCGCGCCAACGTCGACGTCCTGACCATGTCCGCGACCCCCATCCCGAGGACTTTGGAGATGGCGGTGACGGGCATCCGGGAGATGTCCACGATCACCACACCGCCCGAGGAGCGCCACCCGGTGCTCACCTTCGTCGGGCCGTACGAGGAGAAGCAGATCGGCGCCGCCATCCGCCGTGAACTGCTGCGCGAGGGACAGGTCTTCTACATCCACAACCGGGTGGAGTCGATCGACCGGGCCGCGGCGCGGCTGCGCGAGATCGTCCCCGAGGCGCGGATCGCCACCGCCCACGGCCAGATGTCGGAGCAGACGCTGGAGCAGGTGGTCGTCGACTTCTGGGAGAAGAAGTACGACGTCCTGGTCTCCACCACGATCGTCGAGTCGGGCATCGACATCTCCAACGCCAACACCCTGATCGTGGAGCGCGGCGACAACTTCGGACTCTCCCAGCTGCACCAGCTCCGCGGCCGGGTGGGCCGCGGCCGCGAGCGGGGCTACGCCTACTTCCTGTACCCGCCGGAGAAGCCGCTGACGGAGACGGCCCACGAGCGTCTGGCGACCATCGCCCAGCACACGGAGATGGGCGCGGGCATGTATGTGGCGATGAAGGACCTGGAGATCCGCGGCGCGGGCAATCTGCTCGGCGGCGAGCAGTCGGGCCATATCGCGGGCGTCGGTTTCGATCTGTACGTACGGATGGTCGGCGAGGCGGTCGCGGACTACCGGGCGTCCCTGGAGGGCGGTGTGGAGGAGGAGCCGCCGCTGGAGGTCAAGATCGAACTGCCGGTCGACGCGCATGTCCCGCACGACTACGCGCCCGGCGAGCGGCTGCGCCTCCAGGCCTACCGCGCGATCGCCTCCGTGAACTCGGAGGAGGACATCAAGCACGTACGCGAGGAACTGACCGACCGCTACGGCAAGCTCCCCGAGCCGGTCGAGAACCTGCTGCTGGTGGCGGGCCTGCGGATGCTCGCCCGCGCCTGCGGTGTCGGCGAGATCGTGCTCCAGGGCACCAACATCCGTTTCGCGCCGGTGGAGTTGCGGGAGTCCCAGGAGCTGCGCCTGAAGCGCCTGTACCCGGGGACCGTCATCAAGCCCGCCCTGCACCAGGTGCTGGTGCCCCGCCCCAAGACCGCGAAGGTGGGCGGCAAGCCACTGGTCGGACGGGAACTGCTGGGCTGGGTGGGGGAGTTCCTGACCACGGTCCTGGGCTCCTAGGCCCGGAGCGGCGGTCGGTCCCCCTTGGGCCCGGCCCGCTCCGCAGAACTACCCCCACCGCCCCACCCCGCGCACACCGCCTCGCCCCGCACGCCCGGCCGCACGCCGCCGTGCCCCGTACACCCCGCGCGCCCGGCGTGCATCGTGGCCGACGGGGCAGCCGTAGGGCATGACGTACCGGCAGCTACCGTGGGACCGGCCATGCCGCGGGCCTGCGCGGCGGGCCGGACGAACGGTACGGGCAAGGGGAGGGCTTCGCGTGCAGCAGTGGAGGGGCGGGGTCGCAGCCGCCGTCCTGATCGTGGTCACCGTGACCGGTTGCCGGGAGGGCGGTGCGCCCGCCGCCGGCGCACCCTCGGGTTCCTCCGCCTCCTCCGCGGCGGGCGCCGGTGACGGCCGTGCCGTCAGCCCGCTGGACAACCCGGACGGCACGAAGCCCGGTCTCGGGGCCATCACCTCGGCCGCCGACCGGGCGAAGGCGCGGACGCTGATCGGCAAGGTGGCGACCAAGGGGCGCGGCCCCAAGACGGGCTACTCGCGGGACGAGTTCGGCTACGCGTGGATGGACTCGGCCCCCGGTGACGTCCCGTTCGCCCACAACGGGTGCGACTCCCGGAACGACCTGCTCAAGCGGGACGGGCAGGACGTACGGTTCCGGTCGGGGTCGAACTGCGTCGTGGCCTCCATGACGCTGCACGATCCGTACACCACCAAGACGATCCAGTGGGCCAAGTCCCATGCGACCACGGTCCAGATCGACCATGTCATGCCGCTGTCCTACGACTGGCAGATGGGCGCCGCCCACTGGACGAAGGGCAAGCGGGAGGACATCGCCAACGACCCGCTCAACCTGATCCCGGTGGACGGACCGACCAACGGCGCCAAGAGCGATTCCGGCCCGGCGACCTGGCTCCCCCCGAACAAGCAGATCCGCTGCTCGTACTCGGTGCGCTTCGCCCAGGTGTCACTGAAGTACGAGCTGCCCGTGACGACGGCCGACAAGCACATGATGCTGGAGCAGTGCGGCAGTTGACCCGCCGCTGAGGGTGGCTGAGGGTGTGGGTCCAGACGCGGGGACCAGGACCGGCACCCACCCGTGCCGGTCAGCTGCCCAGGGCGTCCAGGTCGAGCACCTTGCCCTGGGGCTTGTCGGCCGGTACCCGCTGCTCGTAGTCGCCGAAGGTGAGCGTGCCCGGGTCCTTCTTCGACGTGCTCGTGATCTTCAGCAGATACGGCTTGCCCTGCGTGGCGACGTAGAGCGTGTAAAGGTCCTTGCCGTCCTTCTCGTGCAGCACGATCGCCGGGGTGCCGTCGAGCGTGGTCGTCGTGGACCGTGTCGCGTCGGAGTTGAGGTCCCTGGTGTCGCCCAGCACCGTGTTCAGGTCGCAGAACCCCGCTATGTCCTTGGCGTCCTTGCCCTTCGCGGACATCTTGGTCCACTTGCCGGCCATCATGGCCACGACCGCGTCGGTGTCCGACGTGGAATCCCCCTTGCCCTGCGCGCGCAGGAACGCCTCGTCGTACTTCATGTAGACCGTGTCACCGGTCTTGATCAGCTGTGCCTTGCCCTGGCCGCCCATGGCCATGGTCCCTGCGCACTCGCCCTTCTTGTTCAGGGCCATGTCGATCCGGATGGTGCCGTTGCTCTCGTCGTCGGGGACGTCCCCCGTCAGGCGGAGCGATGTGGCGCCGGTGGTGGCCTTCATCGCCCGGTCGGCGATCTCGCCGCCGGTGAGCCCGGCGAACGGGCCCTTGGGCTTGCCGTTGGCCGAGTCGGAGCCGGGCAGGCAGCCGGTGAGTCCCGCGGTGGCCGCGGCGGCGAGGCAGAGAGCGGCAAGTGCGGTGCGACGCATGAGAGTTCCTTGAGGTGAGTGGCGCGCGGTGAGCGCACGCAGGAGTGCCTGTGCGGGACGCCTGCCGATCCGGCGAGGCTGCCCGTTCACGGGGTCAATATGAGCAGACGCTGTGAACCGAGTCAACACGTCAATCATGACTTAGTCTGTACACGCGTGTGAAGCGGCATATCCGGTTCACCTCGGTATGCTCGACGTCACGAGGTCGACAGCGGGGCGACGGACAACCGACGACGGCAGACCAAGGGGGCCGGGCGGGTGCAGGGCAATGGGACGGGTGGGACAGAAGGGCCGGACGGGGCGGAGGTGACCTCCGCCGGGATCGCCCGGCTCGCGGGCGTCGGCCGCGCCGCCGTCAGCAACTGGCGCCGACGCCATGCCGACTTCCCCAAGCCCGTCGGAGGCACCGAGACCAGCCCCTCCTTCGCGCTCGCCGAGGTCGAGCACTGGCTGCGCCGACAGGGCAAACTCGCCGAAGTGCCCCTGCGGGAACGCGTCTGGCAGCAGATCACCGGCCACCCGGAGGGAGCCGTCACCGCCCTGGTCCACGCGGGCCGCGTCCTCGTCCTCGTCCAGGAGCGCCCCACCGTCTGGCAGGAGGCGAGCGCCGGTTCCGACGCCCGCCTGGCCGCCCTGCTGCCCACCGCCCTCGACCAGGTCCTCACCCCCCGCCTCGGCAGCCCCCGGGGGTCCGCCCTGCCCTCCCCGACCTCGCCGGAACTCCTGCCGTCGGTCCCGCTGCTCCGCGCCGCCGCGGACCTCGCCGCGGAACTGGGCCCCCGGCAGGCATACGAGTTCCTGCTCGGACGGCATCTCGACGCCAACCCCCGGCAGTACACCCTCACCCCCGCGGATCTGGCCGCGCTGATGGCCGATCTGGCGGGTCCCGCCCGCAGCGTCCTGGACCCGGCCTGCGGCACCGGAGCCCTGCTGCGCGCCGTCGCCGACACCACCGCACCCGGCCCGGACGGCAGCCCGGACGGCAGCCAGGACGAGACGCAGGAGACCCGGCAGCACACCCGGAGCCGGGACGGCCGCACGGACGAATCCGGCCCTCGGGAACTCCGCGGCCAGGACAGCGATCCCGGGCTGGCCGCGCTCACCGGTCTGCGGCTGGCGCTGCACACCAGGGCCGTGGTGCGCACGGCCGCGGGGGACAGCCTCCGGGCCGACGCGTTCGACACCCTCAGGGCGGACGCCGTGCTGTGCCACCCGCCGTTCAACGAGCGCACCTGGGGCCATGACGAACTCGCCTACGACCCGCGCTGGGAGTACGGCTTCCCGGCCCGCACGGAATCCGAACTCGCCTGGGTGCAGCACGCCCTGGCCCGGCTGCGGGACGGCGGCACCGCCGTCCTGCTGATGCCGCCGGCCGCCGCCTCCCGACGTTCGGGCCGCCGTATCCGCGCCGATCTGCTGCGCCGCGGCGCCCTGCGTGCCGTGATCGCCCTGCCGGTGGGCGCGGCGCCCCCGTACAACATCCCCCTCCATCTCTGGGTGCTGCGTCGGCCCGGCGAGGCGCCCGCGCACCCCGAGTTGCTGCTCGCGGACACCGGCGCGCTCGCCGCCGAGGGCCGCGGCGGCCCGGACTGGCCGGCCGTACGGGAGACGGTGCTCGGAGCCTGGCGCCCCTTCGCCCGGACCGGCACCGTGCCGCAGGTGCCGGGTGTGAGCAGGTCCGTGCCGGTCATCGAACTGCTGGACGACGATGTCGACCTGGCCCCCGGCCGCCATCTCCCGCCGCCCGCGGTGAGCGGCGGAGCGGAGGAACTCACGGCGCTGCGCGCACGTCTCGACGAGACCCTCCGGCTCACCGTCGACCTCAACCCGCCCGCGCACGACACCGCCGACCGGACCCGCTGGCCGCTCACCACGGTCGGTGAACTCGCCCGCGGCGGCGCCCTGGTGATGCGTACCGGCGGCCATGGCCCCCATCAACGGGTGCTCACCGACCACGACGTCCTCGCCGGTACCGCGCCCTCCGGGTCGCTGCCCGGGACCGGGGAGGAGCCGGTGCTCGTCGCGGAGGGCGATGTGGTCGTTCCCGTGCTCGGCGGCGGCGCCGTGGCACGGGTGATCGACGGGGCGACCGCGGGGGCGGCCCTCGGGCGCCATCTGACGCTGCTGCGCCCGGATCCGGCGGCGCTCGATCCCTGGTTCCTGGCCGGTTTCCTGCGGGGCACCGCCAACAACCGGCAGGCCAGCAGCTATGCCTCCACGGCCACCCGGCTCGATGTGCGCCGCCTTCAACTGCCCCGGCTCCCGCTGGAGCAGCAGCGCCGTTTCGGAGAGCGGTTCCGGGCGCTCGCCGGGTTCGAGGACGCCCTGCGGCTGGCCGGCCGCCTCGGCGAGCAGCTCGTTCGCGGCCTGTACGACGGCCTGACGGACGGCACGGTCGCACCGGACTGAGAGACCGCCGAACACCCCCTGCCCCCGCCCCGGATGCGGTACGACTACGGTTCCGTACAACCCGGACCGTCCGTCGGAGCCGGGCTATACGCTCGGACGCCGACACTCGTACGTCCGTACGTCCGTCCTCATCCGGTCCCAGGAGCAGTCATGTACGGCCATGGCGCGGCCCCGCCGCCCACCCGCACGCCGGGCGCGGTCATCACTTTGCGGGTGCTGTTCGTCGTCGCCGGCTTCCTCAGCTGCGGACTGCTCACCTGCCTCCCTCTGTTCCGGATCGCCGTGCTGCGCGGCCGTACCGTGGACTGGCTCCTGGCCTGGCTCAGCCTGCCCGTGAGCATCGGCTGCCTCGCGTTCGTCGGCTCCGTCCCGGAGAACGACCACCGGGGCGACCTCGGACTCACCACCGTGCTGGTCCTCGGAGCAGCCAGCGGGGCGTACTTCCTGGTGTTCGACATACGCCGCCACCGCGGTCTGCCGCCCGGGGCCCCGGTGCCCCCGCGGGCCACCGGCTACACACCGCCCCCGCCGGGCTACGGCTACCCGGCCGCGGGCCCCTACCCCGCGGCACCGCCCACCCCGGCCCCGCCGTCCGCCCCGGTCCGGCCCCCGCTGCCCCCGTACGGATCCGTGCCGCCGCCCCCGCAGCGCCCCGCCCCCGCCCGGATCGACCAGGTCCGCGCCGAACTCGACGAACTGAGCGACTATCTGCGCCGCCACGAGGACGGCAGATGAGCGCGGCGGCCGGACGCGTCGTCGCCCAGCGCTACGAGCTGTCCACGCTCATCGGCCAGGGCGGCATGGGCCAGGTCTGGACGGCGTACGACCGCCGTCTGGACCGGCGGGTCGCCGTCAAGCTGCTGCGGCCGGACAAGGTCGCGGGGCAGGAGGCCGACGAGCTGCGCCGCCGGTTCCTGCGCGAGTGCCGGGTCACCGCGCAGGTCGACCACCCGGGTCTGGTCACCGTCCATGACGCGGGCAGCGAGGGCGAGGAGCTGTACCTCGTGATGCGGTACGTCGACGGGGCCGACCTCGCCGACCATCTCGCCGAGCACGACCCCTATCCCTGGCCATGGGCGGCGGCGGTCGCGGCACAGCTGTGCGCCGTGCTGTCCGCCGTGCACGCGGTGCCGATCGTGCACCGCGATCTGAAGCCCCGCAATGTCATGGTCGGACAGGACGGCACGGTCACCGTCCTCGACCTCGGCGTGGCCTCGGTGATGGACACGGACACCACCCGTCTCACCCACACCGGTTCACCGATCGGCTCGCCCGCCTATATGGCTCCGGAGCAGGCGATGGGCGGTGCGGTCGGCCCGTACACCGACCTCTACGCCCTCGGCGTGCTTCTGCACGAACTGCTCAGCGGGGAGGTGCCGTTCGCTGGCTCGACCGCGCTCGGTGTGCTGCACCGCCATCTGTACGAGCCGCCGCTGCCGGTGCGCCGACTGCGGCCGGAGGTCCCCGAGGCGCTGGAGGCGCTCGTGCTGCGGCTGCTCGCGAAGGACCCGCAGCACCGCCCGGCCTCGGCCCAGGAGACCTACGAGCAGTTGCTGCCGCTGCTCCCGGCGCGCGGCACCCCCTCGGGTGCTCCGCTCGACCCGACGCGCTCCTTTCTGCGTCCGCACGCCCCTTGGCCGGACCGGGCCCGCACTCCGGCGCCTCAGCCCCAGGCGGCACCGACGGCGGGGACGGCCGATGTCGCGGGCGCCGTCGACGAGGTCAAACGCCTGCTCGGCGAGGGCCGCATCACTCAGGCGGTGGACATCCTCGGCGCGATCCTCCCGGCGGCGGCCGACCAGCACGGCGAGCACTCACCGGTCGTCCGCACCCTGCGCAAGCAGTACGCGGCCACACTGATGGACGACGGCCAGTACCGGCGCGCACTGCCCGAACTGCGCCGCCTCGCCGACGAACGCGCGACCGAGTCGGGCCGGGCCGATCCCCAGTCCCTGCGTTTCCGCCACGAGGTCGCGCAGTGCCTGGAGCAACTGGGCGAACCGGCGGCCGCGCTCGCCGAGTACCGGGCGCTGCTGCCGTACTACGAGAACCAGTACGTCGCGGGCGATCCGGAACCGGCCCACGACGTCCGCCGCCGCATCGGCCACCTGCTGCTCGCCCTCGGCGACCGCGCCGCCGCCCACGACACCCTCGTACGGCTGCTGCACGACGTCGAGCGGCTGCGCGGACCGGGGCATCCGCTGGCCGGGGACCTGCGGCGCACCCTCCAGTGGCTGGGGCAGGTGCGCGGCTGAGGCCCCTGCCTCCTCGCCGCCCCGGCAGGAACGCAGGGGCGGCGTTCCCTCAGCCCGCGGTCGGCAGGGCCGCCGCGAACCGGTGTCCGTCCGCGCGGTGCTGGACCGGGAAGGTGACCTTGAGGCCCGTCTCCTGACCGGCCACCGACAGCCGGGTGACGTACTGGAGGCCCAGGAACGCCTTCTTGGAACCGCTCGCGGAGACATACGGGCGCGGCAGCTCGATCACCAGCTTGCCGGGCTTGCCGCCGCGGTTGCCGTCGAAGAGGAGGATCCGGCGGTCGGTCAGGGCGATGTACATCGGGCGGGGCGTGACGGTGGCCATCACGGTGCCACCGCTGACCACGCCGACCACGGCCGCGGTCAGCGCCATCCTGCGCACGGAGACCGAGCCGACGCCCGCGAGGGTCGTCAGCTGTATCCGCTCGCCCTGAAGCAGCAGGGGGGCGGCGGCCTCCGTCAGCTGGCGGGCGCGGCGGGTGTTGAGGGCCATGGGGACTCCTGGTTGCGGGGGGAGGCGCCGGTCCGCGCGGCCGCCCCGCGTGCCCGGGGGCGCTCGCAGGAGCAACCGGTGAGCAGGCCGAAAGGAGCGGCGCGCGGAGGGCAACGGGTGATCAAGACGGGCGCACGCTATGGAGGAATGGTTAACTCCAGGTAGATACAAGGTAAGTGAATGCCCAAGGGGTGGTCGTGGCTTTCCTGGAGGGGCCGGATTCCGGGCGGGGGAGGGGCATGGCCCGGGAAGGTGTAAATTTCAGCCATCCTCGGACGTCCGTGCGATCCCTGCGATGGGCTCGACCGCGCCGCCTGCGCGCCGGCGCCGAGGACTCGAAGACTCTTTCTCCGGCGGCCGCCGCACGCGTGCCGCCTGCTTGAAGTGGGGTGCGGGATGGCCGGTCATCGGCGGTCCAGGAAGTTCAGATACCTCTCGTGGGCGGCGGCCGGTGCCGCCGTGGTCGCGGGGGCCGGGATCGCGGCGGGGACCTCGATGGCCGCCCCGGCCTGGCCCGCCCAGAAGACCTTCACCGGGCGGGCCTTCGACACCTGCACCGCGCCCTCGCTCTCCGCGATGAAGGCCTGGCACGACGGCTTCTACGGGGCCGCCGCGGTCTACGTCGGCGGCAAGAACCGCGGCTGCAACCAGCCCAACCTGACCGCGTCCTGGGTGAAGTCCGTCAGTTCCACCGGCTGGAAACTGATCCCGATCTACGTCGGCGCCCAGCCGTCCTGCCAGACCGGCTCCAACCCGGAGAAGCTCACCCCTTCCAACGCGACCTCCCTCGGCACGAGCGACGCCTCGGACGCGGTCGCCAAGGCGTCGGCGCTCGGCATCAGGGCGGGCAGCCCGGTCTACCTCGACATGGAGCCGTACGACACCGCCAACATCTCGTGCAACAACGCCGTGCTGGCCTATGTCCGCGCCTTCGACAAGCAGGTGCACGCCAAGACCTACCGGGCCGGGTTCTACGGCTTCACCAGCTCCAGCGCCAAGGCCGTGGCCACCGCCAAGGACCGGACCGACCTGCCGGGCAACCTCTGGTACGCCCTGTGGGACAAGACGTACACCACCACCACGGACTGGCCGTGGGGCTCCGGCCAGTACACCGGCCACAGCCGCGCCCACCAGTACCTGGTCAACAGCAAGGAGACCCACGGCGGTTACACCCTCACGGTGGACCGCGACGCCTGGGACGCACCCGTCGCGATCACCGGCTGACCGGCTGGTCCGGGGCTCCGGGTGACCGGGCCCCGGCCGGATCGGGAGGCGTGCGGAGGACGACGGTGCCTCAAGTCGCGGTGAATCGTTGGTCGTACGGGTTGGCCGGAGCAGGGCCACTGCCTACCATCGATCACCGCAAGACCTTGTGCACCGTCGCACAATCTCCTCGGGAGGCCACCTTGCACCGCCGTCGCACCGCGATCGCCCTCAGCGCCGCCCTCGTCGCGGCTCCCGTCCTCACTGCGTGCGGCGACTCCGGGCACCCGGGTGCCGCCGCCGTCGTCGGAGGGCAGCGGATCACGGTCGCCCAGCTGGAGAGCCGGGTGAAGGAGGTGCGCACCGCCCAGCGCGCCGCAGCCCCGGACGCCACCCAGTACCAGCAGACGGTCGCCCGGACCGGGGGCCTCGCCCGCGACACCCTCCACAGCCTGGTCCTGGAACGGGTCCTGGACCGGGCCGCCAGGAACGCGGGCGTGACCGCCACTCGCCGGGACGTCGAACAGCTCCGCACAAGCCTCGAACAGCAGGCGGGCGGCGCGGGGGCGCTGAAGTCCATCTGGCTCGACCAGTACGGTGTGGCCCCCGGCCGCATCGACGACAACCTCCGCACCGAGGTCGAGGCGCAGAAGCTGTCCGCCGCGCTCGGCGCCGACATGAACACGACCGACGGCAAGGCCGTGTTCTGGAAGGCGATGGCGGGGGCCTCGAAGGAACTCCACATCGACCTCAACCCGCGCTACGGCACCTGGGACGTGCAGAAGAGCAGCCGGGTGGACGCGAAGACCCCCTGGGTCAAGGAGGCCTCGGCCACCGGGACACCGCAGACGGCGTAGCACCGGCACCGGCACCGGCACTGCACCGGCACCGGCACGGGACCGGTGATGCGGCCGGTCCCGTCCGCCCGTCCACCTGTGGATAACTTCCGGGCCCCTCGGCACCGTGGGTTACGTTCGAGGGGTGAACGCAACCAGCTCCGAAGGCGCCCCCGGCCGCGTCGTCCTGCTCACCACCAGCCACCGGGTCGCGCCCGGCCTGCTGTCCTGGCCCGCCTGGCAGGCGCTGCGCGACGCCGACCTGGTCCTGTGCGCGGACGGCGCCCACCCGCAGCTGCCCTATCTGCGCGAAGCCGGAACGGCAGTCCGGGAGGGCGCCCTCACCGCCGAGGAGGTGGTCGACGCCTGTGCCGGCGGCCGCACCGTGGTCGTCGTCGCGACCGGCGAGGGCGAGCCCCGCCTCACCGACGGCCTGGCCCGCCTGGCGGGCTCGGGACGGGTGCGGATGCCCGAGCTGGAGCTGCTCCCCGCCTCGTACGACCTCCCGGGCGCCCGCCTCCTCGACCTGGTGCAGGTCATGGACCGCATCCGCGCCGAGTGCCCCTGGTCCTCGCGGCAGACCCACCGGGGCCTCGCCAAGTACGGCATCGAGGAGGCCTACGAGCTGGTCGAGGCGATCGAGGCGGGCGACCGCGAGGAGCTCCGCGAGGAGCTGGGCGACGTCCTGCTCCAGGTCGTCTTCCACGCCCGGATCGCCGAGGAGGACCCGGACGCCCCCTTCTCCGTCGACGATGTGGCGGGCGGCATCGTCGCCAAGCTGATCCACCGCCATCCCCATGTCTTCGGCGACGCGACCGCGACGACACCGGAGGAGGTCAAGGAGCACTGGCTGCGGACCAAGGCGGTGGAGAAGCGCCGCGCCTCGGTGACCGACGGCGTCCCCCTCGGGCAGCCGGGCCTGGCCCTGGCGGCGAAGCTGTCCTCCCGGGTGCGCACGGCGGGCCTCGACGTGCCGCTCCCCCAGGGCGAGGGCATCGGCTACGAGCTGCTGGCGCTCGCCGCGCGCGCGGAGGCCGACGGCGTGGACCCGGAAGCCGCCCTGCGCGCCGCCGCCCGCGCCTACCGGGACGCGGTACGGGCCGCCGAGGGCCTCGGACCGCGGACCGGCGGCACGGAGGACGAGCAGGACGGGACGGGGGAGCAGTGAGCGGACAGACCGGCGCGGCGGGAGGACGGACTCCCGGACCTCCCCCCGAACCCGCCTCCGGGCTTTCCCCCGAACTCACCCCCGGGCTCTCCCCCGAACTCTTCAGCTGGGAGTTCGCCGCCGACCCCTATCCCGCCTACGCCTGGCTCCGCGAGCACGCCCCCGTGCACCGCACTCGGCTGCCGAGCGGTGTGGAGGCCTGGCTGGTCACCCGCTACGCCGACGCCAAGCACGCCCTCGCCCACCCCGCGCTCAGCAAGAACCCGGCGCATCACGACGAACCCGCGCACGCCAAGGGGAAGACCGGTATCCCCGGCGAGCGCAAGGCCGAGCTGATGACGCATCTGCTGAACATCGACCCGCCGGACCACACCCGGCTGCGCCGACTGGTCTCCAAGGCGTTCACCCCCCGCCGGGTCGCCGAGTTCGCGCCCCGTGTGCAGGAGCTGACCGATCAGCTGATCGACCGGTTCGCGGACCGCGGTTCGGCCGACCTCATCCATGAGTTCGCCTTCCCGCTCCCCATCTACGCCATCTGCGACCTGCTCGGCGTCCCCCGCGAGGACCAGGACGACTTCCGGGACTGGGCGGGCATGATGATCCGGCACGGGGGAGGGCCCCGGGGCGGGGTCGCGCGGTCCGTGAAGAAGATGCGCGGCTATCTCGCCGACCTCATCCACCGCAAGCGCGAGGCACTGCCCGATGCGCCCGGCCCCGGCGAGGATCTGATCTCCGGGCTCATCCGCGCCTCCGACCACGGCGAGCACCTCACCGAGAACGAGGCCGCCGCCATGGCCTTCATCCTGCTCTTCGCCGGCTTCGAGACCACGGTCAACCTCATCGGCAACGGCACCTACGCGCTGCTCGGCCACCCCGGTCAGCGGGCCCTCCTCCAGTCCTCTCTCGCCCGGGGGGAGCGGGACCTCCTGGAGACCGGGGTCGAGGAACTCCTGCGCTACGACGGCCCGGTCGAGCTGGCCACCTGGCGTTTCGCCACCCGGCCGCTGGCCATCGGCGGCCAGGAGATCGCGGCCGGGGACCCGGTCCTGGTGGTGCTCGCCGCCGCCGACCGGGACCCGGAGCGGTTCACCGACCCCGATGTCCTCGATCTCTCCCGCCGTGACAACCAGCACCTCGGTTACGGGCACGGCATCCACTACTGCCTCGGCGCACCCCTGGCCCGGCTGGAGGGTCAGACCGCGCTCGCCTCCCTGCTGACCCGCCTTCCGGACTTGCGACTCGCGGTGGATTCCACCGAATTGCGCTGGCGTGGCGGGCTGATTATGCGTGGATTGCGCACCCTTCCGGTGGAGTTCACACCGGTTGCGAAGAAAGATCACCGGCCTGTCCCCGGCGCCGGGGGGTGAGGCGGCGGCCACGCCGACGGTCACAGGACGGTGACATTTTCTCAATCCTGTGATCTTCACGTGATCTGCGCTGCATTGACTTGTGACAAGTGATCCACTGCGGCTACCTTCACGCAGCAACGCGGCGGTCGCCACAGCCGCCGCGTTGGTCACTGCTGTCGCGCGAAAGGCAACCGCATGCTCTCCGGGAACGGTCGACACCGTCGCCCTCGCCAGGCTCCGGCTCTCCTTGTCGCGGCAGGAGTCACCGGCTCGGCGATCGCGATCCCGCTCCTCGGCGCCACCGGTGCGAGCGCGGCCAGCGGCACCACCTGGGACCGGGTCGCGGAGTGCGAGAGCGGCGGCTCCTGGAGCGCCGACCACGGCAACGGCCGCTACGGCGGGCTCCAGTTGACCCAGGAGGACTGGGACACCTACGGCGGCCTGGACTACGCCCCGAGCCCCGACCAGGCGAGCCGCTCCCAGCAGATAGCCGTCGCCGAGAAGGTCCTCGACCACAAGGGCGTCTCCGCCTGGAGCACCTGCGCCCTGGTCTCCGGCCTGTCCCAGGACTCGTCGGCCACGGGTGTCGACACCGGTATGGCCGACGCGGACTCCGGTGACGGCTCCGTGTCCTTCTCCGGCTCCGGCATGGACATGGGCGTGCCGAAATCGTCCAACTCGTCCCAGTCATCCCAGTCGTCCCCCTCCCCGTCCGGCTCGCCTTCCGCGCCGCACGCGCCGGAGTCCTCCGCCTCGGGCACCGCGTCCTCCACGCCGTCCTCCACGCCGTCCTCGTCCTCCTCCGCGCCGTCCTCCTCCCCCTCGGGTACGACCACCGGCCCGGCCGCCAACGGAACCGGTGGCGCCACCGACCCGAGCGGATCCAAGAGCCCCGGCACCACCCCCTCGACCGCCACCAAGAGCGACGAGTCGGACAAGGTCGGGCAGAACGTGGCATCTTCGGGCGATGATGCGGACGGAAGCGCCGGGGCGGGACGCCACCGTGGCGGCACTGGCGACGAGGGTGCCGAGGGTGACCCCGCCGGCCGTCACGCCTCGCGCGGCACCACCGAGGGGCGCGAGACCGCCGACGGCTCGTACACGGTCCGCCCCGGTGACAATCTCTCCGCGATCGCCGACTCCCTTGACCTCAAGGGCGGGTGGGCCGCCCTCTACGACGCGAACAAGGAGACGGTCGGCACCGATCCGAACCTCATCCTTCCCGGTCAGAGCCTTGCGGTCGCGGGTGGGCCGTCTGCGGACGCCTCCTGAACTCCCGCCTGATTGACCCCACTTCGCCCCCTGCTTCTCGTCCTACTTCGCGCTTAATGTCCGAATTGGCGAGAGTGAGATATGAGTCTCACAAGCCCTGATCGTCTTTGAAATTCGGCGCTTCGACTGCTTACGGTCGTGATCGCTCGCCACAGCGGGCCCCGACGGTCGCAACGCCGAATCCTGCCAGCGGCCGTACGGGAACAGTCGTCGCGTCAAGCGCCGTAGGCAGGAGCGGGGGACCCAAGGTAGGTGCCGCGCCCGGGAGTTGACCGGGTGTGGCTAGGGGTGGAGCCGCGCGCCCGGGGAGGGCGTGCGGCCGGGCAACTCAACCGGCCCGAACCCGACAGCTCACCTCGCAGGCGTCGGTGAGGGGATCAACCATGCTGTGTTCCGGTAAGGGCAAGCACCGTCGCCCGTCCAAGGCCGTCCGCGCCATCACGCTCGCCGGTGTCACCGGTGCCGCCGTCGCCGCCCCGCTGATGGCGGCCGGCAGCGCCTCCGCCGCCACCTCCTCCCAGTGGGACGCCGTCGCCCAGTGCGAGTCCGGCGGCAACTGGTCCATCAACACCGGCAACGGTTTCTACGGCGGCCTCCAGTTCACCAACTCGACCTGGGCCGCCTACGGTGGCAGCGCCTACGCCGCGCGGGCCGACCTGGCCTCCAAGTCGGAGCAGATCTCCGTCGCCGAGAAGGTCCTCGCGGGCCAGGGCAAGGGTGCCTGGCCGGTCTGCGGCACGGGCCTGTCCAGCGCCCCCTACGACGGCGCCCCGGCCTCCTCCGGCAGCTCCAGCGGCTCCAACGGTTCCGCCGGTGCCCAGGACTCCACCAAGAGCACCACCACCCGCTCGACCGAGCCGCAGGCCGCCAACCGCTCCGAGCAGCGTCCGGCCCCGCAGAAGACCGTCACCACCCCGACCGGCGAGAAGGTCAAGAAGGGCGACGGCGAGTACAAGGTGGTCACGGGCGACACTCTCAGCACGATCGCCGAGAAGCACCACGTCCAGGGCGGCTGGCAGAAGCTGTTCCAGCTGAACAAGGACATCGTCGACAACGCCGACCTCATCTACCCGGGCCAGCAGCTGCACCTGAAGTAACGGCTGCCCGGCGGCCGGCCCGCCCCCTCCCCGTGCCCCGACCCCGGCACGGGGGAGGCCAGGGGCGCAGCGCCCCCGTCCCCATGCTCCCCGCTCCGGTGCGCGTTCCCCCGTGCGCGCCGGGGCGGGGCCTTTTTGTCCGCCCGCCCTCCCGGCTTTGTCCGCCCGCCCTCCCGGCCACCCCTCTTTGTTCACCGCGGGAACAATGTGTACCGTCACCCTGTCCACGGGACGGTCGGTCGGCTGGCCGATGCCCCGGGGCGGTTAGGCTCTAGTCGCAAGGCACAGCCGTAAGGCACACAGCCCCGCACTTCCAGCGTCACATCCAAGAAGGAGATGCTCGTGCCGTCCATCGACGTCGTCGTAGCCCGGGAAATCCTGGACTCCCGAGGCAACCCCACGGTCGAGGTCGAGGTCGGCCTCGACGACGGCAGCACGGGTCGTGCCGCCGTCCCGTCCGGCGCCTCCACCGGTGCCTTCGAGGCCATCGAGCTGCGTGACGGCGACCCGGGCCGCTACCAGGGCAAGGGCGTCGAGAAGGCCGTCCTCGCGGTGATCGAGCAGATCGGCCCGGAGCTGGTCGGCTACGACGCCACCGAGCAGCGCCTGATCGACCAGGCGATGTTCGACCTGGACGCCACCGACAACAAGGGCTCGCTCGGCGCCAACGCCATCCTCGGCGTCTCCCTCGCCGTGGCCCACGCCGCCTCCGAGGCCAGCGACCTCCCGCTCTTCCGCTACCTGGGCGGCCCGAACGCGCACCTGCTGCCGGTGCCGATGATGAACATCCTGAACGGCGGCTCGCACGCCGACTCCAACGTGGACATCCAGGAGTTCATGATCGCCCCCATCGGCGCGGAGTCGTTCTCCGAGGCGCTGCGCTGGGGCACCGAGGTCTACCACACCCTCAAGAAGGTGCTGAAGAGCAAGGGCCTGTCCACCGGCCTCGGCGACGAGGGCGGCTTCGCCCCGAACCTCGGCTCCAACCGCGAGGCCCTCGACCTGATCCTCGAGGCCATCAAGGAAGCCGGGTACGCCCCCGGCGAGCAGATCGCCCTCGCCCTCGACGTCGCCGCCTCCGAGTTCTACAAGGACGGCAAGTACCTCTTCGAGGGCAAGGAGCGCTCCGCCGCCGAGATGACGGAGTACTACGAGGAGCTGGTGGCGGCCTACCCGCTGGTCTCCATCGAGGACCCGCTGTTCGAGGACGACTGGGCCGGCTGGAAGATCATCACCGACAAGCTCGGCGACAAGGTCCAGCTGGTCGGCGACGACCTCTTCGTCACCAACCCCGAGCGCCTCGCCCGCGGCATCGAGGAGGGCGCGGCCAACGCCCTGCTGGTCAAGGTGAACCAGATCGGCTCGCTGACCGAGACCCTCGACGCCGTCGAGCTGGCCCAGCGCAACGGCTTCAAGTGCATGATGTCCCACCGCTCCGGCGAGACCGAGGACGTCACCATCGCCGACCTGGCCGTCGCCACCAACTGCGGCCAGATCAAGACCGGCGCCCCGGCCCGCTCCGAGCGCGTCGCCAAGTACAACCAGCTGCTGCGCATCGAGGAGATCCTCGACGACGCCGCGGTCTACGCCGGCCGCAGCGCCTTCCCGCGCTTCAAGGGCTGAGCCCCCCAGGGCCACGCCCTGGCCGGTCGTCCGTACGTCCCCGTACGCGGTCCCGTACCGTGTGCGGGGACGTACGTACGTGTGAAGGGGAGGCGGGAGACATGGCCGTGAAGGACCGTGACCGGTTCTCCACCGCGACCAGGCTGCGGCTGCTCGGTGAGCAGACGGCGGCCCGGGTCTACCGCTCCCAGACCAGGCGGCAGGCCCGCCGCTCCCGGCTCACCGGCCGGGCCGCCCTGCTCGCCCTCGTCCTGTGCTCCCTGATCGTGGCCCTCGCGTACCCGCTGCGGCAGTACGTCTCCCAGCGCGCCCAGATCACCGGCCTGGAGCGGCAGCGGCAGGAGGCCCGCGACCGGGTCGAGCAGCTGCGCGACCTCAAGGCGCGCTGGCAGGACGACGCGTACGCGGAGCAGCAGATCCGCGCCCGGCTGCACTATGTGATGCCGGGCGAGACCGGGTACACCGTGGTCGACCCGGACCGGGCCGGGCACTCCACGGCCCACCGGACGTCCCTGACGCGCCCCTGGTACGCGGGCGTCTGGGACGGGGTGGACAAGGCCGACGCGTCCGACCAGTGAACCCGGCCGGCCCGACCGGGCCCGGCCCGACACAGACACAAGAGAGACTTCGCACCGCATGGAAACGCCCCCGCCGCCCACGCCGCGCACCGAGCCCACGGACGCCGATGTCGCGGCCATCGAGCAGCAGCTCGGCCGCACCCCGCGCGGACTGCGCGCGATCGCGCACCGCTGCCCGTGCGGGCAGCCGGACGTCGTGGAGACCGCGCCGCGGCTCCCCGACGGCACCCCCTTCCCGACGACGTACTACCTGACGTGCCCGCGCGCCGCCTCGGCGATCGGCACGCTGGAGGCCAACGGCGTCATGAAGGAGATGACGGAGCGCCTGGGGGCCGATCCGGAGCTGGCCGCCGCCTATCGCGCCGCCCACGAGGACTACATCGCCCGCCGCGACGCCGTCGAGGTCCTGGAGGGCTTCCCGAGCGCGGGCGGCATGCCGGACCGGGTGAAGTGCCTGCATGTGCTCGTCGGCCACTCGCTGGCCGCGGGTCCGGGCGTCAACCCGCTCGGCGACGAGGCGATCGAGATGCTGCCGGAGTGGTGGCGCAAGGGTTCATGCGTGTCGCCCGGCGCCGGGGCGCCGCCCGCCGGTGACGCGTGGGAGGTGGAGACGGCCGACACCGGCTGGCTCGCCGTCCAGCCCGTGAGCCCCGCCGCCAGGGAGCCGCAGTCCGGGCAGGAGCAGGCCGGGCAGGAGCAGTCCGGCCGGAAGGGGCAGGGCCAGTGACACGCGTCGCCGCCGTCGACTGCGGTACGAACTCCATCCGCCTGCTGGTGGCGGACGCCGACCCGGCCACCGGTGAACTCGTCGAGCTGGACCGCCGGATGACCATCGTCCGGCTCGGGCAGGGCGTGGACCGCACGGGGCGCCTGGCCCCGGAGGCGCTGGAGCGCACCTTCGCCGCCTGCCGCGAGTACGCGGAGGTCATCAAGGGCCACGGCGCCGAGCGGGTCCGCTTCGTCGCCACCTCCGCCTCCCGGGACGCGGAGAACCGGGAGGACTTCGTCCGCGGGGTCCTGGACATCCTCGGCGTCGAGCCCGAGGTCATCTCCGGCGACCAGGAGGCGGAGTTCTCCTTCCTGGGTGCGACCAAGGAGCTGACCGGCCGGGACGACCTCGCCCGGCCCTACCTGGTGGTGGACATCGGCGGCGGCTCCACGGAGTTCGTCGTCGGCGAGGACCGGGTGCGGGCCGCCCGGTCCGTGGACATCGGCTGCGTTCGGATGACGGAGCGCCACCTCGTGCACGGGGGCGCCGTCGCCGACCCGCCCGCCGAGGAGCAGATCGCCGCCATACGGTCCGACATCGAGGCCGCCCTCGACCTGGCGGAGCGGACCGTGCCGCTGCGGGAGGCGCGGACCCTGGTCGGCCTCGCGGGCTCGGTCACCAGCGTCTCGGCGATCGCCCAGGACCTCCCGGAGTACGACTCCGCGCGGATCCACCACTCCCGTGTCTCCCTGGACCGCGTCCGGGAGATCACCGAGCGGCTGCTGCGTTCCACGCACGCCGAGCGGGCGGAGATCCCCTCCCTGCACCCCGGACGCGTGGACGTCATCGGCGCGGGGGCCCTGGTCCTCCTCGCGATCATGGAACGCATCGGCGCCCAGGAGGTCGTGGTCAGCGAACACGACATCCTCGACGGCATCGCCTGGTCCCTCGCCTGACGACCGCGGGCGGCCCGACGGCCCGCGCAGGCAGGGGTTCTGACGGGGAGTCGGGGGTGTGCGGGGCGGTTTTTCCTACTCGTCAGTAGCCTCTCTTGAGCGTGTTGGGTAACGTATGAGCGCGCTCAAGGGGGGCTTCGCGCCTTCGCGCGGGTGCCCCGCGCGGAATGTTCGTGAAGTTCTTCACAAGGAAAATCGCGCCTGGTGGCGGCGCCATGGGTCCCATGGCCCGTTCGGGGGGCTCAACGGCCCTTGCGGGGTGCTCACGCGAGCGTTTCCGGTGGAGGGTGCGTGGGTCCGGACAAGGCCGGGTAAGAGGGCGGTGAAGGCCACAAGGGGCAGCTCACGAGGCCTTGACAACGATCCGCCCACCCCCGCGGTTCCCGGTCCGCGCCATGATCTCCGTCACGCGGGCCGCGGAGTGTAGCAGACGCCCCCCTCAAGCTTGTGAAGGGGCGCACGAGCGACCCCCCATGGGCAGGTGGATACTCGATGGCATGAGCACCACGGAGCGTCCCAGGATCCTCGTAGTAGGCGGTGGGTACGTAGGCCTGTACGCAGCTCGACGCATCCTGAAGAAGATGCGCTACGGCGAGGCGACCGTCACGGTCGTCGACCCGCGCTCGTACATGACCTACCAGCCCTTCCTCCCCGAAGCTGCCGCCGGCAGCATCTCCCCCCGGCATGTCGTCGTCCCGCTGCGGCGCGTCCTGCCCAAGGCGGAGGTCCTCACCGGCCGGGTCACCACCATCGACCAGGACCGCAAGGTCGCCGTGATCGCCCCGCTGGTCGGCGAGGCGTACGAGCTGCCCTTCGACTACCTGGTGATCGCGCTCGGCGCGGTCTCCCGCACCTTCCCGATCCCCGGCCTCGCCGAGCAGGGCATCGGTATGAAGGGCGTCGAGGAGGCCATCGGCCTGCGCAACCACGTCCTCGAGCAGCTCGACAAGGCCGACTCCACGACCGACGAGGAGATCCGCCGCAAGGCGCTCACCTTCGTCTTCATCGGCGGCGGCTTCGCCGGTGCGGAGACCATCGGTGAGGTCGAGGACATGGCCCGGGACGCGGCCAAGTACTACAAGAACGTGTCCCGCGAGGACATGCGCTTCATCCTGGTCGACGCCGCCGACAAGATCCTCCCCGAGGTCGGCCCCAAGCTCGGCCAGTACGGCAAGGAGCACCTCGAGGGCCGTGGCGTCGAGGTCTACCTGTCCACCTCCATGGAGTCCTGCGTCGACGGCCATGTGGTGCTGAAGAACGGCCTCGAGGTCGACTCCAACACCATCGTGTGGACGGCGGGCGTCAAGCCGAACCCGGCACTCGCCCGCTTCGGCCTCCCGCTCGGCCCGCGCGGCCATGTGGACACCGCCCCCACCCTCCAGGTCCAGGGCACCGACTACATCTGGGCCGCCGGCGACAACGCCCAGGTGCCCGACCTCGTCGGCCGCAAGGCGGGCAACGAGAACGCCTGGTGCCCGCCGAACGCGCAGCACGCGCTGCGTCAGGCCAAGGTCCTCGGCGACAACGTGGTCTCCGGCATGCGGGGCTTCCCGCAGAAGGAGTACTCGCACGCCAACAAGGGCGCGGTGGCCGGTCTCGGCCTCCACAAGGGCGTCGCGATGATCGTCCTGGGCAAGACGAAGATCAAGCTCAAGGGCCGTCTCGCCTGGTACATGCACCGTGGCTACCACGGCCTGGCGATGCCGACCTGGAACCGCAAGATCCGGATCTTCGCGGACTGGACGCTCGGCATGTTCCTCAAGCGCGAGGTCGTCTCGCTCGGCGCGATCGAGTCCCCGCGCGAGGAGTTCTACGAGGCCGCCAAGCCCGCCCCGGTCGCCCCCGCGGCCAAGACCGAGGAGAAGGCCAAGGCCTCCTGACCCCCGGTCACCGTTCCAGCCGAAGGGCCTCCCGCCATCCGTGGTGCGGGAGGCCCTTCGGCATGCGGCGCACCGCACGCGCCTGACCTCGCACGGCGGCCTGCGGCACCCCCGGGACCCGGGCATTTTGCCCAGCCGTAACGCCATTGGGGGACTGCGGCCCGGCCCCGCAGGTGTTTACGTGGTGGGACATCCCGGAAACTCTCCCCTGTCCGGTCCCTGCGGAGACGTGGCGCGGACCGGACAGGTGATACCCCATCGGAGGTGTGCGCCATGGCCGACGCCGCGCCGCGGCTGAAAAGCCTCGTAGAACAGTTGTTGGGGACGCCGCTCCCGTTGCGCATCCGCGCCTGGGACGGTTCGGAAGCGGGCCCGCCCGGCGCTCCCGTCCTCGTCGTACGCAACCGCCGCGCCCTGCGCCGCCTGCTGTGGAAACCGGGGGAGTTGGGGCTCGTCCGCGCCTGGGTCGCCGGGGACCTCGCCGTCGACGGCGACCTCTACACCGCCCTCGATCTGATGGCCGGGCTGGTCTGGGAGCGCGGCGAGGACGCCCGCACGCTCGCCCAGGCCCTCCGCGACCCGCAGGTGCGCGCCGGTGTGCGCGGGCTGGCCCTGCTGGCCCGCCCCCTGCCGCCGCCCCCGCCGCCCCGGGAGGAGGTCCGCAGGGCGCCCGGCCGCCGTCACTCCCGGCACAGCGACAAACGCGCCATCAGCCATCACTACGACGTGGGCAACGACTTCTACGAGATCGTCCTCGGCCCGTCCATGGTGTACTCCTGCGCCTACTGGGAGTCGCCGGACGCCACCCTGGAGGACGCCCAGCGCGACAAGCTGGAACTCGTCTGCCGCAAGCTCGGTCTGACCCCCGGTCAGCGGCTCCTCGACGTCGGCTGCGGCTGGGGCTCCATGGCGATCCACGCCGCCCGCGAGCACGGGGTGAACGTCGTCGGCATCACCCTCTCCCAGGAGCAGGCCACCTACGCCCGTAAGCGCATCGCCGACGAGGGCCTCGCCGACCTCGTCGAGATCCGGGTGCAGGACTACCGGGACGTCGACGACGGCCCCTACGACGCGATCTCCTCCATCGGGATGGCCGAGCACGTCGGCGCCGAACGGTACCTGGAGTACGCCCGTGATCTGCACGCCCTGCTCACGCCCGGCGGGCGGCTGCTCAACCACCAGATCGCCCGGCGCCCCCGCCGGGACGAGACCGCGTACTCCGTCGACGCGTTCATCGACGCCTATGTCTTCCCGGACGGTGAACTGGCGCCCGTCGGCACCACGGTGACCCAGCTGGAGCGCGCGGGGTTCGAGGTGCGGGACGTGGAGGCGCTGCGCGAGCACTACGCCCTCACCCTGCGCGGCTGGGTCGCCAACCTGGAGGCCGAGTGGGGCCGCGCCCTGGCCCTCGCCGGGGCCGGCCGCGCCCGTGTGTGGCGCCTCTACATGGCCGCCTCCGCCCTGGCCTTCGAACGCAACCGCATCGGCGTCAACCAGGTCCTCGCCGTGCGGACCCCGGAACCCGGTTCCGCCGGACTGCCGCTGCGCACCCGCACCTGGCACGCCTGACGGGGCGTCCGGTCGGCGCGCAGACGGCGAAGGGGCCCGTTCCCTCTGCGGAACGGGCCCCTTCGCGACGGCTGCCGCTACTCCGACTTGATCGCCGCCAGCATGTTCAGCCGGGCCGCGCGCCGGGCGGGCCACAGCGCCGCCAGCACGCCGACCACCCCGGCCAGCAGCAGGAAGACGGCCATCCGGCCCCAGGGCAGGACCAGTTCGTACGTCGAGATGCTGGTGCCGAGCAGTTCACCGGCCGCCCAGCCGAAGAACACACCAAGGCCGATGCCGAGCACCCCGCCGAACAGCGAGATGACCAGGGACTCCAGCCGGACCATCCGCTTGATGCCCTTGCGGTCCAGGCCGATGGCGCGCAGCATGCCGATCTCCTGGGACCGCTCGAACACCGACATGGCCAGGGTGTTGACCACCCCGAGGACGGCGACGATCACCGCCATGGCCAGCAGGCCGTAGAGCATGTTCAGCATCAGGGTGAAGAGCTGCGCGATGCCGTTGGAGATGTCCTGCTTGTCCTGGACCTTGATGGCCGGGTTGTCGCCGAGCGCCTTCGCCAGCCCGTTCTTGGCCGAGTCGGTGGCGCCGCCCGCGGTCTTCACCATGACCTGCATGTCCGCCGGGTCGCTCTGGTGCGGGGCGAGCGTGGCGGTGTCCAGCATGATCCCGCGCATCATCTCGGTCCGCTGGTAGACACCGGCGACCGTCAGCTGCTGCTTGCGGCCGTCCTCGTAGGAGACCGTGAACCGGGAGCCCGTCGTCCAGTGGTGGGACGTGGCCGTCTCGTTGTCCACGACGACCTGGCTGCCGCCGACCTTGAAGGTGCCCTTGTCGAGGGTGAGGGCGGTCAGCTTGCCGATGGTGGCGCCGTTGACGCCGGTCACGTACTCGGTCTCGCCCTCGATGCGGGTCGGTGCCTGGCGCACCGGGCTGACCGCGGTGACCCCGTCGGCCGTGCGGAGCGTCTTCTCGACATCGGGCGACAGCTCGTGCCCGTTCGCCATGGACACCACGTAGTCGGCCTTGATGGCGGAGGACGCCATCTTGTCGATCGCGTGCTGGAGACTGCCCGCCATCACCGTCAGACCGGTGATCAGGGTCAGGCCGATCATCAGGGCCGAGGCGGTGGCCGCGGTGCGGCGCGGGTTGCGGACCGAGTTCTGCCGGGCCAGCTTCCCGGAGATCCCGAAGACCCGCAGCAGGGGCGCGGCGGCCGCGATCAGCGGGCGGGACAGCAGCGGGGTGAGCACGAAGACGCCGATGACCAGGAGGACCGCGCCGATGCCCATCGGGCCCTGGCCGTCCGAGCTGCTCAGGGTGGTGGCGTAGAGCACGGTGGCGACGCCGGACCCGGCGAGCAGGGCGCCAAGGGTGTTCCGTACGACCAGCGACCGGGTGGTGGCCTTGGCGTGGACGCTGCTCATCGCAGCGACCGGCGGGATCTTCGCGGCGCGGCGGCCCGGCAGCCAGGCGGCGAGCATCGTGATCAGGATGCCGACGGCGAGAGCCGCGAGCACCGTGCCCGGGGAGACGACCAGCGGCCCGTCCGGTACGTTCCCGCCCAGGCTGCTGGTCAGCGCGCGCAGCCCGGCGCCGATGCCGATGCCGGCCACCAGACCGGTGACGGCCGCGACCGCGCCGACCACGAACGCCTCGATGAGCACGGACCGGGTGACCTGGCGGCGGGAGGCGCCGACCGCGCGCAGCAGCGCCAGCTCCTTGGTGCGCTGGGCGACCAGCATGGTGAAGGTGTTGGCGATGATGAAGGTGCCGACGAACAGCGCGATGCCCGCGAAGACCAGCAGGGTGGTGCGCATGCTGCTGGTCGCGTCCGCGATCTGCCGGGCCTGGTCGTCGGCGAGCTGCTTGCCGGTGACCGTGGACGCGGTGTCCTTCGGCAGGATCCCGTCGAGGGCGTTGCGCAGCGCGGTCTGGCTGGTGCCGGGGGCCGCCTGCACGTCGATCTCGTCGTAGGCGCCTTCCTTGTGGAACAGGCGCTGGGCGGTCGGGGTGTCGAAGAGGGCCAGGCTGCCACCGGCGGCCACATTGCCGTCGTCGGTGGTGAAGATGCCGGTGATCCTCGGGGTCAGCACCGGGCCGTCGATCGACAGCCGCACGGTGTCGCCCACCTTGTATCCGGCGCGCGCGGCGGTCTTGGAGTCGAGGAGGATCTCGTTCTGACCCTGGGGAGCGTGCCCGTTGACGATCGGGTACCGGGGGTCGCCGGCCTTCCCGTAGTTGCCGCCCTGCGACTGGAAGCCGTCGCCGAGGAGCTTGCCGTGCTTGTCGGCGATGGCGGTGAAGCCGCTGACGACGCCGACGGCCGACTTGGCGCCCTGGACGCGGGTGGCCTTGTCGAGCAGGGCCTGGGTGAGCTGCGGCTCCTTGCCGACGGTGTCGCCGGTGTCCTGGCGGCCCTCGGGCCGGATGGCCACGTCGACCTGGTCGAAGCCCTTGGCGGAACTCTTCTGGTAGGCGTCCGAGAGGGTGTTGGTGAAAACCAGGGTGCCCGACACGAAGGCGACGCCGAGCATCACGGCGAGGACGGTCATGAGCAGCCTGGCTTTGTGCGCGAGCACATTGCGCAGGGCGGTACGGAACATTTGTCTTCCAGGGCTGGGGCGGGAGGGTGGACGGCCGTTCGGGCCGAGGGGACCGGGGCGGGGCAGGGCCCTCAGCTGGTGCGGCCCTTGGCGTCGAACTGCTTCATGCGGTCCAGCACCGCGTCCGCGGTCGGCTCGTGCAGCTCGTCCACGATCCGGCCGTCCGCCAGGAAGACGACCCGGTCCGCGTAGGCGGCCGCCACCGGGTCGTGGGTGACCATCACCACCGTCTGCCCCAGCTCCCGCACGGAGTTGCGCAGAAAGCCCAGGACCTCCGCGCCCGAGCGCGAGTCCAGGTTTCCGGTGGGCTCGTCACCGAAGATGATCTCCGGCTTGGAGGCCAGCGCCCGCGCCACCGCGACGCGCTGCTGCTGGCCGCCGGACAGCTGTGCGGGCCGGTGGCCCAGCCGTCCCGAGAGGCCGACCATCTGGATCACGATGTCCAGCCATTCCTTGTCCGCCTTGCGGCCCGCGATGTCCATCGGGAGGGTGATGTTCTCCAGCGCGGTCAGGGTCGGCAGCAGGTTGAACGCCTGGAAGATGAAGCCGATCTTGTCCCGGCGGAGCCTGGTGAGCTGCTTGTCCTTCAGCGAGCCCAGTTCGACGTCGCCGATGCGCACGGAACCCGAGGAGAAGGAGTCCAGGCCCGCGACACAGTGCATGAGCGTCGACTTGCCGGAGCCCGAGGGGCCCATGATGGCCGTGAACTGGCCCTGCTGGAAGTCGACGGACACCCGGTCCAGGGCCACCACCTGGGTTTCGCCCTGCCCGTAGACCTTCGACAGGTCCGTGGCGCGGGCGGCCACCGTGGTGGTCCGGTCGGCGAGAGGTGTGCTGGTCACGGGCGGGTGCTCCTGTCGGGACGACGACGTTCGAGGGGACGTCTTCCATCGTGGCGGCCCATTACTCCCCCGGAGTCAGCCGCTGTTCCCGTTCCCGGGACAGCCTCGAGTCGGACCGGGTCCGCTCGTCTCATACCTGGGGATGAGAAGCACCCCTGAGAAGCGCCCCTGAGAGTGTCCGGAGAGCGTCCGGAGAGCGACCGGTTCGAAAAGCGGTTGATCAGCCGTTTCAGAGGGCTCTGGATGCCCTCCTTCAGGGCGGTGAAATTCCGTCATTCCGCATACACGGCCCACGGCCGCCCGAAAGGCTATTGGCAAGTGCGGATGGCTCGTACCGCGTGCTGATGCACCCTCAGACCTCAATAAAATAAGACAACATCGCATCGTGCACCCCCTGTTGGGGGGACGGGTCCCGATAGGCTCGGAACGCTCGATGCGGAGCCCATGGCCTGCCCGGATGGTGGAATGCAGACACGGCGAGCTTAAACCTCGCTGCCCCTCGCGGGCGTACCGGTTCAAGTCCGGTTCCGGGCACCTTCGCCGACACTGTGCCGACCGGCAAACGGCGGGTTCGGGGCCCTCGGTTTCGTGCTCGCGGTAACGCGGGGGGAACGCCGGGGGTCGAGCCTGCTTCCGGGGAGTGTCCGCCGCGCGGAACAACGGCCGACGGTGAAGTGCAACCTCCATTTTCCGGGCCTGTGCCGTGGGTGCCGTCAAAGCCTTTCGTATCGGCCTGCCGGGAATGGACCGGGGCGCGGCCTCGATGCCCCCGCTCCGTCCCTAGCTCGAACACGTGTACCTATGTGGTGCCGGTCCTCACCGGTGGGCTCCGGTGTTGTCCGGTGCCGTCCGGAGCTCCGCGCCGCCCTCCCGGGTGGTGCGCCGCCATCGTGTGCCGCCCGTACGGGTGAGGGAAGGTTCCCGGCAGGTTGCGACTCTGTTCCGAGCCGGTCATGACCCGGCCCCGCCGAGTGCGGGGAATCACGCAGGTGCGTAGCGTGTTGCGCGCACGGACGAGGGAAAGATCCTCCCCAAGCAGTAGGGTCAGTCCTTTGCCTACCTATTACTCTTGAGCCCAAGGCCACGCAGGGTGGCCATGGAGGAGTGCAATGAGGAGCAGCAACCCGGTCTTCTCGCGACGGGGGTTCAGCCGCGACAACGGCTACGCGGGCTTCAACGCCGCGCCGCAGGCCGGGGGAGCCGCCGTCGGCACGCAGGGCAACCCGTACGCGCAGAACCCGTACGCGGGCGGCAACCCCTACGCGCAGAACCCGTACCCACAGCAGACGCAGTACGGCGCACCGCCGCAGGCCCCGGCCTCCACCGGCCGGATGACGATGGACGACGTCGTCATGCGCTCGGCGATGACGCTCGGCACGGTCGCCGTCGGCGCGATCCTCTCCTGGGCGCTGCTGCCGGTCTCGGCCACCAGCTACGGCCTCGCGGTCGGCTCCGCCCTGATCGCGTTCGTGCTGGCGATGGTGCAGTCCTTCAAGCGGACGCCGTCGCCCGCCCTGATCCTGGGGTACGCCGCCTTCGAGGGCGTCTTCCTGGGTGTCATCAGCGAGATGTACAACGCGCGCTGGTCCGGCGCGCCCTTCCAGGCGGTCCTGGGCACCATGGCGGTGTCCGGCGCGACCCTGCTCGTCTACAAGGCGGGCTGGGTCCGGGTCACCGCGCGCTACGCCCGCATCGGCATGGCCATCGCCATCGCCTTCGTCCTGGTGATGGCGGTCAATCTGCTGCTGGTCGCCTTCGGGGCCGCCCCCGACGGCGGGCTGCGCAGCATGGGCCCGCTGGGCGCGCTCGTCGGCATCATCGCGATTCTGCTCGGCGCGTTCTTCCTGACCCTCGACTTCAAGCAGATCGAGGACGGCATCGCCTACGGCGCGCCGCGTGAGGAAGCCTGGCTGGCCGCGTTCGGCCTGACCATGACCCTGGTCTGGATCTACGTCGAGATGCTGCGGCTGGTCGCCATCTTCAGCAGTAACGACTGACGGCCGGCCGCCGGAGCGGCCGTCGTGCCGAAGGGCCCGCGAACCACGGTTCGCGGGCCCTTCGCTGTCCGGTGGGTCGGCGCGCGCTCAGGCGAGCTTGCGGGCCGCCCTTCTCAGGTCGTACTCATGGATGATCGCCTTGGCGTGGCCATAGGCGAGATTGTGCTCATGTCGCAGCCAGGTGACCTTCTCCTCGAAGCAGAGCGAGGGGCCTTCGTCGACGGCGCGAAGCCAGTCGGAAACTTCACGACCGGTGCAGTGCGGGATGCGGGCGAGCAGATTGCGATGGGTCTCTTCGGAGAAGACTTGGGACATCGGCGCCTCCGGACGCATTCGATGAAGCCGGTCCTTCAGGTCACCGTGCCTGAGTGTTCGCCTGTTGGCAACAGTCCCGCCGCGACGCGTAGTCTCGCGGCGTGCTTGATACGACGGCTTTGACCCAGGCAGTGGATCACTTCGCCGACCGGCTGCGGGCCGCCCCCCAGAGCCGGCTGCAACGCAGCGCCGCGGCCGAGGCGCTCGGCCTGGCGCGGGAGTTGGCGCGCCGCGCCCAGCTGCTGGAGGATCCCTCGGCCGAGCCCCGCGACATGCCGGACGCGGGCATGTTCGCCGTCGCCG
This sequence comes from Streptomyces sp. NPDC052040, assembly GCF_044548405.1. Classification (NCBI taxonomy): domain Bacteria; kingdom Bacillati; phylum Actinomycetota; class Actinomycetes; order Kitasatosporales; family Streptomycetaceae; genus Streptomyces; species Streptomyces sp. NPDC052040. Next base: position 51,000 of record NZ_JBIUBV010000011.1, on the reverse strand, counting down.
ACCAGATCACCGTCGCCGCACACGATCTCGCCGTCGCGCTGACGGACGAGGAGCAGCTCGCCGGGGCGGTGGCCCTGGTGAAGGAGGCCCAGCAGCGGGCCGGGGTCTGACCGGAATACGCACACGGCGGGGCGCCGGTACAGGCATGGCGGGGCCGTCGGTAGGTGTACGGCGACGCGTCGGTACGGGCATGGCGGGGCGTCGGTACCCACACGGTGGGGCCGTCGGTACGTGTACCGCGGGCCGGGGTGCGCACGCCGCGGTGTGCAGCCATGGTTCGCGGTCGCCGGGACGGGGCTGTGGCTCAGCGGCCGTCGGGCCGCGAGCGCGGCTCTGCGCGGGCCCTGCGACGGCCCGGCGGGCGGGAGGGAGTCCGGCGGGCCGGGAGGCGGCCCTGAGGTGGCTCGGCGGGCCGGGGTGCGTCCCGGCGGGGCCGTCGGTTACAGGGTCGCGATGACCCGGTCCGCCAGGATGTAGACGCTCTCGTCGCCGCACTCGAACGTCAGCGCGTACGCGCCCGAGACGCCCGAGCCGCCGAGCAGGATCGGGGCGTGGCCCGCGTCCAGGGCCGCGTTCAGCCGCTCCGCGGTCTCCCGGTGGCCCGGGGTCATGCACAGCGTCGTACCGTCCGCGAAGACATAGACGTCCAGGGTGCCCAGCGGGCCCGGCCGCACATCGGCCAGTACGGTCCGGTCCGCGGCCAGTTCCTCCAGGCGCGCGACCGTCCGCTCGTGGTCGCCCACGACGGGCGACGGGACGAAGTCGGGATGGGAGGGGTGCCGACGGCGGGCGGCGGCCAACTCGGGGGAGTCCCCCGCGAGGCCCTCCTCCGGGGAGCCGTTCTGGGCGAACTCGCTCTTCTCGTACGAGGTTTCCGCCACCGGCTCCAGGCTGTCGTGCTCCAGCCCCGCGAAGTCCGACTGGCGGGGCAGGAGCAGCTCGGTGTCGGTCAGGCCGAACAGCGTGGGGGCGTCGGCGACGTCCCGCGCCTCCTGAGCGGCCCAGAAGGCACGCGCCTCGGCCAGTTCACGTTCCCGCTCCTCGGCGAGAGCCTCGGCCACGGCGCTGCGTATCTCCTCCGCGTCCGCGCCGGAGCGGGCCGCGGGCACCGGGCCGGGCGCCGGTGCGGTGCGGCTCGCGGCGAGTTCGCCGCGCAGGGACGCGACCTGTCGGCGCAGCGTCCGCACGCCGCACAGGACGGCGACGCCCACGCCCGCGGTGGCGGTCGTGGTGAGCAGCAGGGCAATCGGCATGGCGCTCACTGACGTACTCCCGGTTCATGGTCGGCCCCGGACTTCCTACATCAGCTTGAAGGGTGGACTAACCAGCTGTCAGTGCGTAACGTCACGAAACGGACAGGAATCGGGTGTGAGGACCACCCCCGGCAGCCATCCTGACCTGCATCGACCCTCGCCGGAGGGAGATAGGTCACATCCTGGGGGAGATTGCATCACAGAACGGCCCGGGGCCCTGAAAAGGGACTCCGGGCCGTTCTGTGCGCGCCGCGGGAGGAGCGGAGGGACGCGAGGACGCGCGCGGGTCAGCTCAGGCGCTCGATGACCATCGCCATGCCCTGGCCGCCACCGACGCACATCGTCTCCAGGCCGAACTGCTTGTCGTGCCACTGGAGCGAGTTGATCAGCGTGGTGGTGATGCGCGCACCGGTCATGCCGAAGGGGTGGCCCACGGCGATCGCGCCGCCGTTGACGTTCAGCTTGTCCAGCGGGATGCCCAGATCGCGGTAGGAGGGGATCACCTGGGCGGCGAACGCCTCGTTGATCTCGACGAGGTCGATGTCGCCGATGCCGAGACCCGCGCGCCGGAGCGCCTGCTTGCTGGCCTCCACGGGGCCGTATCCCATGATCTCGGGGGAGAGTCCGGAGACGCCGGTGGAGACGATCCGGGCGAGCGGGGTCAGCCCCAGCTCCCGGGCCTTGGTGTCGCTCATGATGACCAGGGCGGCGGCACCGTCGTTGAGGGGGCAGCAGTTTCCGGCGGTGACACGGCCGTCGGGGCGGAAGACGGGCTTGAGTCCCGCCACGCCCTCCATGGTCACGCCCGCCCGCGGGCCGTCGTCCTTGCTGACGACCGTTCCGTCGGGGAGGGTCACCGGGGTGATCTCCCGCTCCCAGAAGCCCTTGGCGATGGCTTGCTCGGCGAGGTTCTGCGAGCGGACGCCGAACTCGTCCATCGCCTCGCGGGTGACGCCCTTCAGCCGCGCGAGGTTCTCGGCGGTCTGGCCCATCGCGATGTACGGGTCGGGGAAGAGGCCGTCCTCGCGCGGGTCGTGCCAGTCGGCGCCCTCGGACTCCGCGACGGCGACGGTGCGGGCCTCGGCCTCGGCGAAGAGCGGGTTGTGCGTGTCGGGCAGGCCGTCGGAGGTGCCCTTGACGCTGCGGCTGACCGTCTCCACGCCCGCGGAGATGAAGACGTCGCCCTCACCGGCCTTGATGGCGTGCAGGGCCATGCGGGAGGTCTGGAGGGAGGAGGAGCAGTACCGGGTGACGGTGCAGCCCGGGAGGTGGTCCATGCCCATCTGCACGGCGACGATCCGGCCGAGGTTGTGACCCTGCTCGCCGCCCGGGAGGCCGCAGCCCAGCATCAGGTCGTCGATGTCCTTCGGGTCCAGTCCGGGGACCTTGTCCAGGGCGGCCTGGATGATCGTGGCGGTGAGGTCGTCCGGGCGGAGGTCCTTCAGGGAGCCCTTGAAGGCGCGTCCGATCGGGGAGCGGGCGGTCGAGACGATGACGGCTTCGGGCATCACGGCTCCAGTGCACGAGAGAAGGCAAGGCTGTGGGGGAAGTTACCCGTACGTACGGTGGAGGTCACGGGCTGTGGAGTGTGACGCGGACCGCACTTTTCTAAGCGCTTGCTTTTTTGGTGGGCGGCGCCGGTCAGGGCAGGGGCTCGCGTTCGGTGGCCGGGCTGGCGTCCGGGGTCGGCAGGCGCCGCCGACGACGGCGCTTGAGGAGGGCCCAGGGGCCCCGGGGGCCCGTCGGCAGGGCCGCCGTGACCTCGGTGCCCGCCTCCGAGGCCGCCTCCGCCGCCGCGCGGGCCACCGGCAGGAAGCCCTCCCGGCGGGACGCGTCCGGGCGCTCCTCCTCGGCGGGCCACAGGCCCAGGGCCGCGCAGACCGTCGGCAGGACCGCCATGGCCGCCGTGGCGTAGCCCTCGGCCGACGGGTGGTAGTTGTCGGGCCCGAACAGCTCGCGCGGGTTCTCCTCGAACTCCGGGCCCAGCAGGTCTCCGAGCGAGACCGTGCGGCCGCCCTGCTCGACGACGCCGATGGTCTGCGCCGCGGCCAGCTGCCGGGAGGCCCGGCGGGCCAGCCAGCGCAGCGGCTGCTGCACCGGCTCGAGGGTGCCGAGGTCGGGGCAGGTGCCCACCACGACCTCCGCGCCCGCGGTGCGCAGCCTCCGCACGGCGGCCGACAGATGGCGCACCGAGCGGGTCGGCGGCATGCGGTGCGTCACATCGTTGGCGCCGACCATGATCACGCAGATGTCGGGAACCGGGCCCGGCCCCGCCAGTGCCAGCGCCACCTGGCGGTCGAGGTCGTCGGAGCGCGCTCCGGGAAGGGCGATCACCCTCAGCTCCACCGGGCGTTCCGCCACCGCCGCGAGCCCCGAGGCCAGCAGCGCGCCCGGGGTCTGCCGGAAGCGGCGCACTCCCTGGCCCGCGGCCGTGGAGTCACCGAGCATCGTCAGCCGCAGCGGCGGCCCGTCCAGACCGGCGTATCCGCGCCCGTAGAGGCCGTTCGCGCGCGGCGGCTGGGGGCTGTGCCCGTTGGCCACATGGCGTCTGGCCAGCTGCGCCTCGGCCAGGAGCAGACCGGCCGCGGCCACTCCGGCCAGGCCGATTCCGCCGCCGCCGTACGCCGCGCCCGCCGCGATGCGCCGGGCCACTCTCGCCCTCGACATGCTCGACATGCGTAGCCGCCACCTCCTCGTAGCCGTACACCCACTGCTTGCCCCGTACACACCGTTGTCCAATCTCAACGGGGTGTGATCCCGGGAGTGAGCCAGTGCCGACCGTCGCGGCGCGGGAGCGCTTACGCTGGCGGCACCACCACGACCACTTCCTTTGCAAGCAACCGGAGACAACGGTGCAATTCCACGACTCGATGATCAGCCTGGTCGGCAACACCCCGCTGCTCAGGCTCAACCGCGTGACCGACGGCATCCAGGCGACCGTCCTCGCGAAGGTCGAGTACTTCAACCCGGGCGGATCCGTGAAGGACCGGATCGCCCTGCGCATGATCGAGGCGGCCGAGCAGAGCGGCGAACTCCAGCCGGGAGGCACGATCGTGGAGCCGACCAGCGGCAACACGGGCGTCGGCCTGGCGATCGTGGCCCAGCAGAAGGGCTACAAGTGCATTTTCGTGTGCCCCGACAAGGTCTCCACCGACAAGATCAACGTGCTGCGGGCCTACGGCGCCGAGGTGGTCGTGTGCCCGACCGCCGTGGACCCGGAGCACCCGGACTCGTACTACAACGTCTCCGACCGGCTGGTCCGTGAGACCCCCGGCGCCTGGAAGCCGGACCAGTACTCCAACCCCAACAACCCCCTGTCGCACTATCACTCCACGGGTCCCGAGCTGTGGGAGCAGACGGAGGGGAAGATCACCCACTTCGTCGCGGGCGTCGGCACCGGGGGCACGATCTCCGGTACCGGGCGCTATCTGAAGGAGGCCAGCGACGGCCGGGTCAAGGTCGTCGGCGCCGACCCCGAGGGCTCGGTCTACTCGGGCGGCTCCGGGCGCCCGTACCTCGTCGAGGGCGTCGGCGAGGACTTCTGGCCGACCGCCTACGACCGGACCGTCGCGGACGAGATCGTTCCCGTGTCCGACAAGGACTCCTTCCAGATGACCCGCCGTCTGGCGAAGGAGGAGGGCCTGCTCGTCGGCGGCTCCTGCGGCATGGCGGTCGTGGCGGCGCTGAAGGTCGCCGAGGGCCTGGGCCCGGACGACGTCGTGGTCGTGCTGCTGCCGGACAGCGGCCGCGGCTACCTCAGCAAGATCTTCAACGATGACTGGATGGCGGACTACGGCTTCCTCGAGGACGCCGGTCCGAGCGCCCGCGTCGGGGACGTGCTGAACGACAAGGAGGACGGCATCCCCTCCCTCGTCCACATGCACCCGGACGAGACGGTCGGCGAGGCGATCGAGGTGCTGCGCGAGTACGGCGTCTCGCAGATGCCGATCGTGAAGCCGGGCGCCGGACACCCCGATGTCATGGCGGCGGAGGTCGTGGGGTCGGTCGTCGAGCGCGAGCTGCTGGACGCGCTGTTCACCCAGCGGGCCTCGCTGGACGACCCGCTGGAGAAGCACCTGTGCCCGCCGCTGCCCCAGGTCGGCTCCGGTGAGCCGGTCGCGGACCTGATGTCCGTGCTGGGCACGGCCGACGCGGCGATCGTCCTCGTCGAGGGCAAGCCCACCGGTGTGGTCAGCCGACAGGACCTGCTGGCCTTCCTCGCCAAGGGCGGAAAGCAGTAGCCGACGCCCGGTGACGGGGGAGGGCCGCCGGGGCGAGTGTGTGACCCGTGCGGTGACACTCGGGGGCAGGGCTTCGCGGAAGTGGTACGAGCACGTCACGTTCGCGCAGCACCCGCTTAACACGCGTCCGGCACAGTGGTGGATGTCGGCAGGGCGGGAGCGGCTCCCCGCCCCGGCCGGCGACCGATACGGCGCCCAGGACCTCCGGAGCGGCTCCCGGACCTCCACGGACGCCACGGACGCGCAAGCCCGGCCCTGACCCGGCCCGCGTCCCTCGCGGGGACCGCCGTCGTCCCGCCCCCCGGCAACGGGGGTGCGGCGGTCCCCGCGCACATCGGCCCGTGGCCTCCGCGCACGTCCCCGTGGGATTTCGCCCCGGTGGCTCCGCGCCCCGGTGTCCTGCCGGTGACTTGGTCCTCCCGGCCCTCGTCCCCCAACGTCCTGCCGGTGGTGGCTCAGTCTTCCCAGCCCTCGTCCCCCTGCGTCCGGCCGCGGCGGGTGAAGAGGCCGGGACGGCTGCGGGCCGCCTGGACGGCGTTGACCCCGACGATGCCCACCCAGGCCAGCACCAGCCCCGGCAGCTGGCCGACGACGCCCCCGACCGCCGAGAGCGGTATCGCCAGCACCAGAGACATGGCGCCCAAGCCGTGGCGCTCTCCCCAGGATTCGGTCGCCCGGGGGGACTGCGCGCCGCGTGCCCTCGCCGTCTGCTGCTCGGCCAGATGTCTGCGCAGTCGGCGGTCGACCGCGCCGTCGATGTGCTGGTCGACCTTCTCCAGGAAGGATTCGATCAGCGCCGGTTCGTACTCCTCGCCCAGCTCCTTGCGGATCCGTAGGGTGGCGTCCAGCTCTTTCCCGAGGTCGGTGCCCCGCGCGTCCAGTCCGGTCATGCCAACCACGTTAGGGAGCCGGGGGGTTCGCGGCACTGGGGAAAGCCCCCCTCTTCGGGGTGGGGGCCGCCGGGAGTGCTTCGGACGACCCCTGGCCGGGCTGCCGCTCCGGTGGTTCCAGCAGGGAGACCAGACCCGCGCCGTGGTCGAACCGGGCCGCCGCCACCGTGGCCGCCCCGAAGGCCGGGTCCGCGCGGATCGCGTCGCGCACCCAGGCGGTGTGTGCCCGCACCGTGTGGTCCAGCCAGTCGCCGGGCAGCCCCCGGGTGCGCCGGGCGGCCGGGGCGATCTCGTCCACCAGCAGCCGGAGATGACCGGGCACGGGCGCGCCCGTGCGGAGATGGTCCAGCGTCGCCGCCACCGCCCCGCACCGCTCATGGCCGAGCACGAGCACCAGCGGGATGCGGAGTTCCTCGACCCCGTACTGGAGGGAGCCCAGCACCGCCTCGTCCAGGACCTGCCCGGCCGTCCCCGCGCACAGCAGATCCCCCAGCCCCTGGTCGAAGACCAGCTCGGGCGGCACCCGGGAGTCGACACAGCCCAGCACCGCCGCGAACGGGCGGGATCCGGCGTCCGCGGCGTGCTGCCGGGCCGCCTCCCCGCGCGGGTGGCGGGGCCGTCCGCAGGCGTAGCGCCGGTTGCCCGCGAGCAGTTCGGCCAGGGCGTCGTCGGCGGTGCGCGGCGCCCGGGCGGAGGGGCCGGCGGGCTTCGGAAAGGCCCTGCACTCTGTGGCCATGACGCTCCCTCAGGGGTCGTACGGCCCTCGGACGGGAGGAGCGCCGCGCTCACCGGGGGCATTGAGCGCGGCGCGTGTTCACCGTAGGCACTCGTGTGGTCACCGAGTGTGCCGGTTTAACGTCGCTTGGTGTTTTCGTCGGCGGATCATCGCCGCCGCGATACCGCGGCTTGGGCGTTCCCCGGCGCATGCGTCCGCACGCTCCGGGGCGTGCGCCGTGCGCCGGTGGATGCTTCGCCTGCATATCGCCATGCAGGATTCTTGGTGTTTGAATAGGTGGGCAACGACCCGGACCAGTTCAGGGGGAGGACGGGATGAGCGTGACCGAGGGCCCCGCGGCCCGGCTTCAGGCGCTCTTCGAGGGGCACCGGCTCACACCGACCCAGCGCCGTATCGCACACAGCATGGTGCGGCGCGCCGCCGACGTGCCCTTCCTGTCCAGCGTGGAACTGGCCGAACTCGCCGGGGTCAGCCAGCCGTCGGTGACCCGGTTCGCGGTCGCCCTCGGCTTCGACGGCTACCCCGCCCTGCGCAAGCATCTGCGTGATGTCGCGCCCGTGGAGCAGACGGCGGACCCGGCCGCGTACAACGAATACCAGCAGGCGGTCGAGGCCGAGATCGAGAATCTGCGGCATCTGGCCGAGGCGCTGGCCGATCCGGGGCCGGTGCAGCAGGCCGGGCGGATCCTCGCCGCCTCCCGCCCGCTGCTCGTGCTCGGTCTGCGTGCCGCGGCCTCCCAGGCGTACGGCTTCGCCTACTTCGCGGCCAAGGTCCATCCCGATGTACGGCTGCTGCACGAGGGCGGCACCATGCTCAACGACCGTGTCGACGCGGCCGTCCGGGCCGGTGCGCGCGCCCTGCTGTGCTTCGCGCTGCCGCGGCATCCGCGGGAGGTCCTGGACGCCCTCGCCTACGCCCAGGAGGCGGGGCTCACGGTGGTCACGGTGGCGGACTCGGCGTTCGCGCCGGTCGCCAAGGTCTCGGACCTGCTGCTGCCCGCGGCCGTCGGCACGGGGCTCGCCTTCGACACCGCCTGCGCGCCGATGCTGCTCGGCCGGGTGCTGCTGGAGGCGATGTGCGACGACCTGCCGGACGCCCAGGCGCGACTGGAGGAGTTCGACACCCGGGCGGTGTCCCGGGGGCTGTTCGTGGAGTAGCCGGGGGTAGCCGCGAGTGGCCAGGGGGCGCCCGTCCTCCCGGGGCCCGCGGGCGGGGCCTCAGGTGCGACTCAGACTCGTCTCACGTTCGCTCGTTAGCCTGCCCGCGCCCAGGACATGGGCGGTACGGGACGGGAGGCCGAGGATGGCGCGCGGAGGTCGCGGAGGTCAGGGGCTGGCACGGGTGGCCGTCGTGGTGCGGGCCGGAGCCGCACCGCTGTGGTGGCTCGGCGTGTGCGCGGCGGGCATCGGGATCCTGGTGCCCGGGGTGACGGGACGGCGGATCGGCGTCCTCGCGGGCGCGGCGCTGTTCGTCGTCGCGGCGGCGGTGGTCGCGGGTGCGCGCCGCAAGCGGTACGCGGCCCTTGCCCGCGGTGCCGCCCGGGCCGGAAAGTACGACGTGCTCCAGGACCGCCGGGTCACCGTCCGGGTCTGGCGGCACGGGCACCGCTGGTGGCTGCTCGCCGCCTTCGCGGCCGCGCTCGGCTGTTCGTTCGCGGTGCCCGCCGCCGGTGGGATGCTGCTGGCCGGGGCGGGGGCCGGGTTGTGGTTGAAGGCCGCCCGGCTCGGCCGTCGCGAGCGCGCCGACGAGTCACTGCTGTGGGTGCGCGTCGACTGGCTCGGCCGCCGTGGCGGCGCGCCCGCGGGCACCCCGGTCAAGGGCTACCGCAGCACCGGCGTCGCGGCCGGCGACGCGGCCCCGGGCGGGGCGCGCCGCCGTACCGCGGAGCTGGTGTAGCGCGGCCGGGAACCGGCGGTCAGACCTCCAGCTCCTCCTCGATCTTCTTCAACTGGTGGCGGGCCATCGCCAGATTGGCCCGCTTGCCGTCGAGGACCAGGTAGAGGAAGAGGCCGTTGCCGCCGCGGCCGGTGAGCAGCCGGATCAGGTGGTACTGGTCGGACAGTGTGATCAGGATGTCCTCGATCTGCGCCTTGAGCCCGAGGTGCTCCATGGTGCGCAGCTTGGCCCGGACGACATCGGTGTTCCCGGCCGCCGCGACCGTGAGGTCGAAGCTCTTGCTGCCGCCCATCGTGCCCAGCGCCATACCGCTGGTGTAGTCGACGAGGGCCGCCGCGGTCGCGCCCTCGATCGAGGCGAGCGCTTCTTTCAGCGTGGTTTCGGTGTTGGCCATTTCGGAGTGTGTCCTTTCAACTTTCCGTGGTGGTACGCGCGTTCGCGGCTGGACGTGGGCCCGCGGGCGGGCGCGCGGTGCGGGTCCGCAAAGGGGCGGACCTGACGGTGGCGGGAGTGGGGGTCCTGGCGGTGCGGGACCCCGGCGGCGGCTCGGCCGTGAGGGCGGCCTCGTCGATCAGTGCGCCGATACGGCTGCTCGCGCGGCGGCCCTCCAGATGCAGCCGCCCGACGTTGACGCGGTCCTCGGCGAGCAGGGTGAGGACGGCGCTGCGGCCCGCCGCGTAGGTGGCGACATAGCCGTGGACGCCGCGCACGAGTACTTCGCGGAAGTCGCCCTGCCCCGTGGCCTCCGCCAGCCGTACGGAGACGCCCAGTGCGGCGGCGGTGAGAGCGGCGACGCCCTCCGGTTCGACACCGGCGGTGTCCTCGGCGAGGACGAGTCCGTCGACGCTGGCGGCCAGGGCGCCGGTCAGCTGGGGGATACGGGTTCTCAGACGGCGGAGTTCGTCCAAGACCTCGGGCTCCGCGTCCATCAGGGGTCTCCTTTCGGCGGGGCGTTGGCGTTCGATCCGGTCAAAGGGCCTCCAGCGCATCCCTCAGCCTCTTCAGCAATGTGATGTGGGGGTCGGCGTACGGCGGCACTTCCCCGGCGGGCGCGGAGCCCGGCACCTCCCCGGCGGCCGACAGGGCCTGGGGAGAAGCGGCCGGGCCCGTGCCGTGGCCGGAGGCCGGAAGCGGGGCGGGAGCGGGAACGGGGGCAGGGGCAGGGAGGGGGACGGGGCCCGGGGTCCGGACGGGGAGCCGGGGCGGTGGAAGATCCGGTATCGGTCCTTGGCGCGGATCCGGGGCCGGAAGCGGTATCGGTCCTTGGCGCGGATCCGGCGCCGGAAGCGGTATCGGACCCTGGCCCGGATACGGCGCCGAAGGCGGGTGCGGGTGCGGGTGCGGGTACGGGTGCGGATGGGGATGCGGGTGCGGGTGCGGAGGCGGGATCGGGCTCTGAGCCTGCGCCTGGCCTTCAGCCTGCTCCGGGCCCTGAGCCTGCGCCTGGCCCGGAGCCAGGTGCGGCCCCTGAGCCGGTGGCTGCCTCTGATTCGGCGCCGGGCCCGAAGCCAGCGGTGGCCCCGGAGGCAGTGGGGGCCCCGGGATCAGCGGTGGTCCCGGGGGTAGTGGCGGGCCCGGTGGCAGCGGTGGGCCCGGGATCAGTGGTGGTCCCGGAGGCTGATCGGTTCCCGAAGCGGGCGCCGCGCCGGGGGCCTCCGGCGGTCCCTCCCCCCGGTCCGGTCGCGGACGGGCCGTGACGGCGCCCACCGCGGCCAGTCGGCGTACGTCGACCAGCGTGTGGAAGGCCGGGCGGCCCAGGGCCCGGGAGATGTCCGCCGCCGTGCGCACCCCGTCGATCCGGTCCAGCACCTCGCCCTGGCGGGAGGTGACCGCCGGGCCCGCCGGGTGGTCGGTGCGCAGCAGCGGAGCCTCGTCGATGGCCGGGTCGGGCCAGATGCGGTGCAGCAGCTCGCGGCGGCGCAGCGTCTCGCGCTCGACCCCGGCCACCGGCACCGGGTGCACGGGGCCCAGCCAGTGCGCCTCGCCGTAGCGGAAGCGGGCGGGGGCACTGCTGGGGCCCAGGACGAAGTACGCCGCGTCGTACAGCGCCCCCAGATGGCACAGCTCCAGGGCGCCTTCGCTGATCCGGCCGCTGTCGACCAGGAACCGGCCCACCCGCTGTCCGTCCCCCGCCTCGTCGACCGCCCGGCGCCAGCCGTCCGCGTCGAGCGCGCCGTGCGCGATCAGCAGGACGTCGAGGCCCGGGGTGGCGGGGCTCTCGGCGTACACCACCTCGCCGTCGGCCAGGTGGAGCAGGCCGCCCTCGCGCATCAGCACTCCGGTGGCGCGCTCGGTGGCGAGCCGGTCGAGCATGGGGGAGAGGCCGCCGCTCGGGATCCTGGTGTGCTGCCGTACGGGCAGCGGGGGCGGCGGAGGAGTCGCGACCATCGTCATCCCAGCACCAGCCGCCCGGCCATCTCGCCGAGCCGGATGCGGGCGAGGGCGAGGTTCCCCTCCGAGCGGGCGAGCCACAGATGCAGGAAGACGCTGCTGTCGAAGGTCGTGGGGACGAACCGCAGCAGGTGGTAGCTGTCCCGGTTGGAGATGATCAGGTCCTCGACCGGGCAGCCGTCGTCGGACCAGTCGGCGCCCTTCTCCGGGGCGAAGGCGCGGTGTTCGGCGGCCAGCCGGGCCAGTTCCGCGGCCTCCGCCGCGGTGGCCTCGTGGTCACCGCCGGGCGACTCCCCGACCGTGCCCAGCGCGAGCCCGCTGGTCCAGTCGACCACCGCGGCACCCCGGGCACCGGGCAGTCGCATGGCTTCCAACAGGCACTCGTCGATTCCGGGCACCGGCTCCCCTCCCGCCTCGGGTACGGCTGAGTGACCCAGACGCTACGCAACGTAGGCGCGGAGAGTGAGGCTTCCGGCATTTTCCAGTGGAACATGCGCGGGATCGCTAAAGTAGGTCAACTGACCTCGTGCACGCGGGTGTTGGTGCTCCCGTGGTGTCACCGCGCCGACCTGCGGAGACGGCCGTCGGCGTCCGCCCGGCCACCCGGGCCGCACCCACCCGGCGAGAGGCCCGCGCCCGCTCGCACCCGCTCGCAAGCCGCGCCCCCCGGCAACCCGCGCCCGCTCGCAAGCCCCCCACGGCCCGCTCCCCCCCCCCGCAACCCCCGCCCTCACAACTCCATAAGTGCCCCCATGCGCCCCCCGCCCGACTCGGCCACGATCTGTTCCACGGTCTGCGGGTCCCGTACGACCGCGAACCGCATCCCTCCGGCCCGGCCCGGCGCATAGCCGTACACCCCGGGGCGCGCCAGGGAGTTGTAGCCGTAGTGGTGCGCGAAGTAATACGCCCCGGTGTCCAGGGCCGCCACATGGTCGCCCGGCTCCAGCAGCGGCAGCGGGTGCGCCTGGGCCAGCAGATCGCCCGCGAAGCAGGCGGGCCCCGCCACGTCCTGTGGCACGAGGGAGCCCTCCTTGGGGTGCCCCTTGGCGTCGTAGGCCGCGATGCGCAGTGGCCAGGATCCCGGCGCGTACACCGTGCGGGTCGCGACCTGCACGCCCGCGTGGGTGATCGCCACGGCCCGGCCGCCCGCGCGCTTGGCGTACTCCACCCGCGCCACCACCGACCCGTGCTTGGCCAGCAGGGACCGCCCGAACTCGGTGACCAGCCCGTACCGGCCGCCGAACAGCCCCGGCACGGCCTCCGCGAGCAGCCGTGCGTACTGCGCGTACGTCGGTGTCGTCGTGTCGGACCCGAAATTGACCGGCAGTCCGCCGCCGATGTCGAGCGTGTCGATCTGGCGGCGGCCGAGGTGCCGGTTGATCTCCTCGGCGAGCGCGTAGCACTCCGCGATGCCCCGGGCCATCAGGGAGAGCGGGATCCCCTGCGAGCCGGAGTGCGCGTGCAGCCGGGTCAGCCAGGGCCGGTCGGCGTAGGCGCGGATCAGCCACTCGCGCGCGCCCTCGTCGCGGAGCGCCACCCCGAACTTGGAGGTCGTGGTCGCCGTCGACAGTGCGTCGATCGCACCCCCGCCGACCTGCGGGTTCACCCTCAGGCCGAGGGGGGAGGAGGTTTTCGCCTCCCGGACCAGGGCGTCGATGCGGTCCAGCTCCTGGGGGTTGTCGGCGTTCACCGCGATGCCCAGCGACAGCGCCTCCCGCAGCTCCTGGGTGGTCTTGGCGGGCGAGTCCAGCACCGTGTGTCCCGGCTCCAGCCCGGCGGCGCGCGCCAGCGCCAGTTCCCCGGGGCTCGCCACCTCGGCGCCGATGCCGGCCTCTCGCAGCAGCCGCAGCACCGGCACCAGCGGCGCCGCCTTCACCGCGAAGGCATGCAGCACCGTGGTGCCGGGCGCGGTCACCGCCTCGAAGGCCGCCTGCAGCGCGGCCGCCGAGTCCCGGATGCCGACGACGTCCAGCAGGCCGACCAGGGGCTTGTCGGACCCCAGCAGGCCCTGCTCCACCGCGCCGCGTACGGCCTCGTCCCGGCGCGCCACCCGCGCCGCGTCGTCGGGGCGGCCGTCCCCGGCCCGGTGGTCCTTGTGTCCTGTCGTGCTGTGGCTCATATTCACCGCGTCCCCCGTCCCGCCGTGTCTCATGTGCGCCGCGCCGTCCGTTCCCGGCGCGCTCCGCGGCCCCGCCCCCGGCCGGACATCCCGGCCACCGCGTCATGTCTCCAGCCAAACACCCCGGGCGCGCCCGCGCTGGCGCAAGAACGTATTGACTAGCTCTATTCATGAAGCGAGGATGTGAATAACCGCTGCAACAGACCTCGCGCGCCCCCGGCCGCGCCCGGCCGATCACCAGGAGGCAGAGCATGTCGTCAGGACCCCGCCCCGTCCGAGCGCCCCGCGGCACGGAACCGAGCGCCCTGGGATGGCAGCAGGAAGCCGCCCTGCGGATGCTCCAGAACAACCTGGACCCCGAGGTCGCCGAGCACCCCGACAAGCTCGTCGTCTACGGCGGCACCGGCAAGGCCGCGCGTGACTGGCGCTCCTTCGACGCGATGGTCCGCACGCTCAAGACCCTCAAGCAGGACGAGACGATGCTCGTCCAGTCCGGCCGCCCCGTCGGCGTGATGCAGACGCACGAATGGGCGCCCCGGGTCCTCATCGCCAACTCCAACCTCGTGGGCGACTGGGCCAACTGGGAGGAGTTCCGCCGCCTGGAGGCCCTCGGGCTGACCATGTACGGGCAGATGACGGCCGGTTCCTGGATCTACATCGGCACCCAGGGCATCCTCCAGGGCACCTACGAGACCTTCGCCGCCGTCGCCGCCAAGAAGTTCGGCGGCACGCTCGCCGGAACCATCACCCTGACCGCCGGACTCGGCGGCATGGGCGGCGCCCAGCCCCTCGCCGTCACGATGAACGACGGCGTCGCGATCTGCATCGACTGCGACCCGCGCGCCATCGAACGCCGTATCGAGCACCGCTATCTCGACGTGAAGGCCGACTCCCTGGAGCACGCCCTCCAGCTGGCCGTCGAGGCACGCGACCGCCGCAAGCCGCTGTCCATCGGCGTCCTCGGCAACGCCGCCGACCTCCTCCCGCAGCTGCTCGCCATGGGCGCGCCCATCGACATCGTCACCGACCAGACCTCGGCCCACGACCCGCTGGCCTATCTGCCGGTGGGGGTCGCCTTCGAGGACATGGCCGACGAGGCGGCGAAGGACCCGGCCGGTTTCACCACCCGCGCCCGTGAGTCGATGGCCCGGCACGTCGAGGCGATGGTCGGCTTCATGGACGCGGGCGCCGAGGTCTTCGACTACGGCAACTCCATCCGCGGCGAGGCCCAGCTCGCCGGTTACGGGCGCGCCTTCGCCTTCCCCGGCTTCGTGCCCGCCTATATCCGCCCGCTGTTCTGCGAGGGCAAGGGCCCCTTCCGCTGGGCGGCGCTGTCCGGCGACCCGGCCGACATCGCGAAGACCGACCGGGCGATCCTCGACCTGTTCCCCGAGAACGAGTCCCTCGCCCGCTGGATCAAGATGGCCGGTGAGCGCGTCCACTTCCAGGGCCTGCCCGCCCGTATCTGCTGGCTCGGCTACGGCGAGCGGGACAAGGCGGGCGAGCGCTTCAACGACATGGTGGCGAGCGGGGAGCTGGCCGCCCCGATCGTCATCGGCCGCGACCACCTCGACTGCGGATCCGTCGCCTCGCCGTACCGCGAGACCGAGGCGATGCTCGACGGCTCCGACGCGATCGCCGACTGGCCGCTGCTCAACGCCATGGTCAACGTGGCTTCCGGCGCCTCCTGGGTGTCCCTCCACCACGGCGGCGGAGTCGGCATGGGGCGGTCCATCCACGCCGGTCAGGTGACCGTCGCCGACGGCACCCCGCTCGCCGGGGAGAAGATCCGCCGCGTCCTCACCAACGACCCCGGCATGGGTGTCATCCGGCATGTCGACGCCGGATACGACATCGCCGAGTCGGTGGCCGGGGAGCGGGGCGTGCGGGTTCCGATGCGTGAAGGTGACGACGCGTGACGCACGGTGCAGACAGCCGGGCCGGGGCGGCCGCGCCCCGGCCCGCGCCCGGCCCCTCCTTCCACACGATGTGGCGGGAGCTGGCACCCATCGGCCGGCACCCGGGCTCCGGCGGCTACCGGCGTTTCGCCTGGACCGGTGCCGACGCCGAGTGCCGGGCCTGGTTCGAGGAGCAGGCCCGGGCCCGGGGGCTCGTCCACGAGGTGGACCGCAACGGCAACCAGTGGGCCTGGGCCGGTGACCCCGCCGCCGGGGACGCCGTGGTCACCGGGTCGCATCTGGACTCCGTACCCGACGGCGGCGCCTTCGACGGCCCCCTCGGCGTGGTGTCCTCCTTCGCCGCCCTGGACGAACTGCGGGCCCGGGGCACCGAGTTCCGCAGGCCCCTGGCCATCGTCAACTTCGGGGACGAGGAGGGCGCCCGTTTCGGGCTCGCCTGCGTCGGGTCGCGGCTGACCGCCGGGCAGCTCACCGCGGAGCAGGCGCACCGGCTCACCGACGGCGACGGCGTCACCCTGCCGCAGGCCATGGCGGCCGCCGGGTACGACCCCGAGGCCATCGGGCCCGACCCCGAGCGCCTCGGCCGCATCGGTGCCTTCGTCGAACTCCATGTCGAGCAGGGCAGGGCCCTGGACCTCAGCGGGGACCCCGTGGGTGTCGCCAGCGCCATCTGGCCGCACGGGCGGTGGCGCTTCGACTTCCGGGGCGAGGCCAACCACGCGGGCACCACCCGGCTCGCCGACCGCCGGGACCCCATGCTGACGTACGCCGAGACCGTCCTCGCCGCCCGCCGGGAGGCCGAACTCGCCGGTGCCGTCGCCACCTTCGGCAAGATCGCCGTGGAGCCGAACGGCGTCAACGCCATCCCCTCCCTGGTGCGCGGCTGGCTCGACTCCCGGGCCGCCGACCAGGAGCGCCTGGACACCGTCGTCGACGGCATCCGCGGGGCCGCCCGGGAGTACGCGGACGCCCACGGCATCGAACTCGACGTCGTCCGGGAGTCCTTCACGCCCGTCGTCGAGTTCGACCACGCCCTGCGCGACGAACTCGCCCGCGTCCTCGGCATGGACCGGGACCCGGCACTGACCGTCCCCGTCCTGGGCACCGGAGCCGGACACGACGCCGGGATCCTCTCCGGCAGCATCCCGACCGCCATGCTGTTCGTGCGCAACCCCACCGGTGTCTCCCACTCCCCGGCCGAGCACGCCGCCGAGGACGACTGCCTGGCCGGGGTGACCGCACTCGCCGACGTCCTGGAAGGGCTGGTGTGCAGGTGACACAGACGTACTGGCTGGAGCACGCCTGGCTCGACCCCGTCGTCGAGCGGGGGGTCGTCCTGGAGACCGCCGACGGCCGTATCGCCTCGGTCCGCACGGACGTCGGGGGCCCGCCGCCCGGTGCCGAGATCCTGCGCGGGCTCACCCTGCCCGGCCTCGCCAACGCCCACTCGCACGCCTTCCACCGCGCACTGCGCTCCACGGTCCAGGTCGGCTCCGGCACCTTCTGGACCTGGCGGGAGGTCATGTACGCCGTCGCCGACCGGCTGACCCCCGAGACGTACCACGCGCTGGCCCGCGCCGTGTACGCGGAGATGGCGCTCGCCGGGATCACCGCCGTCGGCGAGTTCCACTACGTCCACCACACCCCGGACAGCACCCCCTACGCCGACCCCAACGCCATGGGCGAGGCCCTGATCGACGCCGCCGCCGAGGCCGGTGTCCGGATCACCCTCCTCGACACCGTCTATCTCTCCTCCGGCTTCGGGCAGCCGCCCAACGCCCACCAGCGGCGCTTCTCCGACGGCACCGCCGAGGCCTGGGCCGAACGCTGTTCAGTTCTCAAGGAACGGGATCACGCGCGGATCGGTGCGGCCATCCACTCCGTACGGGCCGTACCCGCCGACCAGTTGGCGACCGTGGCGCAATGGGCCGGGGACCGGCGGGCCCCGCTGCACGTCCATCTGTCCGAGCAGACGGCGGAGAACGACGCCTGCCGCGAGGCACACGGCCGCACCCCCACCCGCCTCCTCGCCGACCACGGCGTCCTCGGGCCGCGCACCACCGGAGTCCACAACACCCACCTCACCGAGGAGGACATCCGGCTGCTCGGCGCCAGCGCCACCGGCACCTGCATGTGCCCGACCACCGAAAGGGACCTCGCGGACGGGATCGGCCCGGCCGTGGCCCTCCAGGCGGCGGGCTCCCCGCTCTCGCTGGGCTCCGACAGCCATGCCGTCATCGACCTGTTCGAGGAGGCGCGTGCCATGGAGCTGAACGAACGGCTGCGCACCCGCCGCCGCGGCCACTGGACGGCGGCGGCGCTGCTGCGGGCCGCCTCCGCCGACGGGCACACCGCGCTCGGCTGGGAGGGCGCGGGCATCCTGGAGACCGGCGCGCCCGCCGATTTCACGACGATCGCGCTCGACTCGGTCAGGACCGCGGGGCCGCCGCCGCGGCTCGGTGCCGAGACGGCCGTATTCGCCGCGACGGCAGCGGATGTGCGCCATACGGTCGTGGGCGGACGGCACATCGTCCGCGACGGGGCGCACACCCGCGTACCGGACGTGCCGCGGGCGCTGACGGACGCCGTCGAAGCCCTGCGCGCCTGACGCCCCCCACCGGACCGGCCACCCACGAGGAACCCATGAGCAGCAGCACGGTCATCACCAACATCGCCAGCCTGGTCACCAACGATCCCTCCCTCGGTGACACCTCTCCCCTCGGACTGGTCCGGGACGCGGCCGTTGTCATCGACGGCGACCGCATCGCGTGGACCGGTGAGTCGAGCAAAGCACCCGCCACTGACAACCGGGTCGACGCGGGCGGCCGGGCGGTGATCCCGGGCTTTGTGGACTCCCACTCCCACCTGGTCTTCGCGGGCGACCGCACCGAGGAGTTCAACGCCCGGATGTCGGGCCGCGGCTACTCCGCGGGCGGCATCCGCACCACCGTCGCGGCGACCCGGGCCGCCACGGACGCCGAGCTGGAGGCGGGTCTCGTCCGCTATCTCGCCGAGGCGCTCCGCCAGGGCACCACCACCTTCGAGACCAAGTCCGGCTACGGCCTCACCGTCGAGGACGAGGCCCGCGCCCTGCGCATCGCGTCCGCGCACACGGACGAGGTCACCTATCTCGGCGCGCACATCGTCCCGCCGGACCACGCCGACGACCCGGCCGGATACGTGGCCCTGGTCACCGGCGAGATGCTCGACGCCTGCGCCCCCCACGCCCGGTGGATCGACGTCTTCTGCGAGAAGGGCGCCTTCGACGGCGACCAGGCCCGGGCGATCCTCACCGCGGGCAAGCAGCGGGGCCTGCACCCGCGCATCCACGCCAACCAGCTGTCGTACGGCCCCGGTGTGCAGCTCGCCGTCGAACTCGACGCGGCCAGCGCCGACCACTGCACCCATCTGACGGACGCCGACGTGGATGCGCTGGCGAACAGCAGTACGGTCGCCACCCTGCTGCCCGGCGCCGAGTTCTCCACCCGCGCCACCTGGCCCGACGCCCGCCGGCTGCTCGACGCGGGGGCCACCGTGGCCCTGTCCACGGACTGCAACCCCGGCTCGTCCTTCACGTCCTCCGTGCCGTTCTGCATCGCACTGGCCGTGCGGGACATGGGGATGACCCCGGACGAGGCGATCTGGTCGGCCACCGCGGGCGGCGCGCGGGCGCTGCGCCGCACGGACATCGGCCGCCTCACCCCCGGCGCCTCCGCGGACCTGGCGCTCCTGGACGCCCCCAGCCATGTCCACCTGGCCTACCGGCCGGGCGTACCGCTGGTCAGCGGCGTGTGGCGGCGGGGCGTCCGGGTGGTCTGAGCGGCGCACGACGGCAGTGCGCGCCCCGGGTGTACGCCGGGGGCACGCCGAGGGGGCCCACCACGCAGAGCCGCCCCGTACCGACCGCCCGCGGTAACGGGGCGGTTCGGTGCGGGGCGGCTCTGCGTGAGGTGGTCGCGGTCACTCCTCGACGGTGAGGCCCTTGCGCAGCCGTACCAGCGTGCGGGTCAGCAGGCGGGAGACGTGCATCTGCGAGATGCCCAGCTCCTCGCCGATCTCGGACTGCGTCATATTGGCCACGAAACGCAGCGAGAGGATCTTGCGGTCCCGGGACGGCAGTTCGGCGATCAGGGGCTTCAGGGACTCGATGTACTCGATGCCTTCGAGTCCGTGGTCCTCGTACCCGATGCGGTCCGCGAGCGCGCCCTCGGAGTCGTCCTCGTCCGGCTGTGCGTCCAGGGAGCTGGCCGTATAGGCGTTCGAGGCCGCCATGCCTTCCACGACCTCGTCTCTGGACAGGCCGAGGCGCTCCGCCAGCTCCGTGGCGGTGGGCGCGCGGTCGAGCTGCTGAGCCAGCTCGTCGCCCGCCTTGGCCAGGTCGAGGCGGAGTTCCTGCAACCGCCGCGGTACCCGTACGGACCAGGAGGTGTCACGGAAGAAGCGCTTGATCTCACCGATGATCGTCGGCATCGCGAAGGTGGGGAACTCCACCCCCCGGCTGAGCTCGAAGCGGTCGATGGCCTTGATCAGACCGATCGTGCCGACCTGGATGATGTCCTCCATCGGCTCGCTGCGCGTGCGGAAGCGGGAGCCGGCGAACTTCACCAGTGCCAGGTTGAGTTCGACGAGGGTGTTGCGGACGTACGCGTAGTCGTGCGTGCCCTCTTCGAGTGACTCCAGCCGTTCGAAGAGCGTCCTGGACAGGGCCCGCGCGTCCACGGCCCCCACCTCGTCGTACGGGGGGATCTCCGGGAGATCGACCGGACCGCGCGGCGCGGGAACGCCGGGGTGGTGTGCGGAGCCGGCGGTGGGGTATTCGTCCGGTCGTACCGGAGAGGGTGCCGACGTCGCCCTCTGAGTCTGCGATGCGTCGAGCCGGGGTGACATGCTGTCCTCCATCGTTCTCGGCATAAGGCCGCCGATGCCTGTTCGTGCACTGCGGTGTGCGGCGCCTCCAAAGCCGGCCGTGTCGTACGGGTGTCTTTACTAGCCCTACCCGCTTTCATCAGGCCCTCGCAAGTGCATTTCATTGTGAAATGTCCCATTTAGTGGGGTTGTTCGGGTGTCGGGAAACGTGAGGAAGGCGTAGTGTTCGAGGGCGTCCACTATCAGCGACGACGTCGGGAGAGAGACGGCATGGACCGCGGGACGGTCGGCAGCGCACAGTCGGGTCGGCTTCTTGTCGAGGTGCGGCAGGAGGGCACGAGTGCTGTCGTGACTCCGGCAGGTGAGCTGGATCACCACACCGCCGATTTGCTGCGCGAACCCCTTGAGGACTGCCTCGGGAAGGGCTTCGCACGTCTGGTCGTGGACTGCTCGCGACTGGAGTTCTGCGACTCCACCGGACTGAACGTACTGCTCGCCGCCCGGCTGAAGGCCGAGGCC
Source organism: Streptomyces sp. NPDC052040 (assembly GCF_044548405.1). NCBI lineage: Bacteria > Bacillati > Actinomycetota > Actinomycetes > Kitasatosporales > Streptomycetaceae > Streptomyces > Streptomyces sp. NPDC052040. The sequence goes on along the minus strand of NZ_JBIUBV010000011.1, from coordinate 30,170 downwards.
GCGGGCGGTGGAATCCATCTGGTCGGGATGCAGCCGGTCGTGGCCCGTGTGTTCGAAATCACGGGAGCCGACGCCGTCTTCACCGTCCACGACACGCTGGGCGCGGCCCTGACCGAGTAGCGCGTTGTACGGGCTCGTATGCGGAGGGTGTGCCTGTGTGACCGTTGCGTTACGGGTGTCACAGGTTCCGACCGAATCCATGGGTGTTCCGGCGTTCCGGTCGGGCAGGAGACATGCTGAGCATGTCGGCGGTCCGGCCCGAGGGGCGCAGGAGGAGAGCCCCGCCCACAGCAGGAGCAGCAAACCGGCGGCAACGCCGTCCATCCCCGTACTGAGTCTTGAATCGACTGAGTCTTGAATCGTGAACTGGTGAATCGGTGAGGTGAAGCGCTGATGAGCACCACCCGGCCCTACTCGCCGGGCGACCGCAGCCCCGAGCCCAGCGGCGCTTCCGGAATGCCCGCGCAGGAGGCCCTTGCGGGGAGCGTCGCTTCCGGCGTACCCGGCGAGGGGACAGCGGCCCGCGGCCGCGAGGTCCGCAGCCTGAGCTTTGACGACCAGAGCGGCGTCGTTCCGCTTGCCCGGGATTTCACCCGCCAGGCACTCCATGCGTGGGGCTGGCTGCCCGCCGCCACCGCCGACCGCAGGGCCGCCGCGGAGGATGTGCTGCTCGTGGTCTCCGAGCTGGTCACCAACGCCTGTCTGCACGCCGAGGGCCCGCAGGAACTGCGGATCGCCTGCGACAACAAGGTGCTCCGCCTGGAGATCACCGACCGGGGCACGGGCCAGCCCGCCCCGCGCACCCCGCACCGCGCCGGGCGCCCCGGCGGCCACGGAATGTTCATCGTGCAGCGGCTCTGCCTGGACTGGGGGGTCGTACGGACGCCGGGAGTGGCGGGCAAGACCGTGTGGGCGGAGCTGGGGGCTCCTGCCTGAGCGGGCCGCCCGCGCATAAACGGTCCGCCGCATGAACGGTTCGCCGCGCGAACGGTCCGCATGAACGGTTCGCCGCCCGAACGGTCCGCCGTGCTCGGGCGACCCGTCCCTGCTGATATGCCGTCGAAGGCGGCTCCCGCGCGCCGTTTCGCCGTGGACCGGGGACGCGTTGTGTCTTCCCTCCTCAAGGCCCCGGGCGTACCTTGACGGCCCATCTGATGTGCCGTCAGGAATGAGGGACCGTGCCGAACCTCAAGCGAACCGCCGCCCTCGCGTCCGCCGCGGCCCTGGCGGGCTCGGTGGTACTGCTGGCCGCGCCTGCGGCCAGGGCCGATGTCGTCGACGTCGACTACCGCTGCCAGACGCCCATCGGGGTCAAGACCGCCGTCTCGCCCATCGACATCAAGGCCGCCAGAAGCGGCAGCGGCTACCGGATCACCATGTCCTGGCAGAAGGGCGTCTCCTCCAGCCCGGTCGAACTGGGCCGGGGCGCGATGAGCCCCAGCGCCACCGTCGTGCTGGGCGGCGCCGACCACGGCACCCTGACGGTGACGGGCCCCGCCAACCAGGCGGCGATCCCCGCGAACACGCCGATCAAGGTCAGTGACCTGAGCGGCACTTACACCCCGGGGAAGACCGGCCGGGTCACCTTCACCGCGGGTGTGCTGACCATCAAGGCGCTCGGCACCACGACCACCTGCTCCCCCTCCAACAGCCCGGGCCCGGCCCTGCACATCGACGTCTCCGCCGCGGGCGGCGGCACCGCCGCCTCCGCACCCGGCGGCACGGACACGGGCGGACAGCTCCCGCGGACCGGCCCCGACGACTCCGTCGTCGCCCTGGGCACCCTCGGCGGCACGGTCCTGCTCACCGGGACGGCCGGAATGCTGTGGCTGTCCCGCCGCGGCCGGACGGCGCGCGGCTGAGCGCACCACCCACGGCACGGTCGTACGACAGGGCGGGCGCCGGTCCGCCGCGGCCGGGACGGCGCATCCGCCCTACGGACAGGTCGAGTTGACGGGAGCGGTGAGGTGAAGCGGTGTATCGCGGCACTGGCGGCGGTGCTCGCCGTCGCTCCGGCGGCCCTGGCGACACCCGCCCGGGCGGCCGGTGAACCGGCCGTCGCCCTGTCCGCCGCCCAGGCCGGAGCGGGCGGTTCGATCACGGTGACCGGCAGCGGCTGGCGGCCCGGCGCCCTGCTGACGGTCCTGATCTGCGGGGAGTCCACGCCGGACCGGGGGGTGACCGGCGGCACCGACTCCTGCGCCAACGCCGACGGGCGGGCCGTCACCACCGACGCCCGGGGAGCCTTCCGGCAACGGCTGCCGGTCGCGGAGCCGCCCGTTCCGTGTCCCTGCGTGGTGCATGCCGCCACCGTCACCGGCGCCGGTGCGGAGGCCGACGCGGCCCTCCGGGTCGCCGGGCACGCGGTCCAGCCCCTGCCCGCCGGGTCCGCCGCCGGGCGGCTGGCCCTGCGCACCGGCACCCGGCTCGACGGCGCCGACGGGCTGCTGACCCGGTTCGGGGCGCCGCCGTCCCGCACACTCGTCTTCACCGTCGGCAACATCGGCCCCTCGCCGGTGAAGGATCCCGTCTTCCGGGTCGGCACCTCCCGCGGGGTGTTCGCCCCGCAGTGGGACGAACGGCAGTGGCGCGGCACCCTCGCGCCCGGCTCCACGGCCCGGATCACCCTGCCCGTGGATCTCGCGGGGGGCGCCCACGGCGCGTACACGGTCACCCTGGAGTACGGCGGGCGGGTCCTCGCCGAGCAGCCCTGGAACGCGGGCCGCCCCTGGGGCGTCACCGTCTTCTGGATCCTGCTCTGCGTGGTCGTCCCGTCCGCCGCGTTCCGGCTCGGCCTGGCCGTCGTGGACCGGGTACGGCCACGCGGCCCCGCATCCGCACGCGGCCCCGCATCCGGGACGGCAGCCGACGGCCGTACGGACCCGCCCGTCCCCGACGGGAGCACGGGCTTGCCCGCACCTGACGGCCGTACGGGCTTGCCCGCCCCCGAGGGCCGTACGCCGCTGCCGACATCCGACCGCCGCACCCGGCTGTCGGAGCTCGCCCGCCGCCTTCAGGGTCCGCGCCCCTCCCCGTCGGACCCCGCGTCCCGCACCACGACCGCGCTGCCCTGGTTCACCCCGGACGTGCGCCGCCGGGGCACCGCCGAGCCCGGAACCGAGACCGAGCCCCGAACCGAGACCGAGTCCGGCACCGGCCCCACGCAAAGAGCCGCCGCACCCCAGGGGTGCGGCGGCTCTCGGCCAGGCGTCCGGGAAGACGTCAGTGGACGTCGCCCATCAGGGACTTGACCTTCCGGCGGTACATGTAGACCGCGATGCCCGCGAGGGCGGCGAGGACCGCCTCCACGGTCACGGCGCCCGTGCCGCTGAGGTCCACACCGGCCACGGCCGGGTTGGACAGCAGGCTGGTCACCGAGTCGCCCGCGGTGACCGCGAGGAACCACACGCCCATCATCTGGCTGGCGTACTTGGCCGGCGCCATCTTCGTCGTGACCGACAGGCCGACGGGGGAGATGCACAGCTCGCCGACGGTCTGGATCAGGTAGATGCCCACCAGCCACATCGGGCTGACCAGGGTGCCGTTGGTGGCCATGCCCAGCGGCAGCAGGAAGAAGAAGAACGAGACGCCGATGAAGAACAGGCCGACCGCGAACTTGGTGACCGTGCTCGGCTCCTTGTCCCTGCGGCTCAGCCAGATCCAGATCCAGGCGAAGACCGGGGCCAGGGCCATGATGAACACGGGGTTCAGCGACTGGTACCAGGAGGACGGGAAGTCGAAGCCCAGCAGGGAGCCGGAGGCCTTGGTCTCGCCGAACGCCTGGACCGTGGAGCCGCCCTGGTCGTAGATCATCCAGAAGACGGCGGCCGCGACGAAGAACCAGATGTAGCCGGTCATCTTCGACTGCTCGACGTCCGACAGCTCCTTGTCCCGCTTGATGCGGAGCAGCACACCGGCCGGGATGACCAGACCGATGACGGTGAGCGGGATCATCGCCCAGTTCAGGGTGAAGTGGCCGCTGAAGCCGACGATGCCGTAGAAGACGGCCGCGACGGCCAGCCACAGCAGACCCTTGCGCAGCCAGGAGGCGCGCTCCGCAGCCTCCAGCGGCTTCGGGACGACACTGCTCTGCGGGCTCAGGGTGCGGGTGCCGAGCAGGAAGGCCGCGAGGCCGATCGCCATACCCACGGCCGCCAGGCCGAAGCCCAGGTGCCAGCTCACCTGCTGGCCGACGGTGCCGATGATCAGCGGGGCGAAGAAGGCACCCATGTTGATGCCCATGTAGAAGACCGTGAAGCCACCGTCACGACGCGGGTCGTCCGGACCCTGGTAGAGGTGGCCGACCATGGTGGAGATGTTGGCCTTCAGCAGACCGGAGCCGAGCGCGACCAGCGCCAGACCGGCGAAGAAGGGCGCCTGGCCGCCGGGCAGCGCCAGCACCAGGTGACCGCACATGATCGTGATGGCGGCGATGGCCACCGTCTTGCGCGGGCCCCAGACGCGGTCGCCCAGCCAGCCGCCGGGCATGGCGAGCAGGTACACCATCGACAGATAGACCGAGTAGATCGCGGTCGTGGTGGCCAGGTCCATGCCGAGGCCACCGCCCATGCTGCCCTTCTTGGCGTCCGGGCCGCCGGAGAGCAGATAGACGACGAGCAGAGCCCTCATGCCGTAGAAGCTGAAGCGCTCCCACATCTCGGTCATGAAGAGGGTGGCCAGTCCGCGCGGGTGGCCGAAGAAGGTCTTCTCGGAACCGGGTGTGCCCGGGTGGACCGAGTCCTTCGTCAGGCTGGACGCCATGGTCGTTCCTTGCTGGTCGGGGCGCGCTGCCGTGGGGGTCCCTCCGCTCGGGCAATGCCGAGGACTGAAGGGGTCAGACGCGCCCGGTATGGGGTGGCCGGCACCGGCGGGACCGGTCGTCCACCCCCACGCCCACGGGGAGTCCGCCCCGGGTCACGGAGCGGAGGACGGCAGTCACCGGGATCCACGCCCCGGAGCGCGTCCATGCACTCGGGGCCCGGCCATAGGTCATTCCTTTCAAGGCTGGAGACATCCCAGCCCGCACGCAAAAGAGACCCTCAGCGTCGAGTGCCCGCCAAAGGTCTCTGGAGGTGCTACAGGCGTTTCGGTCACCCTACGACATGGGAGTGCCGGATATGGAAGGACTTGAGACAGGGATCACAGGTGATGCTGCAACCGTGGGTGGCCATTCGAAGGTCTCCGCCGGGAGGGCCCCTCAGGGGCGCAGGTATGAACACGCTCCGTGACCACGGGGGCGTCACCGGGCGGCGGCGGGGCGAAGGTAAGAGGTCAGTGTGCCGGTCACACCCCCGATCACACCTTTGCTCAGGTCGCGGGCGGACTACCATCACCCCATGACCCGTGTACTGCTCGCCGAGGACGACGCGTCCATCTCGGAGCCGCTGGCCCGTGCCCTTCGACGGGAGGGTTACGAGGTCGAAGTGCGCGAGGACGGACCCACCGCGCTCGACGCCGGAATGCAGGGCGGCGTCGACCTGGTCGTGCTGGACCTCGGGCTGCCCGGCATGGACGGCCTGGAGGTGGCCCGCCGGCTGCGCGCCGAGGGCCACACCGTCCCCATCCTCATCCTGACCGCGCGCGCCGACGAGGTGGACACCGTCGTCGGTCTCGACGCGGGCGCCGACGACTATGTGACCAAGCCCTTCCGGCTCGCCGAACTGCTGGCCCGCGTCCGGGCGCTGCTGCGGCGCGGCGCCACCGAGCCCGCGCAGCCGCCCGCCACGCACGGGGTGCGCATCGACGTCGAGTCCCACCGCGCCTGGATGGGGGACGAGGAGCTCCAGCTCACGGCGAAGGAGTTCGACCTGCTGCGGGTCCTGGTCCGGGACGCGGGCCGGGTCGTCACCCGCGACCAGCTGATGCGGGAGGTCTGGGACACCACCTGGTGGTCGTCCACCAAGACCCTGGACATGCACATCTCCTGGCTGCGCAAGAAGCTGGGCGACGACGCAGCGAACCCGCGCTACATCGCCACCGTGCGCGGAGTGGGCTTCCGCTTCGAGAAGAACTAGGGCCTCTCGTTTGGATCATGCCGGGCTCGCGGCCCGATCCAAACGAAAGACCCTGGACCGCCACGGCGGCCGGGCCGGGCCGTGTTCCCGGCCCGGCTCCCGCTCGGCGGCCGCCGCCCCTGTCCTGGGCCGCGGCGATTCCGGGGCACACTGGTCGTCGTAAAGCCACCGCCCGGAGGGCCCCGTGCGTCGTCGTCTCATCCAGTCCACCCTCGCCGTCGTCCTCGTCGTGATCGCCGTCTTCGGCGTCTCGCTCGTGATCGTCGAGACCCGGACGATCAGCAACAGCGCCCAGGAGCGTGTCGACTCCGAGGCGCTGCGGCTCGCCAGCATCGTGGACAGCAGGCTGCTCGGCCACGAGAAGGTCAGCCGCGAGGTCTTCAAGGCCCAGGTCACCGGCGACCGGTACGCGGTCATCGACATCCCCGGCCAGCCCTCCATCCAGGTCGGCCCCAAGCCCGCCGGTGACGTCATCCACTCCACGGCCAAGGGCGAGCAGGGCGAGACCGTACGGGTCGAGGAGCCCCGCTCCGCCGTGACCCGCGAGGTCGGCCGTACGCTGCTGATCATCGCCCTGGTGGCGCTGCTCGCGATCATCGCGGCGGTGCTGCTCGCCGTGCGCCAGGCGAACCGCCTGGCCTCCCCCCTCACCGACCTCGCGGAGACCGCGGAGCGCCTCGGCTCCGGCGACCCGCGGCCGCGCCACAAGCGCTACAGCGTCCCCGAGCTGGACCGGGTCGCCGATGTCCTGGACGCCTCCGCCGAGCGCATCGGGCGCATGCTGACGGCCGAGCGGCGGCTCGCCGCCGACGCCTCCCACCAGTTGCGCACCCCGCTCACCGCGCTGTCGATGCGCCTGGAGGAGATCACCCTCACGGATGACCCCGACACCGTGAAGGAGGAGGCGACCATCGCGCTGACGCAGGTGGAGCGGCTCACGGACGTGGTGGAGCGGCTGCTCACCAATGCCCGCGACCCGCGTACCGGCTCCGCCGTCTCCTTCGACCTCGACGAGGTCATCCAGCAGCAGCTGGCCGAGTGGCGGCCCGCCTACCGCAGTGCGGGGCGGGCGGTCGTCAGCTCGGGCAAGCGGCATCTGCGGGCCGTGGGCACGCCGGGCGCGGTCGCGCAGGTGCTGGCCGCGCTGATCGAGAACTCCCTGATGCACGGCGGCGGCACGGTCGCGCTGCGCACCCGGGTCACCGGCAACCAGGCGGTCGTGGAGGTCACCGACGAGGGGCCCGGAGTGCCGCCGGAGCTGGGCTCCCGCATCTTCGAGCGCACCATCAGCGGCCGGAACTCCACGGGCATCGGCCTGGCGGTCGCCCGGGACCTGGCGGAGGCCGACGGCGGGCGGCTGGAGATGCTCCAGGCGAAGCCCCCGGTCTTCGGGCTGTTCCTGTCCCGTACGCCGCTGCGGGTGCCCCCGCCGGACGACGACTCGGAGCCGACGGTCCGGTGACGCGGGCCGCCCTCGCGGGCCGGGGCCCGGCCCGGACCTCCCCGGGCCGCGGGGACCCCGTCGCCGTCAGCGATTGACGCGCTGCCGACGGCGGCTGCTGCGGCGGCTCCGCTCCGCCTCCTCAAGGATGGACTCCGCGCCCGCCACGGCCTCCCCGGCCGGCATCGCGCGGAAGACCCACGAGCGGTACGACCAGAAGCGGAAGAGCGTGCCGAGGCCGATGCCGAGGAACTTGAAGACGTTGCTCTGGAGCGGGCTGTCCCAGTGCATGCCGTACGTCGCGGCGAAGAGCACACCGTTCTCGATCAGCAGTCCCGCCGCGCTGAACAGCAGGAACAGCGCCAGCTCACGGGTGCGGCCGCTCTTTTCGCGGTCCCGGTAGGTGAAGTAGCGGAACCCGATGTAGTTGAAGGCGATCGCGACGACCGTGGCGATCACACTGGCCCGGACCACCTGGAGACCGGTGGCGCTGCGCACCAGGTTGAACACCACGAGGTTGACCAGCAGGCCCGCCCCGCCGACCGCCCCGAACTTGGCGATCTCCCGGGTCAGCTGCTCGACCTGGCGGCGTACCGCGCCGCGGGGTGTGTCCTGTAGGCCCGTGGAACCAGTGCCCATGGTGTTGCCAGCCCCCGTCGAGTCGGTCGTGGTCGTTCGTCGGCCGGAGGCGTCACTGGACGCGTCCGGCCCTTCGCGTCGGCCGTTCGGCAGGGTGCCGAGCGGTTACGTCAACCCCGCCATGCTAACCAGCGCCCGGGAACCACGCCCGTGGACGAGTGCATGAGGACGGAAAGAAAGCGGGAGGAGGGACGGAATCCGGCCGCCGTGGCGCGGCCGATACCCTAGGGGTGTGACGTTCCCGGTAGTCGGCATGGTCGGCGGCGGCCAGCTCGCTCGTATGACACACGAGGCGGGCATCCCGCTCGGCATCAGATTCAAGCTTCTCAGTGACACTCCGCAGGACTCGGCGGCGCAGGTCGTGCATGACGTGGTCGTCGGCGACTACCGCGATCTGGACACGCTGCGTGCCTTCGCGCGGGGCTGCGACGTGATCACCTTCGACCACGAGCATGTGCCCACCGAGCATCTGCGGGCCCTGGAGGCGGAGGGCATCCCCGTCCGCCCGGGCCCGGACGCCTTGGTGCACGCCCAGGACAAGGGCGTGATGCGGGCGAAGCTCGACGCGATCGGGGTGCCCTGCCCGCGCCACCGGATCGTGAGCGATCCGGCGGACGTGGCCGCCTTCGCCGCGGAGGGCGACGGCTTCCCGGTCGTCCTGAAGACGGTCCGCGGCGGCTACGACGGCAAGGGCGTCTGGGTCGTACGGTCGGCCGAGGAGGCCGCCGACCCGTTCCGCGCCGGTGTCCCGGTCCTCGCCGAGGAGAAGGTCGACTTCGTCCGGGAGCTGGCCGCCAACGTCGTGCGGTCGCCGCACGGCCAGGCCGTCGCCTATCCGGTGGTGGAGTCCCGGCAGGTGGGCGGCGTCTGCGACACCGTGATCGCCCCCGCCCCCGGCCTCGACGAGGAGCTGGCGCTGGGGGCCGAGGAACTGGCCCTGACCATCGCCAAGGAGCTCGGGGTCGTCGGGCATCTCGCCGTGGAGCTCTTCCAGACCCGCGACGGCCGCATCCTCGTCAACGAGCTGGCGATGCGCCCGCACAACTCCGGCCACTGGAGCCAGGACGGCGCGATCACCTCGCAGTTCGCCAACCATGTCCGGGCCGTCCTCGACCTGCCGCTCGGCGACCCCCGCCCGCGCGCCCGGTGGACCGTGATGGTCAACGTCCTCGGCGGCGACTACCCCGACATGTACTCCGCGTATCTGCACTGCATGGCCCGCGACCCCCAGCTGAAGATCCACATGTACGGCAAGGACGTGAAGCCGGGCCGTAAGGTCGGCCATGTGAACACCTACGGCGACGACCTCGACGACGTGCTGGAGCGCGCCCGTCACGCTGCCGGCTACCTGAGAGGGACGATCACGGAATGAGCCCGGTCGTAGGCATTGTCATGGGGTCGGACTCCGACTGGCCCGTCATGGAGGCCGCCGCCAAGGCCCTCGACGAGTTCGAGATCGGCTACGAGGTCGACGTCGTCTCCGCGCACCGGATGCCGCGCGAGATGATCAACTACGGCGAGCACGCGGCGGACCGCGGTCTGAAGGTGATCATCGCCGGTGCGGGCGGCGCCGCCCATCTGCCGGGCATGCTCGCCTCCGTCACCCCGCTGCCCGTCATCGGCGTTCCGGTCCCGCTGAAGTACCTCGACGGCATGGACTCGCTGCTGTCCATCGTGCAGATGCCGGCCGGTGTGCCGGTGGCCACGGTCTCGGTGGGCGGCGCCCGCAACGCCGGTCTGCTCGCGGCCCGCATCCTCGGCGCGCACGACGAGGAACTCCTCGGCCGCATGCGGGACTTCCAGCACGACCTCAACGACCAGGCCACCGAGAAGGGCAAGCGGCTGCGCGCCAAGGTCGACGGCGCGGCGGCCGGCTTCGGCTTCGGCTCGGGGAAGTGAGCGCGGTGAGCAACTCCCTCGAAACGGCCCGGGAACTCCTGCGCGCCCACCCGGTCGTCGACGGCCACAACGACCTGCCCTGGGCCCTGCGCGAACAGGTCCGCTACGACCTCGACGCCCGGGACATCGCCACACCCCAGAACGCCCATCTGCACACCGACCTCCCGCGGCTGCGCGAGGGCGGCGTCGGCGCGCAGTACTGGTCGGTGTACGTCCGCTCGGACCTGCCTGACGCGGTCCCGGCGACCCTCGAACAGATCGACTGCGTACGTCAGTTGATAGCCCGTCACCCGGGCGAGCTGCGTGCCGCGCTGACCGCCGCCGACATGGAGGCGGCCCGCGCGGAGGGCCGTATCGCCTCCCTGATGGGCGCGGAGGGCGGCCACTCCATCGCCAACTCGCTCGGCACCCTGCGCGGGCTGTACGGGCTGGGCGTGCGCTATATGACGCTCACCCACAACGACAACGTCGCCTGGGCGGACTCGGCGACCGACGAGCCGGTGGCGGGCGGTCTGACCCGCTTCGGCCGCGAGGTCGTCCGGGAGATGAACCGTCTCGGCATGCTCGTCGACCTCTCGCACGTCGCCGCGACGACCATGCGGGACGCCCTGGACACGTCGGACGCCCCGGTGATCTTCTCCCACTCCTCGTCCCGCGCGGTGTGCGACCACCCCCGCAACATCCCCGACGACGTCCTCGAACGCCTGCCCGCCAACGGTGGTGTGGCGATGGCGACCTTCGTCCCGAAGTTCGTCCTCCAGGCGGCCGTCGACTGGACCGCGGCGGCGGACGAGAACATGCGCGCGCACGGCTTCCACCACCTCGCCACCACCGCCGAGGCGATGAAGGTGCACCGCGCCTTCGAGGAGCGCAACCCCCGCCCGGTGGCCACGGTCGCGACGGTCGCCGACCACCTGGACCACATGCGCGAGGTGGCGGGCGTCGACCATGTGGGCATCGGCGGCGACTACGACGGCACCGCCTTCACCCCGGACGGCCTCGACGACGTCTCGGGCTATCCGAACCTGGTTGCGGAGCTGCTGGACCGCGGCTGGTCGGCCGCCGACCTGGCCAAGCTGACCTGGCAGAACGCCGTACGGGTGCTGGGCGCGGCCGAGGACGCGGCCCGCGACCTCCAGGGCCGCCGCGGCCCGTCGAACGCGACACTGGAGCAGCTGGACGGCTGACCGGGAGGGGCGCCGTCGCCGTAACGGCGCCCCTTCGTCCGTCAGGTGAAGTCCGCGTACGCCAGATGCTGCGCACAGCTGCGGCAGCGGAACAGATACGCGGTGGGCTGGCCTTCCGCGTCCAGCGACGCGTAGAAGGTCTCGCCCAGGGTCTCGCGCAGGCTCTGGGCCGCCTCCGGATGGTCCGCCAGCTCTCTGGCGCCCGCGCGCCCCAGATAGGCCGCGGCGTCCCCGCAGTGCGTCAGCCAGCGCTCCTGCTGCCAGCCCGCGAAGCCCGGCGTGAGCCGCTCCACGGCCCGCACCACCTCGCTCGGCGCCTCCCCCGTCACTTCCGTGAACTGCGCCCCGAAGCGCTCCGCCGCGCTGCCGTCCGCGATGCACCAGGGGCACAGCTCGGCGCGGATGTCCGCCACCGCGTACACGGGGCCCACATAGGCGTAGCCGCGCCGCAGCCCGCAGCACAGGCACTCCGTGTCCGCGACGACCACCGACCCGGTGGCCAGGGGGTCCGGATGGTACGGAAAGGACGGCAGCCGAGCCGTCACCGGATCACTCATGACCTCCACCCTGCCGCACAGAAGAACGGGGCACCCCGGAGGATGCCCCGAAAACCACCGCGCGTTGCCGCAGCCGACCCGCGCGCGCGGAACGGCGCACTACGGTTCCCGGCCGCGGGCGGCGGGTCGGCGACGTGCGGTCAGGTGCCGCTCAGCTGAAGATCACGTTGATGAGCATGGGCAGGACCGAGCCGAGGAGCCCGGCCACCGTGCTGGCCGTGACCTCTCCGGGGTTGACGCCCGTGCAGCTGGTCGCGCCGTCCTTCTTGGTGGACGCCGCCTGGTTGGCGCTGCTGGCCGCGGTGAAGTTGGAATCGGTTCCGACGCAGGTGGTTCCGGTGGTGTTGTACGCACCGTCGATGTGGTCACCCGCGAAGGCCCAGTTCGCCACCAGCTGGTCGTTGGAGCTGCCGCCGTAGGAACCGGTGTCACCGTCGTAGAAGGCGTAGTTGCCCATGTACCAGTTGGTGAACCTGCGCAGTTCCACGTTCCCGGTCACTTTGCCCGCCGGAAGGGTCTCGGTCCGGCACTGACCTGCCGGGAACGACTCGATGACCCTGCGGCCTCTCGTCTCGGCGTCGCTGCCCGGATCGTTCTGGACCTGGTAGTCGATCACTGCTCGGGTGTTGTAGCCCGCATGGTTGCAGACCATGACGTGGTTCTCGCCCAGCCCGATCGCCGCCTTCCTGCTCAGCGTCAGCTCTTTGGGAAGCGGGTTCAGCACCGTGTCGAAGGCGTCGGCGTCACCACTGTTGCAGTCGGTGAGGGAACGCCCGGTGCCGGTGGTGCACTTGTTGTCCCCGGCGTGCCGGATCAGTATCTTGTCGGCCGAGCTGTTCGGCTGGAGGTTCCAGTGGCTCGCCCCGCCGCACGGGGCGTTGGCGATGCCGCCGCTGCTGTCGGCAGCGAGGCACTGGTCCGGGTTCTCCTTGCTCATCAGGCGGAACGTGCCGCCCCCGGCGTCGGGCACCATGGAGTAGCTGCCCCAGTAGAGCCCGATGCTGTAGTAGTCGTCGGCCTGGGCGGCTGTCGCGGCGGGGAGCATCATGAGCCCCGTCACTCCGAGGGAGGCCGTGAGAGCCACGGCGCCGGTACGCAACTTCGAACTTCTGATCGGCACGGTCGATTCCATTCCTTGTCGCTTCAGGATCTGCGTCCGCTCCCGGACACAGCCAGGTCACCCACCGCAGCGCGCCTTCCGCGGCCGGGGCGGGGGGAACAGCGTTGCCTTCGCGACGAGTAGACCTTCTCCGGGAAGGCCGCTGAACCGTGGAACTACGCACATGGCTACCTGTGTCGGCGCCACCGCGCGGCGGCGGACGGACGCAGGTACCCCGCCGTGCCGGGGCGCCGCGCCCGCCCCACGGACGACAACGGACGACAACAGCCCCCGGCGGGAAGCCGGGGGCTGCGATGTCCGTGCAGGCCGAGGAGGTCCGTACGGCTCCTCGGAGCCGTCCCTGACCTGCGAGGGCCGCGCTAGGGAAGGTTCCTTGCCATCACGATCCGCTGAACTTGGTTCGTGCCCTCATAGATCTGGGTGATCTTGGCGTCGCGCATCATGCGCTCGACCGGGTAGTCGCGGGTGTAGCCGTAGCCGCCGAGGAGCTGGACGGCGTCCGTGGTGACCTCCATCGCCACGTCCGAGGCGAAGCACTTGGCGGCCGCACCCTGGAAGGTGAGGTCGCTGTCGCCGCGCTCGGACTTGGCCGCCGCCGTGTAGGTGAGCTGGCGGGCCGCCTCGATCTTCATCGCCATGTCGGCCAGCATGAACTGGAGGCCCTGGAAGTCACCGATCGGCTTGCCGAACTGCTTGCGCTCGCGCACGTAGTTCTTGGCGTAGTCGAAGGCGCCCTGGGCGACACCGAGGGCCTGGGCGGCGATGGTGATGCGGGTGTGGTCGAGGGTGCGCATGGCCGTGGCGAAGCCCGTGCCCTCCGCACCGATCATGCGGTCCGCGGGGATGCGGACGTTGTCGAAGTAGACCTCGCGGGTGGGGGAGCCCTTGATGCCGAGCTTCTTCTCCGGGGCGCCGAAGGAGACGCCCGGGTCGGACTTCTCGACGACGAAGGCGGAGATGCCCTTGGAGCGCTTCTCCGGGTCGGTCACCGCCATCACCGTGTAGTAGTCGGAGACGCCCGCGTTGGTGATCCAGCGCTTCACGCCGTTGAGCACCCAGAAGTCGCCGTCGCGCACGGCCCGCGTCTTCATACCGGCCGCGTCGGAGCCCGCGTCCGGCTCGGACAGGCAGTACGAGAACATCGCGTCGCCCTTGGCCAGCGGCCCCAGGTACTTCTTCTTCAGCTCCTCGGAGCCGGAGAGGATCACGGGCAGCGAGCCCAGCTTGTTCACGGCCGGGATGAGGGAGGAGGACACACAGGCGCGAGCCACCTCCTCGATCACGATGACCGTGGCCAGGGCGTCCGCGCCCGCGCCGCCGTACTCCTCGGGTACGTGCACCGCGTGCAGATCGTTGGCGACGAGGGCCTCCAGGGCTTCCTGGGGGAAGCGGGCCTCCTCGTCCACCGCGGCGGCGTGCGGCGCGATCTTCGCCTCGGCCAGCGAGCGGATGGCATCGCGGAGCATGTCGTGCTCCTCGGACGGGCGGTACAGGTCGAAGTCAGCCGATCCGGCCAAGGTGTCACGCTCCCAAGACGCTGGTGACGCTAATTACCGTTCAGTAACCAGAATTTTAGGGCCCTGCCCACGCGAGTGATACGTGAGCTTGGCGACAGCGGGAAACGTGCCCGTCTCAGGTCCCGGCTATGCTCGGGCACCGATTCACCACCGCGCGCACCCGTCGCCCGGCCACCACCTCTCACAGGACGGCGCGACGCGCCGGGACCTATTGGACGGGAGCAGCCATGAGCCTGAAGATCACCGTGATCGGCACCGGGTACCTGGGCGCCACACACGCCGCGGCCATGGCCGAGCTGGGGTTCGAGGTGCTGGGTCTCGATGTCGTCCCCGACAAGATCGAGATGCTTCAGCGGGGCGAGGTCCCCATGTACGAGCCGGGCCTTGAGGAACTGCTCCGCAAGCATGTCGCGGGCATCGAGGGCGCCACCGGGCGGTTGCGCTTCACCATGGACTGGGCCGAGGTGGCCGCCTTCGGCGATGTCCACTTCGTCTGTGTGAACACCCCGCAGAAGCACGGCGAGTACGCCTGCGACATGTCCTACGTCGACGCCGCGATCGCCTCCCTCGCCCCCCATCTGACCGGCCCGGCCCTGGTCGTCGGCAAGTCCACGGTGCCGGTCGGCTCCGCGGACCGCCTGGCGGCCTATCTCGCCGAGCACGCGCCCGCGGGCGCGGACGCCGAGCTGGCCTGGAACCCGGAGTTCCTCCGCGAGGGCTTCGCCGTCCAGGACACGCTGCACCCCGACCGGGTCGTGGTCGGCGTGCGCAGCGAGCGGGCGGAGAAGCTGCTGCGCGAGGTGTACGCGACCCCGGTCGCCGAGGGCTCGCCCTTCGTGGTGACCGACTTCCCGACCGCCGAGCTGGTGAAGACCTCCGCCAACTCCTTCCTCGCCACCAAGATCTCCTTCATCAACGCGATGGCGGAGGTCTGCGAGGCCGCGGGCGGCGATGTGGCCAGGCTCGCGGAGGCCATCGGCCACGACGAGCGGATCGGAAAGAAGTTCCTGCGGGCCGGTATTGGCTTCGGCGGCGGCTGTCTGCCCAAGGACATCCGCGCGTTCATGGCCCGCGCGGGCGAACTGGGCGCCGACCAGGCCCTGACCTTCCTGCGCGAGATCGACTCCATCAACATGCGCCGCCGTGGCCAGATGGTCGAGATGGCGCGCGAGGCGCTGGGCGGAGGCTCGTTCCTCGGCAAGCGGGTCGCGGTCCTCGGCGCCACCTTCAAGCCGGACTCCGACGACGTACGCGACTCTCCCGCGCTGAACGTCGCCGGGCAGATACACCTCCAGGGTGGCCAGGTCACGGTCTACGACCCCAAGGGCATGGACAACGCCCGGCGGCTCTTCCCCACGCTCGGCTACGCCGACTCCGCCCGGGAGGCGGTCCGCGGCGCCGATGTCGTGCTGCATCTGACGGAGTGGCGCGAGTTCCGCGAGCTGGACCCGGCCGAGCTGGGCACGGCGGTGACCTCGCGGGTCGTCCTCGACGGCCGCAACGCCCTCGACCCCGAGCTGTGGCGCCGTGCGGGCTGGACCTACCGCGCGATGGGCCGCCCCACCGCGTAGGCCCGGAGCGAACCGATGCACGCCGGTCCGGCCGAGGCTCAGTCGGCCGGACCGGCGTGCGCTTGCATTCTGCACCACGGCCGGGGCGGGCGAGGGGCCAGTACCCGGAATACCCGGAAGAACTGGACTGCCCGCCGACGGCCCGGGCCCGCCGGGCAGGACGCGGCGGGCCCGGTGCGCCAACGGCGCCGACCGGTCGGGTCAGTTGCCCGCGACCGTCACCTTCTCGTCGTTCTTCAGCTCGCCCACCAGCGTCTTGACCTTGGACTTGTCCCACACCAGGTTGCCGCCGACGGAGCCGGAGACCGGCATGTTCAGCGAGGTGCCGTCGCCGCCGTTGACGCCCTTCATCGCCCAGAACATCGACCCCAGGTCCCACAGGCTCATGCCCTTGTCGACGGTCAGGGAGTCCAGGCCCGCGCTCATCGTCGGGTAGAGCGTGAAGGGGTTGAGGACCGTGGACGGGGTGGCGACCTGGTGGGCCAGCGCGGCGAGGAACTTCTGCTGGTTCTTGGTGCGCTGGAGGTCGCTGGCCGCGAAGGCGTGCCGGGTGCGGACGAAGGCGAGGGCCTGCTCGCCGTTCAGCGTCTGCTTGCCCGCCTGGAAGTCGGCGCCCGAGTACTTGTCCTTGAAGGCCTTGTCGATGGTGATGTCCACACCGCCGACCGCGTCCACGATGTTCGCGAAGCCCGCGAAGCCGATCTCCACATAGTGGTCGAGGCGCAGACCGGTGTTGTACTCGATCGTGCGGACCAGCAGTTCGGGGCCGTCCTCCGCGTACGCCGCGTTGAGCTTCACATGGCGGCCCGTGCCCTGGTAGACCTTGCCGGACGTCGAGCCCTTGTAGGTGGGTATCTCCACGTCCGAGTCACGGGGCAGCGATATCAGGGTGTCGCCGTCGTCCCCGACGTGCAGGATCATCATCGAGTCCGTCCGCTTGCCCTCGGCGGACCCGGTGTGCAGCTTCTTCTTCTCCTCGTCGGACATGCCCGCGCGGCTGTCCGAACCGACGATCAGATAGTTGGTCCCCTTGCCCTCCTCGGGCCGGTCGATGACCTTGGAGAGGTCGACGTCCCGGTGGAGCTTGGAGTCGGCCCAGAAGTAGGTGCCCACCGTGGTCGCCGCGACCACGACGACCAGGGTGATCGCGGTCCACTTGATCCGGCGGCGCCAGTTCGGCGCCCGCCGCGGGCCGCCCGGGCCGGGTCCACCGGGTCCGCCGGGCCCCTGTGGGCGGCCGGACGGGGCGCCGTAGACCTGGCCGGTGTTGTAGTCGGTGTCGGGGCCGCCGTACTCCTGGTCGTAGGAGTGCTGCTGCGGCACCCCGCCGTACTGCGGCGCTGCCTGAGGGCCGCCCGGCTGCCGCCGGACCTGGCGCATCACACGGGCGCCCTCGGGCTGCGTGTGGGCGCTGCCGTGTCCGTAGCGGTTGCCGCGGTTGCTGTCGGACCATCCCTCGGGCCAGTCATTCATGCGCCCCAGTGTGCAGGGTCCTGGTATGGGCTCTACAAGAGGCGGTGGGAAACGGGGGCGGGCCTGTTGCGAAGCTGACACAAAGTCCCGGCCGCGGCGGCCCGGCATAAGGTGGGCGGCATGACAGACCAGGCCTCCGCCCCGGAATCAGAAATTCTGGGCGAAACCGCGGGTGACATACCCGGGAAGCCCACCTCGGCGTCCCGGACCACCCTCAGCCACATCATGACCCACAACGACACCAACCTGCTGGGCACCGTGCACGGCGGCGTGATCATGAAACTCGTCGACGACGCGGCGGGCGCCGTGGCCGGCCGCCACTCCGGCGGCCCGGCCGTCACCGCGTCGATGGACGAGATGGCGTTCCTGGAACCGGTCAGGGTCGGTGACCTGGTTCATGTGAAGGCCCAGGTCAACTGGACCGGCCGGACCTCCATGGAGGTCGGGGTGCGGGTGCTGGCCGAGCGCTGGAACGAGTCCACCCCGCCCACCCAGGTCGGCTCCGCGTATCTGGTCTTCGCCGCGGTCGACGCCGACGGCAAGCCGCGGCCGGTGCCGCCGGTCGTCCCGGAGACCGACCGGGACCGGCGCCGCTACCAGGAGGCCCGGATCCGCCGCACCCACCGCCTGGCGCGCCGCCGCGCGATCAAGGAACTGCGGGAGCGCAGCGAGGCACAGGGCGGCTACGCGGAGTACGAGGCGTCGGACGCCGGGTGACCCGGTGAGCACCCGCTAGGGGCACACCACCTCGTCCCCGGTCACCACCGTCGGCCCCGGCCCCGGTACGGCCGGAGGCGGTGTCGGCCGCACCGGCTGCACCTGCGTGAAGTCGGCCCCCGCGATCACCTTCAGGGCCGGCCCCTGCCCCGGTGCGGGGCGCAGCTCGCTGCCCGGCAGGGCCACCGCGAGGGCCTTCGCCGAACGGTCCCAGCGCGGGTCGTAGAGGATGACCGTGTGCCGCGCCGCCTGCTCCGTCGCGTCCACCGGCTGGTGCGTGGTGCGGAAGCCGGTGGCCGCCAGCTGGTCGTCCATCCGCCGGGCGAGCCCCGACACCGTCGTCCCGTTCTCCACCTGCACCCGGATGTCCCGGGGGTCCACATCCACCTGGACCGCCGCGGGGCCCTTCTTCCGGGGCGACCCGGGCGGGGTGAGCGGCCGGTCGTCGCGCAGCGCGGCGAACAGTGCCCGCGCCTTGGCGTCGTCCCACTTCACCGTCGAGCCGAGCCCCTTGACCTGGTACGTCATCTGTCCGATCGGCACGGTCGTGAACTCCGACGAGCCGGGCGAGAAGTCGTGCATCACCCGCCCCAGGTCGAGCAGCTGGTCCGTGCCGAAGCCCGGGTCCGCCCGCACCGAGCCGAGCGCGGCCCGGGTCACCTCCCGGAACTTCAGCGGGTTCAGCAGCATGCCGGAGGAGGTCGCCCGGTCGATCAGCGCCGCCAGGAACTTCTGCTGCCGCTGCATCCGGCCCAGGTCGGAGGCGCCGTCCACATGCCGTGAGCGCACGTACTGGAGCGCCTGGCCGCCCCCCAGGACATGGGTGCCGGGGGAGAGGTTCAGTCCGGTGTAGGGATCCTTCAGTGGCTGCGCGGTGCAGATCCGGACGCCGCCGAGCGCGTCCACGGTCTTCATGAAGCTGATGAAGTCGACCTCCAGATAGTGGTCGATCTTCAGATGGGTCATCTTCTCGATGGTCCGGACGGTCAGATTGGGGCCGCCCTCCGCGTACGCCGCGTTCAGCCGGAGCGGATGGGTGGCGGGGCCGGGTCCGGGCGTGCTCCCGGGCGGGACCGGCGTCGGCACCTCCGTGTAGGTGTCGCGCGGCAGGCTGACCACGGTCGCCCGCTCCCGGTCCTCCGACAGGTGCACGATCATGATCGTGTCGGTGCAGTGGCAGGGCGCGCCGCCGAGCCGGTACCGGCGGCGCTCCTTCTCGGTGATGCTGTCGCGGCCGTCGGTGCCCACCAGCAGCACGTTCATGCCGTGGCCCCCCGAGGGGCGGTCCTTCATGTCCTGGAACGGGTCGACCCGGCCGATGCCCTCGTCGAGGCCGGTGAGCACCGCGTGCCCGATTCCGGCCGAGGCGAGCACCGTCATGGAGAGCACGGTGACCGCCCGCATCGTCCAGCCGGTCTTCCGCCGCCGCGCGGGGGGCCGCCGGGCGGGGGAGCGGCGGACCGGCCGGGGACGCGCGGCCGGGCGGGACGGGGTGGGCACGGGGGAGACCTCCGCGAAAGTGGATGGGGCATCCCTGGGCACCGTAGGCCGACGGGATCCGGGGCTCCCGGCGGCGCCCGGGCGGCGCGCACCCGTGTCCCCCGTTCGCGGTAACGTGAGCCTCCTATGAACGCCAATCCCGACGTGCGACTCCCCGCCGTTTCCGTGATCATGCCCGTGCTCAATGAGGAGCGGCATCTGCGCGGAGCCGTCCAAGCGATCCTCGCCCAGGAGTACGCCGGCGAGATGGAGGTCGTGATCGCCCTCGGTCCGTCCGCGGACCGCACGGACGAGATCGCGGCCGAGCTGGTCCGCGAGGACCCGCGGGTGCACACGGTCCCGAACCCGACCGGCCGCACCCCCGCCGCGCTGAACGCCGCGATCAAGGCGTCCCGTCACCCGGTCGTGGTGCGCGTGGACGGCCACGGCATGCTGTCGCCGAACTACATCGCGACCGCCGTACGGCTCCTTGAGGAGACCGGCGCGCAGAACGTCGGCGGCATCATGCACGCCGAGGGCGAGAACGACTGGGAGCACGCCGTCGCCGCAGCCATGACCTCGAAGATAGGGGTCGGCAACGCCGCCTTCCACACCGGCGGCCAGGCGGGCCCGGCGGACACGGTCTACCTCGGCGTCTTCCGGCGCGAGGCCCTGGAGCAGCAGGGCGGCTACAACGAGGAGTTCATCCGCGCCCAGGACTGGGAGCTGAACTTCCGGATCCGCGAGGCGGGCGGCCTCATCTGGTTCTCGCCCGAGCTGCGGGTGTCCTACCGGCCCCGCCCGAGCGTGAAGGCGCTGGCCAAGCAGTACAAGGACTACGGGCGCTGGCGGCATGTCGTCGCCCGCTACCACGAGGGCTCCATCAACCTGCGCTATCTCGCGCCGCCGACCGCGGTCTGCGCGATCGCGGCCGGGCTGGTGGCGGGCGCCGCGCTGACCCCGTGGGCCCTGGTGGTCCCCGGCGGCTATCTCGCGGCGATCGTGCTGGGCTCCGTCCCCGCGGGCAGGGGCCTCGCGGCGGGGGCCCGGCTGCGGATCCCCGTCGCCCTCGCCACCATGCACATGTCCTGGGGCTGGGGCTTTCTGACGAGCCCGAAGTCCCTGGCGAAGAGGGTCATCGCGTCCCGCAGGCCCGCGGTCCTCGCCTCCCGCTGAGCGGGGCCGCGACGGCGCCGGGCCCCCTGCGCACGGCGGGGGACCCGAGGAGCCGGGCGGCGGTCACCAGGTGTAGGCGGGATCCACCTGCATGCACTGCTGCGTCGCCCCGTTGAGGATGTTCGCCGAGGAGGGCGTCTTGTCGTCCTGCTTCGGCGCCCGGTAGGCGGTGCCCGTCCGCCAGTCGCCGCCCACGACCAGGGTGACCCCGGAGACGTCCGTGGACCGCACCACCGAACCGGCCGGGATGCCCAGGGCCTTCGCGACCTGCTCGGCGTCGCCCTTGAGGTCGGCGCTCGGATAGCGGACCACCGTCCTGTCCTCGGAGAGCACCGTCGAGCCGTCCGCCCGGGCCTCGGTGAAGCCCTTGCCGGTGAGCAGATCCGCCACGTCGCCCGCCCGTCCCGCGGCGGGGGCCAGCTCGGCGGTGCGGGTGCCGTTCTGCACCTGGACCGCGATCTTGTCGTCGGGGTCCGTCGGAGCCGCCGTCGGCTCGGCCGCGGGCTTCTTCTTCGCCGTGCCCTTGCCGTCCAGCGGGATGTCCTCGCGCACCAGGCGGAACAGCTGGTCCGCGTCGCCGGGCTTGGGCACCACGCGCTCCCCGGCGTAGTCGTAGGGCATCGTGGTCATGGTGATGCGGTCGGTGGGCACCTTCTTCAGCTCGTTGCTCAGGTCGTAGAGCTTGGCGACCGTGCCGAGGCCCTTGTCGACGGTGAGGGACTGCGTCGCCTTCTCGGCGAGATTGCGCAGTTTGTCCGGGTTGCTGAGGGTGGCGTTGGCGCGCAGCTGGCGGACCATCGCGCTCATGTACTGGTGCTGGGCCTTGGTACGGGCGATGTCGCTGCCGTCCTCGAAGCCGTACCGCGTGCGCAGCCACTGCAGGGCCTGGGTGCCCTTGACGTAGGTGGTGCCCTTCTTCAGCTTCAGGCCCGAGCCGTGGCCGGTGGAGGTGTGCGAGTAGATGTTCTTGTCGACGCAGACCGGGACGCCCCCGATCGCGTCAGCCATGGACACCACACCCGAGAAGTCGACCATGATGAAGTGGTCGACATGGATGCCGGTGAGCTTCTCCCAGGTGGCGACCGTGCAGCCGGGACCGCCGCGGCCCAGTGAGTCGTTCGTCATGGCCTGGGCCGACGCCGGGTAGACCTGGCCCTTGGCGTCGGTGCACTCGGGGATGGGGAGCAGGGTGTCGCGCGGCATGCTGACCACCGACATGTTGGTGCGGTCGGCGGAGATGTGCAGCAGCATCTGGACGTCCGCGCGGGGTGCCGCACCGAAGGTGTCCTTGGCGCCGCCGAGTGCCTGGTTCTCCTTGGAGTCCCGGGCGTCCGACCCGAGGAGCAGGATGTTCAGCGGGGTCTGGCCCGCCGCGTTCGGCTTCGACTCGGCCGCCCGGTCCTTGGCGTCGCCGATGTTGAGGTCGTCCTTCTTCAGGTTGCCGTTGAGGTGCTGGTAGTAGAGGTATCCCGCCCCGGCGGTGCCGAGTATGACCATCGCGAGGACCGTCGCCGACCAGCGCAGAACGCGGCGTCTGCGGCGCGGGCGGCCCCCGTCGGCGCCGCCGGGACCGTCCCCGCCGCCGTCCGGGCCGCCGCCGTCCGCCGCGGTCCTGGGGCGGTCCGCGCCGTCCGGGGCGCCGCCGCCCCCGTACAGACTCTCGTCCCAGCCCAGTTCATCGGCGTCCCGGACACGGGGGCCCGCCCCCTTCCCGCGCACATTGCTCTGCACCACGTCCTGCCTCCCCACCCTGCACCCGGACGGCGGGCCCGTCCCGGGTGCCGGGATCGGCCCAGCCCACCGCTCTGGGACCTTCGTCGAGGGCGGGGCGCCCTGTGCGCACCCCGCCGATGTCTCCCGCGTCCAGTTGGACGCTTGGCCCGCCCGACGGGATGTACGCCCCCCGGGCGGGACTTGCGCCCAGTAAGACGCACGACGGGGCCCTCAGGTCACTTGGCGCACTGAACCTTGTCCGCGGTGGACTTGTCCACGTCCGGTGCCTTGGTCGGCGCCGTCAGCGACACCCCCGCGCCCTTGAAGTCCTTGCCGAGGGTCAGCTTGACCGCGGGCAGGCCCTGGGCGTTCTTCTCACTGCTGCCCGGCTTCAGCGCGGACGCGGGCAGGCCCATGATGTCGGCCAGCTTGCGCGCCTGGTCGGCCTGGTCGGGGCCGTACTCCAGGGTCGTCTTGTCGAGCGTCACACCGGCGTTGCCGAGCTGGCTGGACTTGATCACGCCCTCGCTGTTCTGGAGCCAGTTGAGGGTTTCCTGCGCGCTTCCCGCCGCGGCACCGCCGTTGTAGATGTCGACGCGGACGTCGGCGGCGGCCGAACGGGAGCCCTTCAGCCGGGCGTCCGTGGCGGCCTTCTCCTGCTTCTTGGCGTCGCTGAAGGAGACGTCCGCCCTGATCGCCTGGAAGACCTGGGGCGCCGTGTTGGGGTCGAGGATGACGGTCTTGTGGACCGCCCCGTCCGCGGGGTTGTCGAGGACCGGCACCGTGGTGAACGTCAGATTCTTCGGGTTGAGCTTGCCCAGCTCCAGACCGAGGTCCTTGAGCTTGCCGATGCTGTCGATCTTCGAGTCGACGGTGAGCGCCTTGGTGGCCGCCTCCGCCACGTCCAGCATCTTGCTGGGGTCGCTGAGCGTGGAGTTCGACTTCAGCTTGCGCATCAGGGCGCTGAGGAACTGCTGCTGGAGCCCGATCCGGCTCAGGTCGCCGCCGAAGCCCACGGCGTGCCGGGTCCGTACGAAGGCCAGCGCCGTCTCGCCCTGGATATGGCGCATGCCCTTCTTCAGATCGAGGTGCGAGTCCGGGTCGTGTATGTCCTTGCCGAGGCAGACGTCCACACCGCCGACGGCCGACGTCAGCGTCTTGACCGCGTTGAAGTCGGCGACCATGAAGTCGTCCGGGGTGATCCCGGTCAGCGCGGTGACCGTGCGCATGGTGCAGCTCGGAGTGCGGTCGTCCTGGCCGAGGCTGGTGTTGAAACGCGCGCCCTTCGTGCCGGGGATGACCTTGGTGGTGCCGTCGGGCTGCTTCGTCGGGCAGTCCGGGACGTCCACGATCAGGTCGCGGGGGATGCTCAGCGCGGTCGCGTTCGAGCGGTCCTTGGAGACATGCAGAAGGATGTTGGTGTCGGCGTGCCCGACGCTTCCGGCGTCGCCGTAGCCCGTGTTGCCCTTGCCGGTGCGCTTGTCGGTGCCGATCAACAGGATGTTGATCGCCTGGTCCTTCTGGAAGCCGCCGGTGCTCGCGCCGTCGTCGGAGACGGACGTGATGTTGTCGTTGAGGTGCTTGATGTAGAGATAGCCCGCCGCGGATACCGCGACCAGCACAAAGGCCATACCGCCGCCGGTCCACAGCAGCACCTTCTTGGCCTTGCCCTTCTTGGGCCTGGTCCGCCCCCGGCGGCGGCCGGGCGGCGGCTCCTCGGGTGCGCCCCGGCGCCGCCGCGGCCCCGGAACGGTGTCCGGCGGCGCGGTGTCGGGCACGGGCCCCCGGGGGCCGGGCGCCGTCCGGGTTCCTCCGCGGCCGCCCGGGCCAGGAGCTCCCCGGCGGGGTCTCGGCACCGACGACTGCGGTGCGGAAGGGGGCAGTCGCAGTTCGTATTCACCAGTGTCCGGGTTGAGCACCCATTGATCTGCGGGGTCGATGTTGTCCGCCCGCCCACGGCCTTGCGCGTCCACGGTTGTCCGAATCCTCCGTCGGGGCCACGCGGCGCCTTCCCCTCAAGGCGCTCGGGTCTCTTCAGTCAGTGCGCGACCCAGGACGGATCTCGTGGGCAGGGCACCGGATCGCTCACACTATCCGCCCAGTTCGGCGTCGAGCGACGGCGGTGACACATTCCACTCCCCTACAACCGGGCAATCCGCCCTAATTCCCGGAGAGTTCTTAGCTCACGCGTTCCCCGCCTTGGGGCGCACTTTACCCGCAGACGTCCTGGGCAGCCGTGTTCCCGGGAAAAGTGGGCGCGGGTTCGGAGGCGCGCGGCGGAAGGGCGGGGGCAACGGGCGGCTTTCCGGCGGACATTCCGTTGTCGTACGACTCCGTGCGGTCACGGAGGCCGTCCGATGTGGTGTTCGTTTTTGCGGGCGAATCAGCCGGAAGGCCCCGGCTGACCACGACCGGACGGTCCCTGCGCAGCAGTTCGAAAAGGTCCCCCGCCGCGGGCTGCACCAACTGGTCGCGATTGACGTCACCCGGGTACGGCGTGCGCGGAACGGTAAGAAACTGCATGTGTTCGGTGGTGAGGTTCCGCAGTCCCCGCACAAGTTGGTAAAGCCCGCGCAGATTCGCCAGGGCCGGGTCGGTGGTCAGGGACGAGGTGGCCGCGTCCAGCACGGGATACAGCTTCACCGGATTGAGGAGTACGTCGTCGCCGCGCGCCTTGCCGGCCAGGGCGCCGAGGAAGAGCTGCTGGCGCTGCATCCGCTCGGTGTCGCTGCCGTTGCCGAGGCTCTTGCGGGCGCGCACATAGCCGAGCGCCTGTTCCCCGTCGAGCGTCACCCGGCCCGCGGGCAGCTTCAGCCCGGCGGCCCGGTCGTCGATCGGCTCCTTCAGACAGACCGGGACGCCCTGGAGGGCGTCGACCATCTTCTTGAAGCCGTTGAAGTCGACGACCATGAAATGGTCGATCCTGATGTCCGTCAGCTTCTCCACGGTCCGTACGGTGCAGGCCGAACCGCCCGTCGCGAACGCGTGGTTGAACATCGTGAACTCCGCCCCGGCCCGGCTGCCGTCCGGCCGCCTGCAGTCCGGCACGTCCACCATGAGGTCGCGGGGCAGGGACACGGAGACGGCGGTACGGCGGTCCGCCGCGAGATGCAGCAGGATCGCGGTGTCGGACCGCGCACCCCCCGGATCACGCCCGTAGCGGCCATTGCCGGTGCCCGACCGCCGGTCGGACCCGATGACCAGGATGTTCTGCGCCCCCGGCACCAGTACGGGCGGCCGCTCCCTCTCGTACCTGGCCAGCTCGGACGCGGCGTCGCGGTCCGCGGTGAGGTTCGAGTTCAGCTTCTCGTACGCGGCCCAGCCGAGCCCGCTGGTCCCGAGCGCCAGCACCGCGAGGCCGAGCGCGGAGCGGCGCACCCAGCGCCGACGTCGGCGGGGCGGTCCTCCCGCGGTGCCGTGGATCGTCACTGCCGGGTGCACCCCCTTGGGGCCGTGCGAGCGATACGGGCTCTTACGACCATCGCCCGGAGCGCCGCCCGCGGGCGGCTGATACTGCTCCGAACGGGGGATGCGCCCGGCGGGACCTCGGGTGTCCGCGGCTGACCGGGGGCGGGGGGTTTTTACGTGAGGCGTGGCGCGGGAGGGGCTCCGTACGAGCGGTGGTGGCGGTTGCCCGGTCGGAGTCCTCAGTCGGCGGTGGCGGCGTTGGTCCCGGGAGGAGCCCTCAGTCCGTGGTGGCGGACGCGGTGGCGGTGGCCGACACGCGCTCGCTCTCGATCCGCTGGGCGAGCGCCTCCTCGCCGAGCCGGTCCAGATGGCGGCAGAGCACCACCGAGCCGGCCGTGGCCAGCGGCGCGTAGAGCCCGGCGGTCAGGCCCTCCCAGGTGTCGTACGGCAGTCCGGAGAGCAGCCGTGAGCCGGGGCCGGTCAGACCGAGGGCGGGCGCGTCGGCGCGGGCCCGCTCCACGACCTCCGCGCCCGTGTACTCCGCACCGGCCACGATCAGCGCCGGAGCCTCCGGGTCGACCGGTGCGTACGGCTGGAAGCGGTCGCCCTGGCCGGGCACCTCGGCCGCGTAGTCGAGGAAGCCCGCCGGGGTCTGCGGGAAGCGTCCGCCGAGGGGGCGCAGGGCAAGGGCGACACGCTCCCCGGAGCAGGAGCGCGCCGCGTCCAGCGTCCCGGGCCCGCTGACCACCAGATCGGCCGCGGCCGGGTCGCCCCCGATGTCCGCGAGGAGACCCGTGGACGCGCAGGCGAGCAGCCACACGGCCGTCTGCCAGTGGGCGGGCAGCAGCACGGCGACCCGGTCCCCGGGCTCGGCGGCCAGGTCGCCCTGGAGCAGATTGGCGGTTTTGGCCACCCAATTGGCGAAGGTGGCGACGGAGAGTTCGACGCGTTCGCCCGTGGCGTCGTCGTAGAAGGTCACCAGGGGGCGTGAGGGATCCGCGGCGAGCGCGGAACGCAGCAGGTCGGCAGGGGTGCGATCGGTGGCGTTCACCCGGGCAAGCGTACGCGGGGGCGGCAGCCGCGGTGGTGCGGCGGGGGCGCGGGGGGCCACCGGTTCGGCCGAGCGCAACCGACGACCCGTCAGTTCCTTGATGGACATATATGTCTGACTATGTCCAAGATCATGGGCATGCGTCGATTCCTCGCTTCCTCGATCGGTGTCAGCTGCGCGGTACTCGCCCTGCCTCTCGCGCCCCCGGCCGCGGCGGCCGGGCGGGTCGCCGCGGCGGCCGTCCCCGGCAGCACCCAGTCCTTCCCCCTCGCACCCCTCAGCACCTCGCGCACCCCCGGCCCCGCGGCCGAGCGCGGCCTCGCCCCGCGGACCGTCCGCTCCTTCTCCCTGATCGGTGTCGTCTGGGACGACCCGGCCGCCCAACTCCGCGGCCAGGTGCGGGTCCGCACCCGGGCGCACGGCACCGGCCAGTGGTCCGAGTGGCAGGACCTGGAGGCGAACAACCAGGAGCACGGCCCCGACCCGGGCACCGAGGAGAGCCACTCGAACCGGATGCACGGAGCGACGGCGCCCCTGTGGGTGGGCGCCTCGGACGGTGTGCAGGTCTGGGTACGGGCGGCGAAGGCCGGTCCCGGCACCACCCGCGCCCCCAGGCTCCCCGAGGGCCTGCGCGTCGCACTGGTCGACCCGGGCACGCGGCCGGGGGAGGACGCGCCCGCCGGGCCCCTGGGCGACGTCGGGGAACCGGACCGCCCGGGCGCGGACGCCCCGGCCCCGGCCGCCGGCGCGCAAGCGGGCGCGCAGACGATCGCAACGGCCGTCGACTCCGCCCTCGCGCCCCTCAACGGGCTGAAGATCCCGGGACCTTGGAGCGGCCCGAAGCAGCCGAAGGACCTGTCGGACCCGGTGAACCCGGCGGAGACGACGGACCCGGCGGGGCAGACGGAACCGGACGGACCGTCGGCGGCGTCGACCAAGGCGTGGGCAGAAGCGGGGACAAAAGCGGGGACCGCGGCGGGCGGAACCGGCGCGCCGGACGAGCGCGGGGGACTTCGGCAGTACACCGCCCCGCGCCCGCCCATCGTCTCCCGCAGCGGCTGGGGGGCCGACGAGAGCCTGCGCGAGGACGACTTCCTCTACACGGACACCGTGAAGGCCGCCTTTGTGCACCACACCGCCACGGGCAACAACTACACCTGCGCCCAGGCCCCTTCCGTCATCCGCGGCATCTACCGCTACCACGTGGTGAGCAACGGATGGCGGGACATCGGCTACAACTTCCTCGTCGACAAGTGCGGAAACATCTACGAGGGACGTGCGGGGGGCGTGGAGAAGCCCGTCATGGGCGCCCACACCCTCGGGTTCAACGGCGACACCACGGGGATCGCCGTCATCGGGACCTACAGCAGTACCGCCCCCTCGGCCGCCGCGGTGGACGCCCTCGCCCGGCTCACCGCGTGGAAGCTCGGCCTCTTCGGCATGGATCCGCGTGCCAAGACATATCTGCTGTCCGCGGGTGGCAATCTCTACGCAAAGGGTGAGAACGTACGACTGAACGTGATCTCCGGTCATCGGGACGGATTCGCCACGGAGTGCCCCGGAAGGCTGCTCTACGGTGAACTCGGCCAGATCCGCTCCATGGCGGCCCGCTACCAGGGCCGTTGAGGACGGGGCGGTCGCCGGACGCCGTACGGGACCGCCCTCACGACGTCGTGCGGTGACGCCACGCCACCGCACGACGGTCCGCAGACCGCCGTACGAGACCAACCGCGCGAAGGTGTGCGGGGGACATCTCCCCCCCCACAGCCGTCGAAGGACACCCCACTGTCGTCGAAGGCACCTCTCACGGTCCTCATAACGCCTTTAGCGGTCCTCATAACACGGTCTGCATACACTGGCCGGCCGATGGACAGTTCGGCCGGTCCCGGCAGGAAGCAGAGACGACAGGTGACAGAAGCGATCCTCCTGGTCGGCGGCAGAGGCACCCGGCTACGCCCGCTCACAGTGCACACCCCCAAGCCCATGGTTCCGGCGGCCGGGGTCCCGTTCCTCACCCATCAGCTGGCGCGGGCCAGGGCGGCGGGCGTCGAGCACATCGTGCTCGCCACCTCCTACCTCGCTGAGGTGTTCGAGCCCTACTTCGGGGACGGGTCGGCGCTGGGCCTCCGGCTGGAGTACGTGACGGAGGAGGAGCCGCTCGGCACGGGCGGCGCCATCCGCAATGTGGCGGACCGCCTCCACTCGGGGCCCGACGAGCCGGTCCTCATCTTCAACGGGGACATCCTCACGGGCCTGGACATCCGGGCCCTGGTCCGCACCCATGAGACGACGGGCGCGGACGTCTCCCTCCATCTCACCAAGGTGACGGACCCGAGGGCGTACGGCCTGGTCCCCACCGACGAGACGGGCCGGGTCACGGCGTTCCTGGAGAAGCCGCAGACCCCCGAGGAGATCGTCACCGACCAGATCAACGCCGGTGCCTATGTCTTCCGCCGCTCGGTGATCGACACCATCCCGGTGGGCCGCCCGGTGTCGGTGGAGCGGGAGACCTTCCCCGACCTCCTGGCCGCGGGCGCCCATCTCCAGGGCATGGTGGACTCGACCTACTGGCTCGACCTGGGCACCCCGGCCGCCTTTGTGCGCGGTTCGGCGGACCTGGTCCTGGGCCGCGCCCCCTCGCCCGCGGTGCCCGGCCGCTGCGGCGACCGCCTGATCCTGCCGACGGCATCGGTCGCCACGGGCGCCAAGCTGACGGGCGGCACGGTGGTGGGCGAGGGCGCCTCCGTCGGCGAGGGCGCCCGGATCTCCGGCAGCACTCTGCTCCCGGGGGCGGTCGTGGAACCGGGTGCGGTCATCACCGATTCCCTGATCGGCGCGCGCTCCCGCATCGGTGAGCGCTCGGTCATCACCGGCGCGGTGATCGGCGACGGCGCCGTGGTCGGCGCGGACAACGAACTCCGCGACGGCGTACGCGTCTGGTGCGACGCCAGGATCCCCGCGGGCGCGGTGCGCTTCTCCTCCGACCAGTAGGACCGGCAGGGAGCAGGGAGCAGGGAGCAGGGAGCAGGGAGCAGGGAGCAGGGAGCAGGGACCGACCGGCAGGCCAAGCGGGACGGACGGGTGGGGGGGGCCGGGGCCCCGGCCCCCCCCCCCCCGCCCCGGGCCCCCCCCCCGCGGGGGCGCCCCCCCCCCCCCCCCCCCACACCCCCCCCCCCCCCCCCCCCCCCCCACCCCCGGGCCCGCGGGG